>NZ_PVRA01000003.1:0-468241 GCF_002998555.1 Bacillus sp. NMCC4 | reverse complement strand
AAACACCTTCATGAAAGGCTTTTTGCTTATCAATGAAGCTGATAAACATGTCTACATTTCCAGCCAGCTCTTTATAAAAGCTTTTAATGTTGTCGGCGCCTTTTCCAGTGAAATCATCACCGAGATTCGCCACACCTTGTAGTGCCTTTTTTAAATCTACCATTTGTTCACGGAGTTCCTGATAGTGTTTTGCCCTTGTGTCCGTGGCACTTGTTAGTGCTTTTGCATCAATTATCTTGCCCAGAAGAATTCACTCCTTCCTATTCATTGACAAGGTCAATTTTACCAACACAAAGTTTGTCATTAAATAGGAATATAGATACAAAAACAGTACTTAATATGTAAATGATCAGAATCATATCCTCGCTATTTTATTTCAAAGAAAAGCACACCCTTAACATTGTGCTCTCTTAAGACTTAGACTTAAGCAATTGCAGCTCTTGGTCCATAATATCTGCTGCTTCGTTAATAAATTGAATGATTAAGTCTAATTCTTCTCGTTTGTATTCGTTTGTGAGCTGTTTAGTTGATGCCGATAAAGATTGAAAGAGTTCTTTTACTTGTGATTTCCCAGCCGTTAATGGAACGATGATGACTCTTCGCTTGTCTTTTGGGTCCTTTTCTCTTTTGACGTAGCCAGCTTTTTCAAGGCGGTCAATAAGAGCTGTGACCGCACCTGAGCTAAGACCTGTTTTTTCACTTAATTCCCCTGCTGTGAGGGGGCCGAGTTCGTTTAATAAATCGGCTGATTTGAGATCTGTTGGGAAAAGGCCGAGCGATTGCGCGGCCGCTTGATGGAATAAAACCGTTCGTGTGGCGAGGCGCCTCATTGTATGTATGATCAGGTCTGCTCTGTCTTCAGCCTCGTTCTTTATTGACAACTTGTTCTCCTCCCTTTAAAATCAATTTATCTTGATCATCAAGATAAATGTTCTCTTACTTATGGTTAAGTTGATCATAGCAAAAATAAGAAGAGAACGTAAGCAGGAGGTAAATGAATCATGTGGATAAAGGCAAGGCATCCACTCGCTTTGTTGTCATCGGTTTGCTGTTAGGGATTTTTATGGCAGCGATGGACAATACCATTGTTGCAACAGCAATGGGAAGCATCGTAGCAGATTTGGGCAGTTTTGATAAATTTGCTTGGGTGACGGCTTCTTATATGGTGGCAGTGATGGCTGGAATGCCGATTTACGGAAAGCTTTCTGATATGTATGGTCGAAAGCGTTTTTTTCTGTTTGGACTTATTTTCTTTTTAATTGGATCAGCGCTGTGCGGTATCGCACAAACGATGGATCAGCTCATTATTTACCGGGCCATTCAAGGGCTTGGAGGCGGTGCCCTTCTTCCGATCGCGTTTACGATCATCTTTGATATCTTCCCGCCTGAAAAGCGCGGAAAAATGTCCGGTATGTTTGGTGCAGTATTTGGTTTATCGAGTGTACTAGGACCACTGTTAGGAGCTATTATCACAGATTCGATCGGCTGGCATTGGGTTTTCTATATTAACGTGCCAATCGGTATTGTTAGTGTGTTCTTGATCGCCAGATACTATCATGAATCGCTGGAACATCGCAAGCAAAAAATTGACTGGTCAGGTGCTATTACACTTGTCGTGGCAGTTGTGAGCTTAATGTTCGCACTTGAGCTTGGCGGTAAATCTTATGCGTGGGATTCGGTGCAAATCCTCACACTTTTTGCCGTGTTTCTTGTGTTTGGTACCATCTTCTTTATTGTTGAGCGTAAAGCGGAGGAACCGATTATTTCTTTTTGGATGTTTAAAAATCGTTTATTTGCGACATCTCAAATATTGGCGTTTTTATATGGGGGGACATTTATTATTCTTGCCGTCTTTATTCCTATTTTCGTGCAAGCGGTGTATGGTGAATCTGCGACAAGTGCAGGGTTTATTTTAACACCGATGATGATAGGATCTGTGATTGGCAGTATGATTGGCGGAACGATGCAGACGAAAGTGCCTTTCAGACGTCTTATGACGATCTCTGTTATTTCATTTTTTGCTGGGATGCTGCTTCTTGCCAATATGTCACCAGATACAGCTAGACTGTGGCTTACACTCTTTATGATGATATCAGGCTTTGGCGTCGGCTTTAGCTTCTCCCTTCTGCCTTCAGCTTCAATGAATGATCTTGCCCCTCGTTACCGAGGCAGTGCAAACTCAACCAATTCATTTATGAGATCACTTGGGATGACGCTTGGTGTCACGATTTTTGGGACGATTCAAACCAATGTCCTAACGAATCGCTTAGCAGATGCCTTTAGCGGAATAAAAGGAGCCCCTTCTCAAATAGGCGATCCACAAGCCATTTTTCAAGAAGGTGCTCGCTCACAAATTCCGCCTGATATTTTAAATAAAGTCATCGATGCGATGTCACAAAGTATTACGTACGTGTTTTTGATTGCGTTGTTTCCTATTGCCCTTGCAGCGATTACGGTCCTATTTATGGGAAATGCACGAGTACGCACATCAAATGAAATGAAAGAAAACGAATAATGTGAAAAAGCAGAGCTTAAGCGGCTCTGCTTTTTTGTTTCACTGATATAGAGGATGGGCTTTGCCCTCACTGCCAACGATCCGTATTTTCGATGTGACCATGTCTTTTGCAGCTTGTTTTGCTTTTTGTAAATACATACGTGGATCTAAGCTTTCAGGTTCGTTTGAGAAATGATCACGGATGGCTTCAGAGTACGCATTTTTCAATTCAGTAGAGACATTGACCTTTGCCATACCAAGTGCTACACATCGTCTGACGTCCTCATCCGGTACAGCGGAACCGCCGTGCAGCACAAGGGGAACATCGACCAGCGCTGCAATTTGTTCAATGCGGTCAAAGTCAATATCCGGTACCCCTTTATAAATGCCGTGAGCGGTACCAATCGCAGGCGCTAAAGTAGGTACCCCAGTTTCTTCTACAAATTGACGGCATTCTGATGGAATGGCTTTTTCAGCATCCTTTTCATCGACGACGATATCATCCTCTACGCCGCCTACCTTGCCTAATTCTGCTTCGACGTTCACCCCTACTTTTAACGCGAGGTCTACGACTTCTTTTGTGCGGCGTACATTTTCTTCATATGAATGCATGGATGCATCGATCATGACGGATGTATATCCCGCTCGAATACAGGTGAGAATCACATCAAAGTCCGTGCAGTGATCAAGGTGCAGACCGATTGGGATTTGATATTGATCAGCCGCCGCTTTGACTGTATCTGCAATCGCTTTTGCTCCAAGTGATTGAACCGTTCCAACCGTTGTTTGCAAAATGACAGGTGATTTTAATTCTGCGGCCGTTTCGAGCACCCAATAAATACTGTCAAAGGAATGTACATTGAATGCAACGATTCCGTATTTTTCTTTTTTCGCAGCCTCAAGCATCGGTGTTGTTGAAAGTAAAGGCATAATCAAACATCCTCTCTCGTTAAAATATCTGTTTCTAAAACAGTAAGCATGTCTTCATTTGTTCTTGTTTCCAGCAGCTTTTGTCGTTTCGCTTCATCCATTAATCCTCGTGAAAGAGCAGAAAGAGCCTTTAGATGAGTGGTGCCCGCTTCATTTTTGGGGATCAGTAAGGATAAGAAGAAAAAGCATGGCTTCCCATCAAAAGCGTCCCATTCAATGCCTGTTTCAGTGCGGACGATCACGAGTGCTGGTTTTGTGATGGCTTCTGTTTGTGTATGTGGAATGGCAAATCCATCTTGAAATCCAGTCGTGCTCAGTGCTTCCCTTTCAGCTAAGCCTTTTTTGACATCCTCTTGTGATGTACAAATACCTGCTTTGTAGGCAATGTCAGCAATGGCTGCGAAAACGCCAGCCTGTGAAGAAGCTGTTTCATGAAGATTCATATAGATATGTTCCATTATTTCTCTTCCTCCCTATTAAACTGCGGGTTTGTCTATTTTTTTACGGTAAAGCCCGTATAGAATGGCACCTACAAGTGATCCGATCAGTATGGATAGTACCCACTGAAATGCACCTGTGACGACTGGAAGGACAAGGAATCCACCATGCGGAGCTGGAACCTGTACGCCAAATAGATACGTCAATATAGCAGAGATGGCTGAGCCAAACATGATAATTGGCAGGACAACGATCGGGTTTTTTGCCGCAAATGGGATGGCCCCTTCTGTAATATGTGTCGCCCCTAGAATATAGTTGATGGCCCCTGCATTTCGTTCTTGCGGTGTGAAATGTTTTCTGAAAATCGTTGTGGCAATCGCAATGATAAGCGGCGGTGTGATACATGCTGCGGACACACCTGCCATGAAGTAAAGGTTGCCTTGTGCAAGTAAAGCCGTTCCTGTGACATAGGCTGCTTTGTTAAAAGGACCTCCCATATCAAATCCACACATTGCGCCAACAATTAAACCTAAGAGCAGCGGGTTCGTGGATTGAACAGCTGAGAGAAAATCCATTAATGAATTATTTAGCCCTGTGATCGGAACTAATAGTGGTGTCATCACAGCTCCAATCAAGAAAATACCGATAACAGGATAGATGAAGATTGATTTTAAACCGTCAAGTGATGCAGGTAATTTTTGAAGCAGGAATTGAAGGAATACGATGATATATCCTGCTGCAAAACCTGCGATAATACCACCTAAGAATCCAGCGCCACCGTCGTTTGCAAGCAGGCCGCCGATAAATCCGACAACCATCCCTGGGCGTCTGGCGATTGAATCAGCGATAAATGCTGCTAAAATAGGCACCATTAAGCTAAAGCCGAGTCCACCAATGCTTTTTAAATAGGCAGCAAACGGATGATACGTTTCATGCTGAGGATCAGCTGAGTAAATACCGAATAGAAAAGAAATAGCAATTAAGACTCCGCCTCCAACGACAAATGGAAGCATGTGTGATACACCGTTCATTAAATGTTTGTAGATCGTGTGTATCCACTTATTCGTCGTCTTTTGTTGAGAGGATGAAGGAGCAGATGTTTTCTCCGTCCCAGAAGCCCTTCCTTTCACTTGATGAACGGGTGCATCTCCATTGATAATGCCTTGGATCAGTTCTTCTGGCGTGCGGATGCCTTTCGCTACAGGCACTTCAATCAGTGGTTTGCCGTGAAAACGATCTGTATTCACATCTTTGTCAGCTGCGACAATGACCCCATCGGCCTCCAGAATGTCTTGATCGGTTAAAGCGTTTTCAATTCCTACTTGACCATGCGTTTCGACTTTGATGTCGACCCCTAATTGCTCAGCAGCTATTTTTAATGCCTCAGCTGCCATAAACGTGTGTGCAATGCCTGTTGGACAGCCAGTTGCAGCGACAATTTTTTTACGGCTCATATCTGATTCCCCCTTATATCTTGTGAATGTGTACTTGCTCAATTAATGAATGAATGTCATGTAAATCACTTAAGCCTTTAGAAAATGCAGTAGATGCGCCCGTTGCAATGCCGTAACGTAAGCATTCTTCAGGTGAATGACCTTCAAGCTGTTTACTAAGAAAGGCTGCGAGCATTGCATCTCCAGAACAAGCTGTGTTTACCACAGTGCCTGTCGGTGCGTTTCCTTTTAAGATGACGTCTTTCGTAATGAACAAAGCCCCTTCTCCTCCGCGGGAAATAAGCACTTGCTCTGCACCCATCTCAATGAGTTTTTCTCCTGATTGAATGAGTTCTTTTTCTGACATAGGATGTATTTTGCCGAAAAAAGCAGCGATTTCTTCTTCATTCGGTTTTAATAAATACGGCTTGTATTGAAGCGTCTCAAGAACTGCTGCGGAGCTTGTGTCTAAAATAAATTTGACGTTGTGCTGATGACAAATAGCTGCTACTTCTGAAAAAATGCTGGCGGGTACGCCCTTTGGCAGGCTGCCTGACATGATAAGGATGCCCCCCTGCGGGATGGCCGCTATTTTTTCACGAAAGGCGTGAAGCGATTTTGCTTCAATCGCAGGTCCTTGGTTCACGAGCTTGTATTCTTCTGTCGTATTAATAAAAACATTAATGCGTGTAATTCCTTCAACCGAGATAAAATCGGTTTGAATGGAAAGGTCCTTTAAGGATTGTTCAATATAAGAGCCTGAAAACCCAGCAATAAATCCTAATGCAGTGCTGGTGAATCCATATTTCTTTAGCATAATGGAGACATTGACTCCTTTGCCATTCGGCTGATAGTCTTCATCTTCTGTGCGGTTGACTGCATTTGCCCTCATTTCTTTTAATGCAATATATAGGTCAATAGCAGGATTTAAGGTGCAGGTATAAATCAATTGGTTTCACCTTCTTTCTTTTCTCTAAAGAAAGTATCTCATACGATGGAGTGAAAATGTTTTCAGATTGTGTAAAGGTTTTCATGATAAAAAGCCTTCCAGATCAAAGTCTCGAAGGCTTCTTAAGCGGTTATTTCATTCGGATCACATAGGCATCTAGTAAAATGCGGGCAATGACATGAAGAGACAGGCGCGATCTGACTTCATAATCTGGGAAGAAAGATTGTTCGCCTTTATATCCGACTAGAGTCATATCTGATATTTTGCTTAATGTAGAATCTATTCTTGTCGTGACGGTAATGGTTGTGACTTGCTTCATGCTGAGATTTTGACACGCTTCAACGAGCTCTGCTGTTTCGCCATTTAATGAAACAAAGATCGCAAGTTCATTTTTACCAATATCTCGTGATTTCAGCCGAATGATATTCGGGTCGTCGTGTACTTCGCATGTTTTTCCGATGAGCTGTAATTTGATGGTCATTTCTTTAGCAATCATCTCTGAGAACCCTCTGCCGAAAATATAAATTTTGTCCGCATTATGTATTTTTTGAACGGCATCTTCAATTTGCCCAATACTTTGCAGCTGAATCGTCTTTAAAACCTCTTCTTCATTTTTCCGAATCGCTAGTTTGATGTCTTCATCGATGTTTTTTAGCTGATCACTTGCATCGGTCATTTTCTTTTCTTGTTTCAATCGATACTTAAAGGAAGTATAGCCGTTGTAACCAATTTTTTTCATCAATCTGACAATTGTGGCTGTCGACACATTCGCTCTTTCACTTAATGTGACGATGGATAAGGTGGAGATATCCTCTAGATGCTGGTGAATATAATGGAGTAAATAACGTTCTGTTTCACTTAACGTTTGATACACATCGCTTGGAATGTTAAATAGTGGTTCATTCAATTCGATTCCCCCTTACTCATTTCATACTATAATTAAATACCCAATAAAAACAAGGTGATTCTTTTGTCATATATTTTGATGGAAAGCCAAAATGAGTGAAATTTGATTTTTGACATACACTAAGGAAAAGTTGTGTCTGTGTGAAAGGAGCTGATACCTATGCTTCATCTCTTGTTTTTTCTCATCCTTCTCTATGTCGTCTATGTATTTTTGACCGCATTTGTTTTGTTTTATTTACCGATACGAAAAACATGCAAAGAACATTGTATTTATAAAGCCTCTTCTATCTCAGGAGACGATCAGGGGACAAATCAAGTGATGCTTCTTGACGATGGGTTTGAATCTGGTCAGGTTAGAATCCAAATGATTCGTGAGGCAAAGAAGGTGATCCGTCTCAGTTACTATTCCATTCAAAAGGGAAAAACAGCCGAATGGGTACTAGGTGCTTTAATTGAAGCAGCTGATCGAGGTGTGAAAGTCCAGGTGTTGTTAGATGGCATTTGTCACAGTTTGCGCGGGCCGCTGAAGCATTTGCGCTATGCGGTGGCAAATCATCCGAACATGTCGATTCGTTTTTATGAGCCCTTTCGTTTGTTCAAGCCATGGACGTGGCATAATCGGCTTCACGATAAGCTGCTACTAGCAGATGGCCGAGTGGCTGTGATGGGCGGAAGAAATATCGGTGATAAATACTTTGCAGATCAGCCGCCGAAAGACTTTGCTTTTGACCGCGATGTGCTGCTCTATAACGCCAAAAAGGGAAAAGTATTAGATGAAATGGAGCAATATTTCGTTTATCTATGGAATCATGATTTTACGAAAAGAACAAAAGATGTGTTCTCCAAGCCAAAAGCGAAAAAAGGGTTAAAGCTTAGAAAACAGCTGCTCAGATCCTATCAAGAAGCAGTGCGCACAAAAGAACCTTTTGTGATGTCCTCCTTTGATTGGGCAGCAGATGCCACTTCAGTGAAACAGATTGCCTTTTTCACAAATCCTGTGGAACGCTTCAATAAGCGGCCGCTTGTGCTGAAAAAACTGAACGATCTTGCGCACCGGGCAAAGCGTTCTGTGCTTATACAAACGCCTTATGTCATCCCAACACGCCCAATGAAAGCCGGACTCACCCCCTTAGGTAGTGAGATTCAAACGACAATGGTCACGAATTCTCTTACAGCGACACCAAATCCGTTAGCCTTTGCTGGATATTTAAGCACGAAAAAGGAACTGATGAAAACAGGCGTTCATTTGTATGAATATGAAGGCCCCTATTCCATTCATGGGAAATCAATGGTGATTGATGATTACTTGAGTATTATTGGGACATATAACTTAGATGCGAGGTCTAGTTTTTTAAACACAGAGTCGATTTTGGTGATTGACAGTGCCCCGTTTGCGTTATCACTTACACAGGCAATCGAACGAAAAATCGCCTACAGTAATCTCGTTGCTAAAGACCGAACAGCCTATCATGCGAGCGCATATGGGCAGAAAAAAAAGCCTTTGATGAAAAGGCTCCTTTTAAATGGATTATCCGCGATAACGGTATTATGGCGGCGATTGATTTAAAAAAGGGCGGCTACTCTTGTGGCAGCCCTTTTTCTTGCGATTGATCTTTTTCTGCTGACTCCAATTTGGTCAATTTAAACACTAAGATCCCAGCAACAATCACAATGACTCCTAATAGTTTTGTAAAAGAAAATGCCACTTTTTCTAACCCAAGCCAGCCAAGCGAATCAAACAAAAGAGCGCAGCCCAGCTGTGACGTGAGGACAATCGAGATGCCATAAGTCGGTCCAAGACGTTTGATACTCTGAACAAGACAAATGACCACTCCTACCCCAATGGCTCCGCTGATCCAGTACCAAGCTTCCATATGTCTTAATTGAAACATGCCAGTTCCCTCTAGTAAGAGACCCATCAGGAGTGAAGCAATAAAGCCCATTCCAAGAACGAGGGTTGTAGTTGACCAAGAGCCTGTATGCTCATTGACCTTACTGTTAAAAATGGTTTGTAAGCTGACGAGTGCGCCAGCAGTGATAGCTAATAGTATTCCTATGATCATATATAAATCCCTTCATTTCTTCTATTCATAAATATTGTGCCCTGCTATTTCTAGGAGCCCTTTCCGGTCACAAATCGTAATCTCTCCTCTACGCCTCTCTATCAGCCCTTTTTCACAGAATTGCTGAATGACCCGGTTAATATGACGATAGCTTGTACCGATTAAGCTTGCCGCATCAGTGAGACGAAGGGCGCTCGCGCTGTCATCATTTGTTACAACAGACAATAAGTAGCTTGCAAGCCTGACCTCCACAGGATATAAAAGGTGGAAACTCAAATCGTTTGATTTTGTATAAAATTTGTTTGTGATGCCTTTTAGCAGAAAGGTTAACACGCGTGGGTCATCCTTCGCATGGCGCATGAGCGCTTGATGAGAAACCCTTAGCATATGTACTTCTGTGACAGCTTCGACTGTATTGACCATATCCGTCTGCTGAACGTATTCAATATCTCCAATCGCTTCAAGGGGATGTTTAAAGCTAAGAATAAAGGTTTTCCCTTCCTTTGTGGTCGTGAAAATCTTTAATTTTCCTTTCACTAACAAGTACAGGTACTCCCTCTTATCCCCTTTTGAACAAACGAGCTCACCCTGCTCATAGCGCCACAAGCTCACGTGTGATATGAGCTTTTGATGAAAGACGTTTTCTAATTGATGTGCCTTAAGATAAGATGAAAAAAGAGATTCATCATAAAGCTCCTCCATCTGACGCCCTCCTTTATAGCTTTAAAATGATCACGCCTGCGACCATCAGTAAAATTCCTGCATAATGAGGCCATTTCATTTTCTTCTTCTGTACACCAAACCATCCTTTTGCATCGATTGCAAAGGTAAAAGCAAGCTGTGCAATAAGTAACGATGCGATGGTGAGTGTGACACCGATCATTTGAATCGCGGTGACTTCATTAAAAATAATAATGGCTGCAAATGCGCCGCCTATTAAATAAAGTGGCTGCACCTTTCGATATTCCCTGAAGTGTCCGTCTCGTACAATCAGTAAAATGACGAGCGAGATGATAAAGCCGGTCAGCTGCGTGATCGTTGCCGCCTGCCATGTGCCGATATCCTGGCTGATTCTTGCGTTGGCTACGCCTTGCAGTGTAATGCAAGCGCCTCCTAATAAAGCGAAAATAACACCTTTCATTCGTTCACATGCTCCTTCTTTTTTCAGTCTAGTTCCATTAAATGATACATGCTCACCTATTGAAAAGGACATATGTCCCACTTTGCGTATTATATCAGAAACTTTTTCTTTTGCAGTTTCTTCGTTTTAGATTTTTCACAGTGGGTACAGTTTTATATCAGCTGAAAACAGAATATTGATTGAATCACATATAAAAAGGAGACATGTCAGAATGAGAAATCAAGAGAAACATTTTATTAACGGAGAATGGATTGCTTCAACAGGAAACGAAAAGACAGAGGTCATCAACCCTGCGACAGAAGAAGTCATTGGCACCATTAGCTTAGGAACAAAAGAAGATTTAGATAAGGCAGTGAAAGCAGCTCGTGCCGCCTTCCCTTCTTTCTCGAAAACATCTCGAAATGAACGCGTGAAGATGCTGGAAAACATTGTGCGCGGCTACGAAAAACGCAAGGATGAACTTGTAGAAGTGATGACACAAGAGCTCGGTGCACCGCTGAAAGTATCAGAAGAAGTTCATTACACAATGGGCTATGAACATTTTTCTAAAGCAGCGGAAGCACTTAAATCTTATACATTTACCGAGGACCGCGGCGGACATACCATTATAAAAGAAGCGATTGGCGTCAGCGGATTGATTACACCGTGGAACTTCCCAACGAATCAAACTTCTCTTAAAATTGCGGGTGCCATTGCGGCAGGCTCACCAGTTGTCTTAAAGCCAGCAGAAATTACACCTTTTGCTGCGATGATTCTTGCAGAAATCATTGATGAAGCAGGCGTACCGAAAGGAGTCTTCAACTTAGTAAACGGAACTGGTGACGTGATTGGTGACGGTATTAGCTCACATCCTGATATTGACTTTGTTTCATTTACTGGATCAGGTGCTGTCGGCTCGAAGATTATGGAAAACGCGGCGGACAATGTGAAGAAAGTGGCTCTTGAGCTTGGCGGGAAATCCCCTCTTATTGTTTTAGATGATGCAGATGTGGATGAGGCAGCAGAAACCGCCGTTCATCATATTGCGATGAATACAGGTCAAGTGTGTTCTGCAGCTACGCGTGTGCTTATTCCAGAATCAATGAAAGACAAGTTTGAAAAAGCGCTACTGAATGCCCTGCCGAAGTTTACAGTTGGTGATCCGAGAGAAGATCACGCCACAGGCCCGCTTGTTTCTAAAAAGCAGTGGGATACTGTGCAATCTTATATTGAAAAAGGAATCGATGAAGGTGCTACTCTGCTTGCAGGGGGAACTGGAAAGCCGGACGGAATCGATAAAGGATATTTCGCCAAGCATACCATTTTCACCAATGTAAAAAATGATATGACCATTGCGCAAGAAGAAATATTCGGACCGGTCATGAGTGTGATTACGTATCAGGACCTAGATCATGCCCTTGACATCGCCAATGATACGGTTTATGGCCTTGCCGGGTATGTTGTTGGAAAAGATGAAAAAACTTTAAAATATGTAGCTGAACATATCCGTGCTGGCCAAATCACCATTAACAATGCCGAAACAGATTACTTTGCCCCATTTGGCGGCTTTAAGCAATCTGGTATCGGAAGAGAATGGGGAGACTTCGGCATCGAGGAATATTTAGAAGTGAAAGCTGTGATGGGACTTCCAACGGCATAATTTACGAAAGGAGAAAAGCCTTAAGGTTTTTCTCCTTTTTGTGGATTTTAAGAACTGCTCCCCTACTTATCCATAATGATGTTATATTTTTCAACCGTTACTTTAGGAGGAAACGATTCTTGTAACTCATCAAACCAAACCTCAATCGTTTGACCCTGTGACAGCTCTTTAGTATCAACTTTCGATAAATCCATAATGATGAGATCATGTTTATACTTATCAATAAGAAGGTGAGTATTCAATGAATAATCGCTTTTTAGAGGAGTTTTATTGTTTATAAGAAGTAAACCAGTCTCCTCTTTACTCAGCAGTATGCCTTTTTTTGAAAAAGGTGCTGTTGTTTTATTCTTATTGTATGAATCTTTTATATTTCCCTTTGGAGAATTGCACGCTACTAATAAAATGAGAAAAATCAAGATGACAAGCCGAAAACATTTTATGTTTTTAAACTTTAGCTGTATCAACTTTCCTACACCCCTTTTCAATTCTTCACGATAGCTTCTTCATGCTAGCATTCTCAGAACAAAACGCCTATTTTTCTTAAGGTGCTTTATAAGTTAAGCTGATTTACCTTCAAGTTCATCTACCTTGTAAAGGTATTAGAAATCTTAATCATGACAATCAATATTATATATTTTACTTAATGGCAAACTTTCGGTAAAGTTCAAATTGAACCTATATATATAATTCCTATCGAATTAATCTATGTTTATATTCCTTGTGAGGTGGATATCGTTGCAACTTCATGTATTGAACAGTCCGTTTAATCAGCAGCAGGCAGAGCTACTCAATCAGCTGCTTCCGACTTTAACAGATCAACAAAAAATTTGGCTTACCGGTTATTTATCAGCACAGGCAGCTCTAGCCGGATCAGAAACGGCCACTCTGGCCCCTACTCCTTCTGCCGCAGCCCCTGCGCAGCCTGTCAGTAAAGATGTGACCGTACTTTATGGCTCGCAAACAGGCAATTCCGAAGGGTTAGCAAAAAAGACAGCGCAGCATCTCGAGGAGAAAGGTTTTCAAGTGACGCTCTCTTCTATGTCAGATTTTAAACCAAATAATCTGAAAAAAATACACAATTTACTGATGATCGTCAGCACACATGGCGAGGGAGATCCGCCTGATAATGCCCTTTCTTTCCATGAATATGTCCATGGTAGACGTGCGCCAAAGCTCGATCATTTAAGCTTTTCTGTTCTTTCGCTTGGCGACAGCTCTTACGAATTCTTCTGTCAGACTGGAAAAGAATTTGATGAGCGCTTCAAAGAACTTGGCGGAACGCGTCTTATAGGCCGAGTGGATTGTGACCTTGATTATGATGAGCCGTTTTCTGAATGGCTTCAAGGGGTGACATCGGCACTTAGCGAAGGTGAAGCCGCAGCATTCCCGCAAGAATCAGCAGGAGCAACCAACCAAACAACAGCTTCTGAATACTCAAGAATGAATCCTTTTTATGCGGAAGTTCTTGAAAATATCAACCTAAATGGCCGCGGTTCTAACAAAGAAACCCGCCATTTGGAGCTCTCTCTTGAAGGATCAGGACTTGTTTATGAGCCGGGTGACAGTCTTGGTATTTATCCAACAAATGATCCTGCGCTTGTTGATGAACTGCTCACGACATGCGGATGGAATGCAGAGGAAGCCGTAACCGTGCATAAAAACGGCGACACTCTTCTTTTGAAAGAAGCACTCACCTCGCACTTTGAGATTACAGTATTAACAAAACCCCTTCTTCAAAAGATGGCGGACTTTACAAAAAGTGAAGCCCTCCATGCCCTTTTAGAAGAAGGGAATGAAGAAAAGTTAAAAGCGTATATAGCAGGAAGAGATCTAGTAGATGCTGCTCGCGATTTTGGTCCTTTTGAAGGAACAGCCGCAGATTTCACCGCTATTTTAAGAAAAATCCCTGCACGCCTTTATTCGATTGCAAGCAGCCTGAAAGCCAATGAAGAAGAAGTTCATTTGACAATAGGTGCTGTGAGATATGATGCACACGGGAGAGAACGCCAAGGTGTCTGCTCCATCTTATGTGCGGAGCGCTTAGAGCCAGGTGATACACTGCCTGTTTATATCCAGCACAACCAAAACTTTAAGCTTCCTGAAAACCCTGATGCACCGATCATTATGGTGGGACCAGGCACAGGTATCGCTCCTTTCCGTTCGTTTATGCAGGAACGAGAAGAAATCGGTGCTAACGGAAAATCATGGTTATTCTTCGGTGATCAGCACTTTGTGACGGACTTCTTATATCAAACCGAATGGCAAAAGTGGTTAAAAGATGGTGTCTTAACGAAAATGGATGTGGCTTTTTCAAGAGATTCAGAGGAAAAAGTATATGTCCAGCACCAAATGAAGAAACAAAGTAAAGAATTATTCGAATGGCTGGAGCAAGGTGCCTATGTATATGTTTGCGGAGATGAAAAGCATATGGCGCATGATGTTCATGGTACCCTTCTATCGATCATCCAAGAAGAAGGTGCGATGAGCAAGGAGAAAGCAGAAAGCTATTTAGCCAATTTGCAGCAGCAAAAACGCTATCAGCGTGACGTATATTGATTGATTTGATGCTTGAAAGAAAGGAGCTTTTACTTACATGGTGAAGACAGCATTAACAGCGCCGGATGGACCTCCGAGCGACGTAGAGGAAATCAAAGAAAAAAGTGATTATTTACGGGGTACGTTAAAAGAAGTGATGCTTGATCCGATTTCAGCGGGAATTCCTGATGATGACAACCGCCTGATGAAGCATCACGGCAGCTATTTACAGGATGATCGAGACCTCAGAAATGAACGGCAAAAACAAAAGCTTGAGCCAGCCTATCAATTTATGCTGCGCCTACGCCTGCCTGGCGGAATCGCCACATCTAAGCAGTGGCTAGTGATGGATGAGCTTGCTCACAAATACGGAAACGGTACGTTAAAGCTGACTACTCGTGAAACCTTTCAGCTTCACGGTATTTTAAAATGGAACATGAAAAAGACCATTCAAGACATCCATTCTACTATGCTAGATACAATCGCTGCTTGCGGCGACGTGAACCGGAATGTCATGTGTACATCAAACCCCTATCAATCAGAAGTGCACCATGATGTATACGAGCTGGCCAAAAAATTAAGTGATGACCTGCTTCCGCAAACAAGAGCGTATCATGAAATTTGGCTTGATGAGGAAAAGGTAGCGGCAACGCCTGATACGGAAGTTGAGCCGATGTATGGCCCGCTTTATTTGCCAAGAAAATTCAAGATTGGTGTGGCGGTCCCTCCTGCTAACGATATTGATGTCTTTTCGCAGGATTTAGGCTTCATTGCGATCATCGAAAATGAGCAATTGATCGGCTTTAATGTCGCAATTGGCGGTGGAATGGGCATGACTCATGGTGATACAGCGACCTATCCTCAGCTTGCAAAAGTGATTGGCTTTTGTACACCGGAACAAGTTGTAGAGATTGCGAAACAAGTGATTACCATTCAGCGTGACTATGGAAACCGTTCGGTGCGAAAAAACGCCCGCTTTAAATATACAGTGGACCGCCTCGGTCTTGAGAATGTAAAAGAAGAGCTTGAACGACGCCTTGGGTTTGCCCTTTTAGATGCAAAAGATTATCACTTTGATCATAACGGAGACCGCTATGGCTGGGTAAAAGGCATCAATGGCAGATGGCATTATACGATGTTTGTAGAAGGCGGCCGCATCACGGATTACGATGACTACCCGCTGATGACAGGTATTCGGGAAATTGCAAAGATTCATACAGGAGACTTCCGCTTAACAGCGAATCAAAATTTAATAATTGGAAATGTCACATCTCATAAAAAGAAACAAATCGAGCAGCTCATTCAGGAGTTCGGTTTATCAGCTGGCCAGCAGCACTCTGCACTGCGCCGCAGTTCAATGGCCTGTGTTTCTCTTCCAACATGCGGCTTAGCGATGGCAGAAGCAGAACGCTACCTTCCACGCTTGATTGACAAAATTGAAGAGATTGTCGAAGAAAACGGCTTAAGTGATAAAGAAATCACGATTCGAATGACTGGATGTCCAAATGGTTGTGCCCGCCATGCGTTAGGTGAAATTGGCTTTATCGGCAAATCACCTGGCAAATACAACATGTATCTTGGCGCTGCGTTTGATGGCAGCAGATTAAGTAAGCTGTACCGTGAAAATGTTGGTGAGGAAGACATTTTAAACGAGCTTGGCTCTCTGCTCCCTCGCTATGCAAAAGAACGAGAAGACCAAGAACATTTCGGTGATTTTGTCGTTCGGGCAGGGATTGTCAAAGAAACAACAGATGGCACGAATTTTCATGTGCAATAGAAAAAGACAGGACACTCTCCTGTCTTTTTCTATGGATTCTGTTTCCGTTTCAAGTACTCGCAAATGCTTTTGTACACATGAGGATTGTCTAAAGAAGAAAGATCTGGTGAGGGCTGCTGTTCATAGGCTCCTTTTAATAAACGCCGGACGATTTTTCCGTTTCTTGTTTTCGGTAAAGTTGAAATGAGATGAATTTCCTTTGGCATGAGAGCTTTTCCCGCGTGTGAACCAACATGTGTTTTGAGCTCTCGAATCAGTTTTGCTTCGTCACAAGATTGTGAGCTAGTCACGATGAAGCACACGAGTGCCTCCCCTTTCACCTCATCCTTTACCCCAATTACAGCTGCCTCGTGTACGGCTGGATGTCCGACAAGAATGGATTCAATTTCTGCTGGACCGACACGTTTTCCTGCTGAATTAATGACATCATCCGATCTGCCCGTGATATGGAATGTGCCATCCGCTGATTGCATCACCCAATCCCCATGTGTCCACACCCCATCAAATCGTCTGAAATACGTGTCTTCATATCGCCCCGGATCTTTCCAAAAACCACATGTCATGCCGACCCATGGCTTTTTCACAACAAGCTCTCCTACTTCATTTATGACGCTCTGACCTGCTTCATTATATACATCTGCCGCCATTCCTAAGATCGCCGCATTAAAAAGGACTGGTTTGATTGGGCGAAGCAGCGTACTTCCTACAATTCCGCCAGAGACCTCTGTTCCCCCTGAATAATTTAGGATCGGAATGTGCTTTTGACCGATTTTGTCAAAAAGCCATTGCCATGGTGCTTCATTCCACGGCTCACCTGTAGAAATGATGGTTTTGACATGCGGCAGCTGAATACCTGAAAGGTTTTGCTGCATCGCAGACCGAACAAAAGTAGGTGAAAGTCCAAAATGGGTGACTTTTTGCTTGTGGATGAATGACCAGAGGTGCTGTTCATCTGGATAATCGGGTGCACCGTCATATAAAACGATTGCAGCTCCATTGATCAAGCCGCCAAAGACGAGAAATGGCCCCATCATCCAGCCCATGTCTGTGAGCCAAAACAAACGGTCTCCTTTTGCAACGTCCATACAAAGACCGGCGTCAAAAGCAGCTTTTACAGGGAAGCCTGCGTGTGTATGGACAGCTCCTTTTGGCGTACCAGTTGTTCCAGAAGTATATAAGATCATGAGAGGCTCTTCATTTGTGAGATAGGTCGTTTCACTTAACGGATCTTCTTTTAACAAATCGTTTAGCCTGATATCTCCTTCATATTCAGTATGAGAGGGAGTGTGTACAATGACGGTTTTGACAGTGTCTGTTTTGTGAATCGCATCTGCCGCACATTCCCGCATATTGATCGTCTTCCCGCGTCGCGTCATGTCGGAGCCTGTGACGACAATGGTTGCACCTGCCGCACGAATACGCACGGCAAGAGGCTCGCTTCCATATCCGGAGAAGACGGGGCTAAAGATGACACCAATTTTTGCAAAGGCTAGCATGACGGCAACCGTTTCAGGAAGCATTGGCATATAAATGACCGCTACATCTCCTTTTTGAAGCCCATTCTTCAAAAAACCAGCAGCGAGGCGATTAACCTTTTCCTGAAGGTCGAGATACGTCCATTTCCTCTCTGCCCCAACTTCATTTCTCCAAATCACGGCTGGCTGATGCTGGGTCTCTTCGTTCTCTGCCCATTTGTCCACGGCGGTTTCGGTTATGTTTAGTTGACCGCCTTTATACCACTTCGGCCACATGAATGAATCTTGACCTAATGCGGCTTCATACGGCATCTTCCACTTGATGCCGACCGCCTTTTCAGCTTCTCTCCAAAACCAATCGGTACGCTCGATACTAGCTTTGTAGAATGCATCATAAGTAGAGAAACCAAGTGAGTGCATCCATTTGTAAAGACGTGTATGTTTGACCTTCTGCTCTTCCGGTACCCATGCTGGTTTCAGGTTCATCATAAGGATGCCCCCTTTAGACCGGATAGACGGGATGTTTTCGTCTTGTAAATGTCATCTCTTTTGAGGAATAGGCTTGTAATCGATGACAAAGCTCAGCTCGCAGGTGGTCAAACGGGATGACGCCATCGACAATCATTTCAGAGGCAAGCTCATATATATTCATATCTTCCTGATATTCCTTACGTTTCTCTTGGATAAATGCAGCTCTCTCTTCGGCAGGCAGCTCGGCAATCTTATTTGCATAGACAGCATTTACAGCTGCTTCTGGTCCCATGACAGCAATTTGCGCTGATGGAAGAGCGAGACAGCAGTCTGGTTCAAACGCTGGTCCTGCCATTGCATATAAACCTGCACCGTATGCTTTCCGCACAATGACCGATATTTTCGGAACGGTTGCCTCTGACATAGCGGAGATCATTTTCGCCCCGTGTCTAATAATGCCAGCTTGTTCCACTTTTGTTCCGATCATAAACCCCGGTATATCCGCAAGGAAAAGGAGCGGGATATGAAAGGCGTCACATAGCTGAATAAACTTGGCGGCTTTGTCAGCTGAGTCATGGAATAACACCCCGCCTTTCACCCTCGGCTGGTTGGCAATAAGACCAACAGGCTGACCATTCATGCGGCCAAAGCCTGTAATCAGCTCCGCGGCAAACAGTTTTTTGATTTCAAAAAATGACCCTTCATCAATGAGTAAATCAATGAGCTGATACATATCAAAAGGGGTATTCTGCCCCTTAGGGATAAGGTCTTGGATGGTCATCTCAGATGGCTGAGGTGCTTTGGCGGCTGCCCGTTTTGGTTTCTCTGTATAGTTGGCAGGCATGTAGGTTAAATAGTCGCGAGCGATTTGAATGGCTTCTTCCTCTGTTTTGGCTAAAATATCACCACATCCTGATATGCTGCAATGCATGTTTGCCCCGCCCATTTCTTCTAGTGATACTTTTTCTCCAATCACCATTTCGGCCATTCTCGGAGAGCCTAAATACATCGAGGCATTCCCTTCGACCATAATAACGATGTCACAAAAAGCAGGAATGTAAGCACCTCCTGCTGCAGAAGGACCAAATAGTAAACAAATTTGCGGGATACGTCCAGACAGCTTCACCTGGTTATAAAAAATGCGACCCGCGCCCCTTCTGCCTGGAAACATGGCAATTTGATCGGTGATTCTTGCACCCGCAGAATCGACTAAATACAGCATCGGGCAGTTGAGCTTTTCCGCTGTTTCTTGGATTCTAATGATTTTTTCTACCGTTTTGACGCCCCATGATCCAGCTTTGACGGTAGAATCATTCGCCATGACGCAAACCGTTTGCCCATTCATCCGCCCCGTCCCTGTGACAACCCCATCTGCTGGTAAATGTTGATCTTTACACTCGGCAAACATGGCATCCTCAATGAAAGAATCCTCATCTAATAACAACTGGAGCCGGTCACGGACGAACAATTTTCCTTTTTCTTTGTTTTTTTGATGGTATCGTTCGGCTCCTCCTTTTACAATCCGCTGTTTTTTCACTTCATATTCTTCGATCATGCCCATTCCCCTTTCTTGCTAGTTGCCTCGGTAATGAGGCGTTCGTTTTTCTTGGAAAGCTTGAAGTCCCTCCATTCGATCTTCTGTATCAATGAGCCGTACATAGGCTTCGTATTCCTTCATCAGACCTGTACGTAAATCATGATCAAGGCTCATTTGAATCGCTTGTTTCGCTTCTTTTAAAGCAATTGGACCGTTTTTGGCGATTTGTTTTGCGAGAGAAATGGCGTCATCCATAAGAGAATCTGCTAAAGAGAGGTGCTCAATCAACCCGATTTGAATGGCTTCTTCAGCTTGTAATGAACCACCTGTGAAAATCAGTTCTTTTGCTTTACCGAGTCCAATCAGGCGCGGAAGCCGCTGGGTTCCTCCGGCTCCTGGTATGATGGCTAGTCCAGTTTCTGGCAGGCCGAGTCTTGCTCCGGCTCGTGCGATGCGGAGATCACAAGCCAGTGCGAGCTCAAGGCCTCCGCCGAGTGCGTGTCCATTCATCACGGCAATGACAGGCACAGGAAGGGAGTCAATTTCTGTAAAGGTTTGCTGAATCGACAGAACCGCCGCTTTTGCTTCTTCTTCTGTCATCAGTCGTCGCTCTTTTAAATCAGCTCCTGCGCAAAAAACGTTAGAACCAGCTCCTGTAATGAGCAGACAGCGGATGCTTTCATCGTGTTTGATTTCTTGAATGATTTGATTGATTTCCTCAAGCATCGCAGCGGATAGGGAATTCGCTTGTTCCGGCCTGTTTAAGGTCATGATCCCAATCCGTTCATCTTGTATCATAAAATTAACCAATGATGTCATGTCACATTCATCCTTTATGAAGTAGTATGAGAGTGAAAAGCACGTAAACAATGACTAGGCAGGGTTCGTTCTACTTTTGTTTCGATCCATTCTGCCGCTTTTATCAATGCAGGAAAATCGATATTTGTTTTAATTCCTAGTTTTTGAAGCATATGCACTACATCTTCTGTCGCGACATTTCCGCTAGAGCCAGGTGCATATGGGCAGCCACCAAGCCCGCCGCTAGAGGAGTCAAATGTTGTGATTCCCGCTTTTAATGCCGTATAAATATTGGCAAGACCCATCCCCTTCGTATCGTGAAAATGTAGAGCGATTTTATCAGCAGGAAAACGTTCAAGTAAAATGTCTAATCGCCTTTCTACTTGAAGCGGATGGGCTTCTCCAATGGTGTCGCCGAGTGATATTTCATCAATGCCATAAGAGAGCAGAATATCCGTTAACCGCAGAACTTGATCCATTGGCACTTGATGTTCATAAGGGCAGCCAAACACGGTAGAAATATATACGCGCGTGATCTTTCCTGCTGCTTTTAAATCAGCTGTCATTTGTTTGATGACAGGAAGTGTTTCGTGGATGGATTGATTCATATTTTTTTTGTTATGTGTTTCACTCGAAGAGATAAACATAGCGCCTGCGTCAAGATTTGCTTCAAAAAAGTGAGCCAAGCCTTTTTCATTAGGAATGAGTGCTGCATAGGTGATGTTGTCATTTTTGTGTAAGGATTGAGCTAACTCTTTGGCGTCTTTTAAGGCTGGGACCCATTTAGGATGAACAAATGAGGTGACTTCAATATAAGGGAGCCGGGCTGCTGTGAGCAGTTCAATCCACCTTTGCTTCTCGCTTGTGTCCAGCCAAGTGGATTCATTTTGCAGTCCGTCCCGCGGGCCGACCTCTCTGATAAGTACACGCTTTGGTAATGCCATCTCGCTCCCTCCTATTCTGTCAGCTCTAGAAGGACCTCTCCTTCATCGACAAATTCCCCCTCTGCCTTATACACTTTGCTGATGACACCAGCCTCTTCTGCAACAATTGGAATCTCCATTTTCATTGATTCCAAGATAGCGACCTCCTGTCCTTTTTGCACTTCATCGCCTTTTTTCACAAGAAGCTTCCATAAGTTTCCGGCCATTTGTATCGTGACCATTTTCATGAACGGTTCCCCTCCCTTTTTTTCATGAGAAAATCGGTTGTGATGCTGCCATGTAAGAAAGCAGAAGATCCAGCCATTTCCCTTAAAAGCGGTAAGTTGGTTTTGATCCCTTCTATTTCATATGCTTGTAACGCATTTTTTAATCGTTCTATTGCAAGTTTTCGTGTATCACCGTAAACGATCATCTTCGCAATCATTGGATCGTAATATGGGGTAATGACGCTCCCGCTTGTCACACTTGATTCATGGCGTATATAGGGAGCTTCTGGCATAAATAGCCGAGTGATTGTTCCTGGTGACGGATAAAAGGTAACGGGGTCCTCCGCATAGATTCTGACCTCGATGGCATGCCCAATTTGATGAATATCCTCCTGAATGAAGGAAAGCGGCTCTGATGCAGCGATTTTCAGCTGCTCCTCGACAAGATCAATACCTGTAATTTCTTCTGTGACAGGGTGCTCTACTTGTAATCTCGTGTTCATCTCTAGAAAATAAAATTGTTGGTTTTGATCGACTAAACATTCAATCGTCCCTGCATTTTCATAGCCAATGGCTTTGGCTGCTTTGACGGCCATCTGTCCCATCTGTTGTCTCACTGATTCATCGAGACAGGCGGCAGGTGCTTCTTCGATGATTTTCTGGTGTCTTCTTTGGAGTGAACAGTCGCGCTCAAATAAGTGAACCCCATGGCCGAAGGAATCAAAGAGGACCTGAATTTCAATGTGCCGCGCGTCTTCAATGACCTTTTCCATATAAAGCGTCCCGTCGTTGAAAAAACTTTGCGCTCTTTTTTGATTTCCTTCAAAAGCTTTATGCAGCTCCTCGTCATTTCGCACAAGCTGCATGCCAATTCCCCCGCCTCCGCTTGATGCCTTGAGCATGATCGGATAACCGAGTGACTGGGCTTTACTGACTCCTTCTTCTGCGTCATGGAGCGGGGCTGAAACGCCTGGTACAATGGGAATCCCCGCATGGTCCATCGTTTTTCTCGCTTCAATTTTATTCCCCATTCGCTGAATGACCTGTGCGGATGGTCCAATAAAAATAATTCCTTCGCTGCGGCAGCGTTCAGCAAAGCCCGCATTTTCTGATAAAAGGCCATATCCAGGGTGGATGGCATCTGTATTTGTCTGCTTGGCAACCTCGATGATCACTTCCATGTTTAAATAGCTTTCAGATACTTTCGCGCCTCCAATGAGATAGGCGCTGTCTGCTTCTTGCACATGAAGCGCATGCTGATCTGCCTCTGAATAAACAGCCACGGTGTTGATCCCGAGCCTTTTACAAGTCCGAATAATTCTACGAGCAATTTCGCCTCGATTCGCAATGAGTACTTTTTTGAACATCGCTGCCCTCACTCCTTTATTAGATCAAGCGCCTGTTTTTTCAGACGAAATTTTTGAATCTTCCCTGATGCGGTCATCGGATACTCGTCTGTGATGAAAAAATATTTTGGAATTTTGTAGCGAGCCATTTGTGACTGACAATAGCTGGTTAATGACTCAATCGTCACTGTGTGACCTTGTTTGAGCCGAATGAATGCGGCGGCTTCCTCTCCATAGGTCTCGTCAGGAATACCAACGACCTGTGCATCAAGAATGGCTGGATGCGTGTAAAGAACGTCTTCAATCTCTTTTGGATAAACATTTTCCCCGCCTCTAATGATCATATCTTTCAGCCGTCCTGTGATTTTCACATAGCCATCCTCATCCATCTCCGCTAAATCCCCTGTATAAAGCCACCCGTCCTCATCAATGACTTCATTTGTGGCTTCTTCATTTTTATAGTAGCCTTTCATCACATGATAGCCTCTTGTACACAGCTCGCCTTGTTCTCCTCTTTGTACTTCATCCGGCGTACCTGGGGCGGTGATTTTTACCTCGATGTGAGGAAGTGCCCGACCGACTGTTTGAACCCGCCTTTCAAATGAATCATCTGTTCTTGTTTGGGTAATGACAGGTGAGCTTTCGGTCTGACCGTAGGCAATCGTGAGCTCCTTCAGGCCCATTTGTTCAATGACTGCTTTCATCACATGGGATGGGCAAAGAGATCCTGCCATAATGCCTGTTCGTAATGTGGACAGATCGTATTGGTGGAAATTCGGATGATCGAGCTCTGCAATGAACATTGTCGGGACGCCGTGAAGAACAGTGCACTTCTCTTGTTCCACTGTTTGAAGGACTCGCTCTGGGTGGAAAGATTCAATTGGAATGATCGTGCCTCCTTTTGCGAGACAAGCAAGTACGCCAAGAACAGATCCAAAGCAATGAAAGAACGGCACGGGGATACACATGCGGTCTTCATGGGTGAGCTTCATGCAATCTGCGATCTGACTGGCATTGCAGACGATGTTTGTATGGCTGAGCATGACGCCTTTTGGGTAGCCGGTTGTGCCAGAGGTATATTGCATATTAATAACGTCATCAGGCGCCAGCTCATCCATTCGTTTCTCCCATGCATCATCCTCCATTCTTTTAGCAGCAGCTTGAATACTGTCCCAGCTGCGCATGCCCTTTGGCGTGTGCTCGCCAATATATACAACACTTTTTAAATATGGAAATGATGATGAAGTGATCTCGTCTTGATGACCTGTTTGAAGCTCTGGAATGAGGTTTTCAAGCATCCTGACATATGATGTCTCTTTAAACCCGTCAACGATAAACAGCATGCTGCTATCAGAGTGCTTTAGTAAGTAAGCGAGTTCTTGTGATTGAAAGTTCGTATTCACGGTGACAAGAACGGCTCCAATGGAGGCGCAGGCGAATTGCAGCATGAGCCATTCAGGGACATTAGGTGCCATGATGGCGATATGATCCCCTTTTTGAACCCCTAATGCCATAAGACCTTTCCCTGTTTCCTTGACCTCTCTAAAAAACGCTTCGTATGAATAACGTAATGAACGTTCTGGATACACAATGGCTTCATGTGCTGGGTGCTGCTCCTTTTTCTCTTTTAATAGGGAGCCGATCGTTTGTGGATGAATCGACATCATGATTTTCCTCCTCCATCAGTGGTAAGCGTTTTCATAAAAGGGTTATGATAGCAGTTGTCTCGCGATGACTAGACGCTGAATTTCAGAGGTGCCTTCCCCGATTTCCATGAGCTTGGCATCTCTCACAAGCCGTTCTACCCCGCACTCTTTCATGTAGCCTGTTCCTCCGTGAATTTGGACAGCATCAAGACTTGCTTTTGTGGCCATTTCCGAAGCGAAAAGCTTGGCATAGGCAGCTTCTTTTGTAAATGGCTTTCCATGATCTTTCAGCCAAGCGGCTTTCCACACCATTTGACGAGCAAGTTCTATTTGCATCGCCATATCTGCCAGTTTAAATTGAATGGCTTGAAAGGACGAGAGGGTCTGCCCAAATTGCTTTCTTTCCTTTGCATAGGAGAGAGAAGCATCTAGTGCAGCTTGCGCGATACCAACAGATAAGGCAGCAATTGATATGCGTCCCCCGTCTAATGTATATAAAAATTGCTTGAAGCCTTTGGCTGGGTCTCCTAATATATGATGTGCTGGTACACGTACGCTGTCTAAAATGATTTCAGCCGTATCTGAACCGCGCACCCCCATTTTGTCGTATGGATTTGTAATGGACAGCCCTTTTTGACCTTTTTCTACAATGAAGGCGGAGATGATCGGGCGACCGTTCTCATCATGATCCGTGACAGCTGTGACGATAATGGTTCTGGCAAAATTGGCATTTGTGATCCAGCACTTCTCCCCGCTAATCACATACTCTTGTCCGTCTTTGACCGCTTTTGTTTTCGTCCCTTTTGCATCTGATCCTGCATTTGGCTCTGTTAATCCGAAGGAACCGAGTGCTGTTCCAGATGCCAGCGGGACAAGGTGATCCATCTTTTGCTCCTCTGTACCGAAGTAATAAAGCGGGCTTGCGCCTAAGGAAACGGCTGCGGCATAGCTAAGACCTGTACTGGCACACTGTTTTCCGATTTCTTCTACAGCGAGCGCATATGAGATCGTATCTCCTCCTGAGCCTCCGTATTTCTCTGGAAAAGGAATGCCCATCAAGCCGAGTTCTCCCATTTTTTGAAAAGTTTGGACCGGGAATACGGCCTGTTCATCAATGGTTTGAGCGAGTGGTGCAATTTCTTCCTTGGCGAATTCTTTGACCATCTGCCGAATCATTTGTTGTTCTTTCGTTAATTCAAAATCCATCTTGTTTCCCCCTTTGGCTCTTTTCTATCATATTTATTAATCAAGTGGCTGCTTCATGCCAAGCTTGGCTGAATTCAGAAAATTAAAACAAAAATAATAGAAAAAAGCATGAACGAAGAAAATCCTCATTCATGCTTTTTCGTTATCTCACTTTTATTGTAGAAGGCTTGCTTTCGTGATGAAGTCGATTGAGAGCCGTTACTTTGTAAGTATCACTCTTATTCTGATGAACTGAAAGATTTTTGACAGATGTCAGCGTGCCGGCTTCTTTTCTAACGGTTTGCAGCAATTCATATGTTCCTTTCGTCGTCAAGCGATAGACCGCGTAATAGGATGCGGTAGATTGCGGATCATTTTTGATCTGTAAAGCCGCACCCTCTGCTGTCTTTTTAATAGATTGAATGATTGGTTTTTTTGGCGCTTTCTGATGAAGCCAAGGCATTTCTGGAATGAGAGCCGGTTTACGGTAAGCATCTTCTATCAATCGATTTTTGACATTCAAAGGGTTGCGATTGATATCCTTTAGGCTAAAGTGCATGCTTCCCTGCACGAGAGGCGACTGTCTGTTCAGTTTGATCTGCCGAAAGTATTCTTCTGGATCAGACCAAGCAGGATCACTGTTTTGATTAATTTTATACGTCGCCTGACCAATGTACAGGTGAACAGGCTCTCCCTTCACTTCATTTGACCACCATTTTGTTAGCACATCGTATGCGGCTGCCTGAAAGCCGATGCTCCAGTAAATTTGCGGGGTGACATAATCGATATCGTGCTGCTGAATCCACTCTCTTGTATCAGCATACAAATCATCATAGTTGGTCATCCCTGCTGTGGTGTTTGAACCAGTCGGATCATCCTTTATGTTGCGCCAGACTCCGAAGGGGCTAATACCAAACTTCACATACGGCTTTACTTTCTTCACGGTGTCGTTGATTTGCTTGACCAATTGGTTCACATTATCTCTTCGCCAATCTTCTATATGCGTGAATGCCTTTTTTCCATATGTTTCATACGTTTCTTGATCTGGAAACGGCACACCGGCTATTTTATTCGGGTAAAAATAATCATCCATATGCACTGCATCAATATCGTAGTTTTTCACGACTTCTTCTATGCTGCCGACAATGAACTCCTGAGCTTTAGGAATGCCTGGATTGTAGTAAAGCTGATTACCGTACGCAATAGTCCAATCTGGATGTTTTTTTGCAGGGTGATCGGCTGATAAACGGCTGAGGTCGGTATGATTCATTGTGATTCGATACGGGTTAAACCAAGCGTGAAATTCGAGCCCGCGTTTATGAGCTTCTTCGATCATGAATTCAAGCGGGTTATACCCGGGATCTTTCCCTTGTGTCCCGGTCAAATATTCGGACCACGGGCCGTATGCCGAAGGATAAAAGGCATCTGCTGTCGGTTTAATTTGCATGATCACGGCATTCATATTCATCGCTTTGATCTCATCTAACAAATGAATAAACTCTTGTTTCTGCTCTTTGACAGGCAGTCCTTTCTTTGAAGGCCAATCTAGGTTATAAACCGATGCGATCCATACCGCGCGCATCTCTCTTGTGCTTTCAAGCTTCCCTTTTGGCATTGGACGAGCTAGACTGCTAGAAGGAATCAATAAGAATACAAACATCAAAATTAGTGTTAGACACGTCATACTGATTTTTTTCAGCATTTTTTGCATCACCTCATATTCAGTTTATTCCGCTTTTTGAGATCGAATGCCAGCAGATGGTGTCAGCAGGATGTTTTTCATTTCCTTGAGCTGAGCTTCAGGTATTTCGCAAGCCTCGATTAAATACCGCTCTGCACTTCCGTATGTGTCCATCATTTCGTTTAGCACATCTTCCAGATAATCTTGCTGCACACCGAGAAGCGGTTGAATTTGCTCTTTTGACACCCGGTATAAACTCATCATGCGGACAAATCGCTGCTGCCTTCTGACAAGCATTTTCACACCTTCATTGGAACGCATATATTCACTTAAAACGGCCGGCATCGGTACACCTGCTGCTAATTGAATGAGGGCAGATAAAAAGCCTGTCCGGTCCTTACCGCTCGTGCAGTGAAGCATCAGCGGGTAATTGCTCTTATCTGAAAGCAGCGAGAACAGCTGCTGAATCTCTTCTTTACGCTCTGTGAGCATACTTTGATATAAATCTTTCATAATCGGTGCAAATGAAAGAGATTTCCCTTCAGTTGTCAGCATACGAAACATGGTCCACTTACTTGGCATCTTACTGTCAGGCTGCATCGGGATATGAACGATTTTGTTGTGTTCCTTGATTTTTGGCGGATGTGATTTGCGTTCTGAGCTTGTTCGGAGATCACAAATGGTTTGAATCCTAAGCTTTGAGAACGTCAACATATCTTGTTTTGTGAGACGCGATAGATCTGCGGATCGATAAATCATTCCCTGCCTGATCACCATCTCACCTGTTGTTTGAAGTCCCCCTACTTCTCTAAAATTCGCAAGCTTTGAAAATGGGTTGTTTGATTGATTCATAGAAGTGAAAATCCTTTCCGTTACGTTCTTTTCTCTATCATACGCTTTTATTGAGATGGGGAAAAGAGAAGCCATTTGGTATAATGGAAAAAGGAGATTCGGATGGATTGGAGATATGAAGCATGATCAAAACAAAACGGATTCAGCAAATCAAAGAGTATGTGTTTGACCGGGAATCTGCCTCACTTGATGAGCTTGTGGCGCATTTTGGCGTCTCAAAAAACACGATACGCCGAGATGTACAAGCATTGGTCGAATCCGGCGTGCTCAAAAAAGTATATGGCGGAGTGGCTGTGAACCACTCAACGTTAGTGGTGTATCAGGAACGAAAGATTCGTCAGCTGAGTAAAAAGCAATTGATCGGTCAAACGGCTGCTGCTTTTGTGGAAAATGGGGATATGATTTTTGTTGATTCTGGTACGACAACACTTGAGATGCTTCCCTATTTGACTGAGAAACAGGTGACCGTTGTGACCAATAATGTAGATTTTATTACACAGGCGATGCCTTATGAAAATCTCACTATCTTTTCCACTGGCGGGATGCTTGAGAGAAAAACGAATTCTTTCGTTGGCTATCAAAGTGTAGAGCGTTTGAAAGCTTACAATGTCAATAAAGCCTTTATCGCATCAACTGGTTTATCCATTGATCACGGAGTCACGAATTCGTCCCCGCTTGAAACGGATATTAAAAAGACAGTTGTTGAAAAAAGTGCCAAAACGTTTTTATTAGTTGATGATAGTAAGTTCGATCACTACGCTTTGACCACGTTTTGTGATTTACACGATCTTGATGTCGTCGTGACGAATAAACAGCCAAGTGAAGATTATCTTCAATATGGAAAAGAGCATGATGTACGGTTTGCCACGCCTTCATCAAATGAGCAGACGTAAATAAATGGATCACAAAAAAACGGCTCAGGAATTTGAGCCGTTTTTTGATTCATTCATTTCAAGCTGCATGATCATGCGGAATAAAAAAAGGTATACGGCTGAGATGACTTCAATGAAAGGCATATCTTCGTGGATGTCCTCAAGCTCAAGAAGCTGTAAATTCACATCGAATAAGCCGTCTTGCCCATTAAATTGAAGCTGCGCACCATTTAATGGAGCCAGCATGTCTTTTAAAATGCCTGTGTCTTTTTTAGGACGTTTTAAACCGAATAACACGGTATACGTTTGAAACACTTCGTCCCATTCAATGGCTAATCCATCGACTCTCACCACATCAAACCACTTCGATTCGATATAAATGAATTCTTTTTGATGTTGTTTTACATATGTAAGCGGTGTGTTTAGAAATGAGGCGCCTTCTGTTTGAATCATGTCCTCGGATTCTTTGTCTACACGCTCTATATATACATCGTTAAAGCGTGCCTCTTCCTTTATTCTTGCACCTTCTAAAGGCCAATTGTGGCGCGCCGCTTCGTCATATTCAAAGTCTGTCAGCGCTTGTCCTTCTTTCAATAGATCTTGTAAGCGATTTTGCAATGACATGGCTATGTCTCCTTTCTTCTCTTTCATGTGCGTTTATTATTTTAGCATAACTCATGAAAAGAAAGATATGACTCAGCATATGATGGTATGATAGTGTCAAAAGAAACATCTCGGAGGGGTACGTTTTGCTCACAATGACACTGGCAGAAAAAATCGTAGACGAGGTCAAAAAAGTGCTGACTGAGGAAATCATCATCGCACAAACAAACGGCACCATCATTGCGGCAACAGATCCAGCGCGCATTGGTCAATTTCATGAAGGGGCGTATCTGACATCCTTTGAAGGACAAAAACGAATCCTCACAAAGGATGATGAGCAGCAAATGAAAGGGGTCAAAGCCGGCATCAATCTGCCTATTTATTTTAAGCAAGAGGTCATTGGGGTGATTGGGATGACAGGAAATCCCGTCCATGTCTCTCCATTTGGCGAAATATTACGAAAAATGACCGAACTGCTTATTCAAGAGCATGAATTTTTTCTAGAAACGGAAACCGATGAACGGCAGCTTGAAGCGTTTGTGTTCGACTGGCTTCATCTGCCAGAGACAGCAATCAATCTCACTGAAAAAGCAGCGCGGCTTCAGCTTGATGTCAACAAGCAGCGTATCGTCGTCCTCATTGATTGTCACGATGAATCATTTATGAAGCAGGATCAATATAAAAAAGTTAAGGAAATGCTGCATCTCACAAATCAGGAAATGATCGTCCGCTGGGGACATGCCCGCTTTTTGCTCATGCTGCAAACCTCGGCAAATGATCGTGATACCTTGCAGCAGCGTCTTTTTCACATCCATGCTTCCCTCACCTCACGTTCCACGTCAAAGGCTTTGATAGGTGCGGGAAAACCAGCAGCTGGACATATGATGAAGCAATCCTTTCATCAAGCCTTTCGTGCCTTAAAATTGGCGAATGTGGATACACCGATTGTGTTTGATGAGGATTTAACACTTGAACTTTTTATAGAAGAAGTGAGTCAGGAAACAAAAGAAGTGTTCCTTGATCGAACGATCGCCCCACTTCTCCCCTACCCTGAACTAGTGAAAACATTGCGTGTACTCATAACATCAGATTACTCATTGAAGTATACCGCGGAAGCGATGCACGTACATATCAATACACTGCATTACAGACTAAAACGTATCCAAGATTTAACGACACTTGATCCAAAACGCATGCAAGATGCGATGCTCTTTTATTTAGCCTTGATGCTATTAGATCATCATCCAAATAAACGAGGCGAACAGCCCAATATTTTGTAGAATCGTCCATAGGCATGAGGCGATTCTTTTTTTATACTGAAAGAAACGGTATGTCTAATCAGTAGGAGTGAATGCGCATGTTAAATTCTGAATTTTTAAGTCAATTAAAAAAGATTGTCGGGGCGCCCTGTGTACAAGACAGTAAAGCCGATCGGCTTGCCTACTCTTATGATGCAACACCTAATTTTCAGCATATGCCAGATGTCATCGTAAGCCCGCGCGCGGCTGAGGACATCCAGCAAATTGTCCGGCTCTGCGCTTCATATAAGGTGCCGATCGTGCCAAGAGGATCAGGAACGAACCTTTGTGCAGGAACCTGTCCTACACAAGGCGGACTTGTGATGTTGTTTACAAGAATGAACCAATTAATCGAAATAGACGAAGAAAACCTCACCGCAACGGTCCAGCCTGGTTTGATCACACAGGAACTTATTCGCCAAGTAGAGGCAAGAGGTCTCTTCTACCCACCAGATCCAAGCTCGATGAAAATCTCCACGTTAGGCGGCAATATTAATGAAAATTCAGGTGGTCTCCGGGGGTTAAAATATGGCGTGACGAGAGATTATGTACTTGGACTTGAAGTGGTTCTGCCAAACGGTGACATCATCAAAACGGGCGGCAAGCTCGCAAAGGACGTGGCCGGATATGATCTGACCCGTTTATTTGTTGGATCAGAAGGAACGCTCGGAATTGTCACAGAAGCCACGCTGAAGCTTTTGCCGCTTCCAGAAACCAAACAAACGATGCTTTGCTTATATGAAAGCCTAGAGGAAGCAGCCGCTTCAGTTTCGGCGATTATTGCAGAGCGTATTATCCCCGCCACATTAGAATTTATGGATCAGCCGACACTGAAAGTCGTCGAAGACTTTGCCAAAATCGGCCTGCCGACTGACGTTCAAGCGGTGCTATTAATCGAACAGGACGGCAACCCTGAGGCCGTTTCCCGTGATATAGAGAACATCGCAAAGGTCTGTCAGCAGCACGGTGCAAAAGGAGTAAATATCGCACATTCTGAAGAAGAGGCAAGTGCCCTTTTAACAGCGAGACGAGCCGCTTTATCTGCCCTCGCCCGTTTAAGCCCCACAACGATTTTAGAAGATGCTACAGTCCCCCGGTCTGAAATTGCTAACATGGTGCGGGCGATCGAAGACATTGCGAGAGAGTACGAAGTGAAAATCTGTACATTTGGTCATGCAGGTGACGGGAATTTACATCCTACTTGTGCAACCGATGCAAGAAATGAAGAAGAAATGAAGCGGGTCGAAGAAGCCTTTCAGGCCATTTTTGAAAAAGCAGTCTCCCTTGGCGGCACCATTACGGGTGAACATGGCGTGGGTCTGATGAAAGCCCCCTATTTAGAGCTAAAGGTCAAAAAAGAAGGAATCGCTGCAATGAAAGCAATCAAACAAGCGCTAGATCCAGCAAATATCATGAATCCTGATAAGGTGTTTGGAAAAGCAGCAAGAAAGCGGGTGGTGGTCTCATGAATTCCTCTAAACAATCAGAGATTCAGCAAAACTTTCAGCAGCAAATGGATGAAAAGGAGCTGCTCAACTGCATGCGCTGCGGCTTCTGCCTCCCTTCCTGCCCTACTTATATTGAATCCGGTCAACAAGAAACTCACTCTCCCCGCGGCCGGATTGCTTTAATGAAGGCGGTGAGAGACGGCGTGATTGAGCCGGATGAAGATGTCGAACATTCACTGAACCTTTGTCTTGGCTGCCGTGCATGTGAACCGGTCTGCCCTTCCGGCGTCAAATATGGACGTTTACTTGAGGATGCGAGAGACATCCTTCAGCAGCACAAAAAACAATCTCTTCCTGTCAAATTTGTGAGACGTGTTGTGTTTAAAGGACTCTTTCCTTCACAAAGCCGAATGCGTCAAGCGGCTGGACTTCTGCGATTTTATCAAACCTCTGGTCTGCAAACGGCCGCCCGCAAGTCTGGCATGCTAAAGGTGCTTCCGCCGCATTTACAGCTGATGGAGCAGGCCCTTCCAAAGGTGCCGCGTCAACAAAAAAGCCGTGCGTTAGAATACAAAGCCATTGGCACGGCAAGAAAGCGTGTGGCCTTTTTTACTGGCTGTTTAATGGACACCGTTTTTTCCAGCACAAACGAAGCGACCATCCAGCTTTTGCAGCTGGCCGGCTGTGACGTTGTCGTCCCTCCTGTTCAGACTTGCTGCGGTGCACTTCATGGCCATAGCGGAGAAAAGGAGCAAGCGAAACAGTTAGCAAGGCGGAATATTGAAGCATTTGAGGAGATTGAGGCAGATGCCATTGTCATGAATGCGGGCGGATGTGGTGCCTTTTTAAGTGATTATGATCATTTGCTAAAGGATGATCCGGCTTTTCAAAAGCGAGGTGAAGCCTTCTCAAATAAAATGACGGATATATCAGATATTCTCGTGGAGCTTAAGTTTCACCGGCGTACATCGCTTGCCTTGCCAGAGCAGATCATCACCTATCAAGACTCTTGTCACTTACGAAATGGAATGGGTGTAGAGCAAGCGCCAAGGGTGCTGATGAAGGCGATTCACGGGGTATCATTTAAAGAAATGAAGGATGCCGACCGCTGCTGCGGATCCGCTGGAATTTATAATATTTTGCAACCAAAGATGTCGATGCAAATTTTAGATCATAAAATGACAGAAGCTAGTCAAACAGCGGCGGCTGCCATTGTCACGTCTAATCCAGGCTGTCATTTGCAAATGGCAGCGGGTATCAAACGTTCAGGACAATCGCCCAGCATGCGTGCCGTCCATCTCGCAGATTTTTTATTAGAAGCCGTTCAATATGGAAAAAAAGCGTCTAGCTCATCAAGCTGAACGCTTTTTTTCATGCATATCTTCAGACAATTAGTTGGATAATTGAGGCAAATCGCGGAAGGAGATGATTCAAGTGCTGAAGAAAAACAAACAACATCAAAAGGACCCAAATTCAGTATTTGAGGCATTGTCACGTTCCTCTGATTTTACAAACGAATTGTCACGAAGTGAAGGTTTTCTTTATCGAATCTCTTTTTTTCGTTCTTTAATTAATGGTCATCTACTCCATGAACAAATTTTGCCCTGCATGAAAGAGTTGCACCTCACCCCCACTCTTGAGGAGCTGAAAGAACGAATCCCCATTGAACAGTCTGTCATCACGACCGATCTTCAAAAAGTGGAAGAAGCCCTTCATCTGGGCAATATGGCCATTCGGCTCGAAACGGACTGGGGCAAAGCACTTCTGATACCGATTGAAGAAAAGAAAGGCAGACAAGTTGGGCCCCCCGAGATTGAATTTGGCATTATCAGTGCCCAGGAAGCATTTGTGGAGGTTTTGGACACCAATTTAAATTTGGTCAGGCGGCGGCTGCCGACGCCGAACCTGAAAGTGGCAGAAAAGACAGTTGGCACGCTATCTCAAACAAAAGTAGCGGTGTTATATATTGAAGAAATCGCCAACCCGCAAAACATCGAAACCGTTCTCCAGCGCATTGAGGACGTTGATTATGATCAGATTTTAGATGCGAATTACCTCGCTCAAATGCTTTATGATGTATCCAATACGATCTTTCCATTGTTTTTAAATACAGAAAGACCCGACCGCGTGTCGTCAGGTTTAACAGAAGGGAAAATTGCCATCTTAGTCGATGGATCGCCTCATGTCTTGCTTGCCCCGACTTTTCTACTTGAGTATTTTTCCACAATGGAAGACTACAATATGTCGTGGATGGCGGCTTCTTGCTTTCGGCTGTTACGCATATTTGCAGTGATATTCTCCATTTTTGCGACACCTTTATATGTAGCCGTTTTAACCTTTCATTATGAGCTGATCCCAAAGGATTTATTAGAAACCATTGTGTCCTCGCGCTATCTTGTTCCATTTCCTCCGATTATTGAGGCCCTATTTTTAGAGATTTCGATTGAATTACTAAGAGAAGCAGGTTCGAGGCTCCCAGCTAAAGTCGGGCAGACGCTCGGGATTGTTGGCGGGATTGTCATTGGACAGGCTGCTGTGGCAGCAGGCTTAACAAGTAATATTTTACTCATTATTGTCGCCCTTTCTGCTCTTGCCTCATTTGTCACCCCTATTTACAAAATGGGCAGTGCCATTCGGCTGCTGAGATTTCCATTTCTATTTGCAGCACAGATTTGGGGTGCATTAGGCATTGCCGTGATGGGATCTTTCCTACTCACCCATTTAATGAAATTAACGTCTATTGGAAGGCCGTATCTAGAGCCTATTTTTCCGCTGCGTCTGACGGATTTAAAGGGTAGCTTGATTCGTCCTCAGCTCCGCTTTTTGAATAAAAGACCGGAAAATTTACGCCCGCAAAATGAAACCATTCACCGGCAAAAGCCTAAGCAAGGCCGTAAGGGGAAAAATGATTTTTATGAATAAGGAAGTGAAAGCATGAGTTCTTCTTCTGTGAAAGAAAAATTTCAAGTTTCCCCTTTTTTTGTGTTTTTTCTCATCAATGCCAATCAAGTAGGTGTCGGCATTTTAAACTTTCAAACAAACCTTGTTCGTTCTATGAATAATGATGGATGGATCGCCATTCTTATTTCTGGCTTCAGCGTCAATGTGATGATCTTTCTGATGTACTTGATGTTTAGAAAGGCCCCTTCGGATGAATTTGGTGATATCACGCAATACGTATTTGGCAAATGGATTGGGCAATTATTCAACATACTCTATATCTTATATTTTGCTTCTTTGTCGTTGACCGTTCTCGTCCACTATATGGATGTGATCCATGTATGGCTGTTTAAAGAAATTCCTGGTCTATTGTTTGCGTCTGTACTGCTGCTGCTTGTGTATTACATTCATACCGGCGGCTTTAGAACCATTGCTGGATGGGCATTTTTTAGCATTGTACTGACGTATTGGATGACGTTTATTTGCTTTTATGTCATGAAATATAGTCACATTCGCTTCATGTTTCCGATGTTTGATCATACATTTTCGCAGCTGGTAATGGGCGTCAAAGATGCCTCCTTATCCATGTTTGGTTTTGGCACGCTGCTTGTCTATTATCCCTTTATTAAACAAGCACAGACGTCACAAAAATTTGCCCACATGGGGGCATTATTCACGACATGCTTAAATTTACTTGTCTTTCTCGTCTCCATTGCGTATTACTCTAGTGCTCAGCTCAAATTAACAAAATGGCCGACATTAACGTTAACAAGTATTGTGAAACTTCCCTTTATCCAGCGCTTTGAATTTATTGAAGTGTCCCTCTGGCTGCTTCTGATCATTCCAAATATCGCCATTCCATTATGGGCAGCGAGCCGAATGGCGAAACAAGTATTTCATACGAGTCAGCGCGTCACTTTAATCTGTCTCAGCATCCTCATTTTGGTCATGTTTTCGTTTTTTGCCGGGGCAACCTCTTTTGAAGCCTTTAATCAATGGGTGGAATATAGCGGATACATTCTTATATATGGATTGATTGTCTGTATGGTCATTGGGCTGATGCTGAAAAAAAGGTGGGTGAAAAAACGAGCATGAAACGTTATATACTCATGGGTCTCATGTTGTTTAGTCTTTTGTTAACTAGCTGTGCACAGCCTCGCCTTTTAGATGAATTAAATATCTCTCAGGCGGCAGGATTTGATTTAGTAGAAGATGGCGAAATGAAGGGCTTCTTCGTCTTCCCTGTCTTTAAAAGTGAAGAGCAAGGAAGTTATCAAATATTAAGTGCGAGGTCAAACACCATTAGTAATATTCAGTTTCTCGTGTCAGAAAAATCACCTTTTCCAGTGGTCATGGGCCAGGTGCTCGTTATTTTAATCAGTGAAAAATTAGCAAAAGAAGTAGGCATGATCGATTTAATGAATTACATTTATCGTGATCCTATCATTGGTTCACGCCAAGTGTTTGCGATTGTAGGCGGAGAAGTTGAAGAGTTATTATACACAAAAATGAATCAAACGAACTTGAATATTGGCGTGTATCTCTCTGATCTGTTAACCCAAAATATGCGAAATGGCAATGAACCTGTGACCAATCAGCATATTTTTATGAATCAGATGCTGGCAAAAGGGGTCGATGCTTACCTCCCTTACATCAAAAAAACAAGCAATGCCATCAAGGTCACAGGAGTCGCTCTGTTTGATCAAGAAAAAATGGTGGGTCATATCCCTGGAGAAGAAACGTTCACATTTAAAGCGATGATTGAAAATCATAAAAATGGCATCTACGAGTTTCAATTGGATGATCAAGCAAAGACCCATGTCGTCATTGAAAATATCAAATCACATGTGTCTTACCAGATCAAACCAACGAAAAACCTAACAAAAAAGCCTCATATCACGATTGATATCAAGCTGAAAGGTGAATTAAAAGAATTTATGAAGTCCAAAAAAATTGATAAACCTTCTATATTGGACCATGTTGAAAGAAAAGTTGAAAAACGTGTCGCTCAGCAAGGACAAGACCTTGTTCAGTCCTTTAAAAAGCAAAACATAGATCCGCTTGGGCTGGGTTTGAGGTATCGATCAAAAGACAAAGCAATGACACCAGAAAAATGGCAGGAAATCTATCCTGATGCGGATGTACAAATTAAATGCCATAGGAAAATTGTTCAAACCGGTGTCAGTCAATAAATGAGTGAAAAATTATTCGAAAATGTCTTCTTTGTTATTCATTATTTTAGACACTTTCATTTTGACTCGTGGCACTCGATCTTTTTGAAGATAGTCATTTAAAGTGTTCTCTACTTCATTTTTATCTGTTCTAAGGATTTTAGGTGAACATTGTTCCACAAGGACTGGTCTATTCCCTTTAGCGCAGTTTGCCATTGTATCCAGTGCAATTAAGCTGAAAGGTCTTCCTTTGTCGAGCCATGTTTTCATTCTATCCCAGGTTGGACAGCTTACGGCTGCCAGCCTTCCCCAATGATCGTGAAATTGGGTACAGGCAGACTCCATCCAATCCATGATTTTGTAAGAACGGAAACGGTACAGGCAGATAAAAGCAGCTGTCGGCAATTCTTTTTCACTGATCGATTTCAATTTCTCTATCACATGTTGTAAACCCTCATCTTCTGGCAGGCTGCTGGCTGCTGCCCAGGAAAGTGGATAAAGAAATTCTTCGTCAGCCTGATCCAAAAGTTCCCTAACCCACCCAGCGGCAGATGTACCTAAAACATCAGCCGCGATTTCTATCATTCGTGATTTCACTTCGACATGCCGAGTTTCATCAAACAGACTTTGAACAGAGTCTAAGATCTTTTTCTCATCGTGCTGTTTCAGAGCATCGATGACATCACCCTCAAGAAACCACCTAGTGATTGAAAAGTCTAATAAAGACGCCAAATCTTGCCGAACGTCTTGTAATGTGGGTGCTTTATCTTCTTTGGTGACGATGACATCATCCTCTAATTGGAAAGCCTGTCCGTCCTCTCCATAAAAGTCATAGTGCAGTAAGAATTGTTTAGGAGAATGGAGAACGGCTAAGTTATACCATTCAATAGGTCGTAATGAATAGTTGAGTAGTCTCTTGTGACACGGATGACATAATTGATAAGGCTGTTTCGGCTCATCAGAATTCTCTACTACATTCATTGCGTTTTTTTGACAGGCTTCACATAAAGCGGCTTTTTCCACTCCATTCACTTCCTTTTATTGCATATGTATGATCTTTTATATTTGTCATCATTGAATCATGTGAAAAGAACAATGTTTTCTAATCTTCGTCCTTTACATCTGGATCTTCAGGAATCGGTTCATTTAAAATCTCTTGGACGAGCTCTTTGTATTGTTCAAGCTGCTTCATATGCGTTTGAAACTGTCCTTGATAAATCAGATAGGATTCGCCGTCAAATACATAGCGGATCTTTTTTTGCTGGATTAATTTCTCAATATACGCTTCAGCTACTTCTAAGTATTCAGCTGTTTCTGCGATTGTTAAATACATGTTTGTGCACCACCCGTTCGTTTCATCTAACAAATTATATCATGATCTGTTGAAAAAAACGGATGCAGCCTGTTCATATTTTCTTTACTGTTTTGACCACTGACATCATGATAGTTCTTCACATAACAAGTGTTCAGCAAGTAGATCGTCTAGGTACAAGCAAATATGGTATGATAAAGTTTGCTAGACGAGAGTTTATCGTCACAGACTTGGTGGAAAAGCCAGGCATTCATGAGGCGTCTTTCGGTTTAGCCGTGGGAGGTAAGCGGAAAGCATACTCATGAGAAAAGCAAAACAAGCATAGGCTTTTATAAGGATGCTTGAAGAAAATTCGTATTTAAAGGCAGAGTGAAATGAATGGGAACCTTGTTCAATGAAATTTTAACCTGGCTGACAAGCCTTGGTTATGTAGGTGTAGCACTAGGTCTGATGATTGAAATCATTCCGAGCGAAATTGTTCTTGCTTATGGCGGATATATGGTGTCAACAGGAACAATCGGTTTTGTTGGAGCTGTTATCGCTGGCGTCATCGGAGGTACGCTCGCACAGTGTTTTATATACTGGATCGGTCTTTATGGCGGAAGACCTTTTTTAACAAAGTACGGAAAATACTTATTCATCCATGAACACCATATCGCAACTGCAGAGCGCTGGTTTGACCGATATGGAACCGGTGTGGTGTTTACAGCGCGCTTTATTCCTGTTGTCCGCCACGCCATCTCCATTCCAGCAGGTATTGCCAAAATGCCTTTTTTGAAATTTGTCCTCTTGACAGGATTAGCTGCCATCCCTTGGTCGATCTTATTTATCTATCTCGGTATGCAGCTTGGGACAAAGTGGGATCACATTCAAAGTGTTGCTCACGCTTATACAACCCCTATTATGGCCATTGCGATCGTCCTGATCGTTCTCTATTTCGTCCTCAAAAAAATTCGTACGAACCGAAAACGGACAATCTAATGAAAAACGCCTTCCACTGATCGGGTGAAAGGCGTTTTTTCTATGAATGTGATGATTGTTTTTTCATATATTGGGATAATTCCATAATCATTGCACCCATTCTCTCAAGTGACGGAGCTAGAATTCTGTCTATTCCCTCTTCTTTTAAAGCTTCAGCTGTGACTTTTCCGACGGCCACTGCCAGTACGTGCTGCTCGAATAGCTCTTGGAGTTCTTGTTTTCTACCCCATTTTGCCGCTAGTGTGAAAAAGGCGTGAACCTGAACAGCGGTTGTAAAACAGACGGCATGGACTTTATCATCTTTCATTTCTTGAAGCAATGTTTCTGCGGCCTCTGGTTCAGGAGGTGTGTGCTGATAAGGTAAAAGCGGCAAAACATCAGCCCCTTTGTCATGTAAAAACTGGATGAGAGCCGGAGCGTTTTCCCCGTGAAGCTGCACCATGACGCGTTTGCCATGAAACTCCTTGTCTTCAAGCTTTGAGATCATGTCACGAACCGTTCCATCTTCATCAGATACGTCTGGCTGAATTCCGCGTTTTTTGAGTGCTGCAAAGGTTTTATACCCTCTTGAAGCAATATGCGCATTTGATAGAATGTGCATAAATGCTTCCCCCAGATGAAGCTCTTCTGCACTCTCAATCAATGTGTCTGTCCCGATGCCTGTTGTGAAAATCACCCAATCCGCACCTTGCTTCACAAAGGTTTCAATGCCTGGCTTTAACTCCTCTTTGGCTAAAAATACAGTTCCTTGAAGAGAACGAATAACGGCTTGTCCTCCTTGCTTTTCGACAAGTGTACGCATTTCTTCTGTTTTTCTCGTTCCACAAATGGCAATCGTTTTTCCAGCTAAGCCTTTACTCATTTTATCCCTCTTTTTCTATCACATTTGATATGTATTAAATATAGATTTATTTGGAAGACGTTGCAAGTGTCTACTAAAAAAGAGCTTGACGTTTCGGTCTAATTCGAGTATCTTTTGTAAGTGCAAATTGTAGGAGGTCATTATGGAAAAACAGAATGTTCAAGCTATTCGATTATCAATTGCAGACCCAACACCACTTGGTTTGTTTGGTTTAGCAATGGTGACGCTCGTTGCGTCCTCACAAAAACTAGGAATTACAGATGGCACTTCCCTTATTTTACCTTGGGCTATCTTCCTTGGAGGCATCGCGCAGCTAATCGCGTCCATACAAGATTCAAAGCATCATAATATTTTTGGAGCCACTGCCTTTGGCGCATTCGGTCTTTTTTGGATGGGCGTTGGAACGACTTGGCTCATTCAAGCCGGCGTTTTTGGGAAAACGCTTGCGGGAGCAGCAGATCCAAAACAACTAGGTTTTGCGTTTATCGGTTATTTGATTTTCAGCTTGTTTATGACGATTGGTGCAATGGAAACACATAAAGTATTATTTTTGATTTTCGTCTTTATTGATTTCTTATTCCTTGGTCTTTCCCTTAGCTCGTTTGGTGTGATGTACGATGTGACTCATACCATTGCAGGTATCGCAGAATTGATCATTTCCCTGCTTTCGTTTTATGGTTCAGCAGCAGTTGTGCTCAATACTCATTTTGGCCGTACTGTGCTGCCAATTGGACAACCATTTCGTATTTTTACAAAAGCATAAATAAAAAAGAACTGCTTTGTGCAGTTCTTTTTTCATGTTTATTTTTCTTGTGCCTCTTGGAAGATCTCTCCGATGATTTCATACGAGCGCATTCTTTCTTGATGGTCAAACATATCCGAATTAATCATCACTTCGTCTGCTTGAGTGGCTTCAATAAAGGCTTCCAATTCTTTTTTCACCTTTTCTTTATCCCCGATCATTGTCGAACTTAATTGTTCATCCACCATCGCTTTTTCATACGGACTCCAAAGGCCGTCCATACTGTCAACAGGCGCTTTGAGTTTTCCTGGAGTATTTCGAATGAGACTCAAAAACCGCTGATAATGAGAGGTCGCCAAATATTCAGCTCGCTCTGTTTGATCTGCAGCAAAAACTGTCACACCCACCATGGCATAAGGCTCTTTTAACACATCAGAAGGTCTAAATGACTGTCTATACAACTCTAAAGCAGGAATTGTATTTTTAGGTGAAAAATGTGCCGCAAAGGCAAATGGCAATCCAAGCTCTCCTGCAAGTCTTGCGCTAAAACCGCTTGAACCAAGCAGCCAAATCGGAATGTCTAGACCCTCTCCTGGAACGGCTCTTACATGTTTTTTGACCTGTCCGGTTGGTTTAAAATATTGCCGAAGTTCTTCTAGCTGCTCAGGGAAATCTTCTCCGTTATGAAGGTTACGTCTGAGAGCTCTTGCCGTTAACTGATCTGTCCCTGGTGCTCTTCCAAGACCTAAATCAATTCTCCCCGGATATAATGTCTCAAGTGTCCCAAATTGTTCAGCAATGACAAGTGAAGAGTGGTTTGGCAGCATAATCCCGCCAGATCCTACTCGAATTTTTTCGGTTCCCCCAGCAATATATCCAATTAAAACGGACGTTGCAGAGCTCGCAACACCTTCCATATTATGGTGTTCTGCTAGCCAGTATCTATGATAACCCCACTTCTCCGCCTTTTTTGCTAAATCCATACTATGTTCAAAAGACTCCTTAATGGTGCCTCCTTCTGTCACAGAGGATAAATTTAAAACGGAATAAGCTGTGCGCTGTAAAACTGATTGACTCATAAATGATGTCCCCATTTCTGTCAAAAATCATACTAGTCATATACTTTCAACACCATAACATAAAATCATGAAACATTTAAATGATTTGATTCGATGATTTTCGAAATGATGAGTTTCTAGGTTTTACTTCAAATTTGAAAATTTGCACATAGAATGAAATATCAATTTTAGGAGATGGGCAATTTGTACAATCAATTCGATCACAAATGTCCCTTTTGCGGTAAATATCATGAGCAGCCTCATTACAAAAGATTACGTCTTGACCGTCCTCAAAGAAGAGACTGTCCATTTATCAATCAAGAACATTCTAAACAAAACAGGTCTCGAGGGAATCCCCCGTGAAAAAGGAGAAAAACAATCAAAAACAATTCAAAGGGTTGGACGAAGAGGCCCAGCAGGTCCCGCTGGGCCAACCGGACCAACTGGACCTGCTGGCGGATTAACCGGCACCCTCCCTTTTAACCCCTCACAATCACAAGATTACGAGGCGGGTCAGGTGTCACGTTTAATGGCAGTATTTATATAGCCAATGTAGATGCTCCATCAGGAATACCTGGGCTTTCCCCCGACTATACACTTTTGGCAGCTTCTGTGGAAACTGGTCCGACTGGCCCTACAGGGATAGAATTAAGTGGTGCTAAAGCATATGATCCTGCAATAGCATCAACATATTCAGTGGGTCAAGTGGTCACTTATGAAGGTGGTACGTATATTGTGGACTCTGCTCCACCTTTAGGTACGCCAGATACGTCACCGGATTATACGCTTTTGGCAGCACCTGTGCTACAGGTTCAACAGGTAGCACAGGTGCTGCTGGACCTACTGGCGAAACGGGAATCACCGGTGCTACTGGAACAGGTGGTTTTACGGATACAGCACTTTATGCTGCTAATAGTTCTGGCCCTACCATTGTTACTGTAGCCGGAGGAACGAATATTCCTTTGCCAAACTTTCAAAACATTACTGGTTTTACAGCAAACGGCACAAGTACTGTTTTTACCGTTCTGCAAACTGATAAATATTATATTACGTATCAAGTCAACACCACTGCAGCTCTTTTAATTAATACATGTTTGCTTTTAAATGGAGCAACCACTGTGCCTGGTTCTGTTCAATCACCTGTTATCTCTACTTCGTTTATCCATAATACTGTAATCGTTAATTTAACAGCTGGAAGCATCATTTCACTGCAGTTTTTTGGGGCTGTTGCCACAGCTGTTTTAGTTGGCGGGGGTGCTGCTGCAGGTGCTGCCTTGACCATTATACGGCTCAGCTAAACGAAAAAAGAAAGGCTTTTTCAGCCTTTCTTTTTTATGTCTTCTATTACATTTATACAATGTTCAATATCATGAGACTGTAAGAGGTGAAAAATAGATTGGATGATTGCAAACTCTAAATTCCACCATTCTAATAATTGAAGTTGTTCAATTATTTCCGATGAAAACCGATATTTCATGAACTGCTGCGGATTTCCTGCGGCAATTGCATATGGCGGCACATCTTTTGTGATGACACTATTTGCTCCGATCACTGCTCCGTTCCCTATACATACTCCTGACATAATCGTCGCGCCATATCCAATCCATACGTCGTGTCCTATATGAACATCTCCCTTCGATTTGGGATGTCCTTTGATGTGGGCAGCTTCTTTGAAAATTTGATTAAACGGATACGTTGTGACCCAATCTGTCCGGTGTTCACCGCCAAGGAAAATTTTCACTTCGTTTGCAATGGAACAAAACTTCCCAATGTTTAATGTCGCTCCTTCCCCCCAAGTCAGCACTTGGAAATCTGGTCCGGCATAAGAAAAAACACCGATATTGTGCGAGCTCAGTTCACTTCTTTGATTCAAAAACATAGAAGATCAGACCTCCTGAAAAGTGATAGATCTTCGTATGTATATGCTGCTTCATACTTTCACATTATGACTGAACAAGCGCTACAATTTGTTTTTTCTTCCATACGAGCTGATAGTAGCCGTATTGAAGGAGTAAGTTCACAAAGAAAGCCGCAGGATAGCCAATCCATATGCCCTTGATGCCAAGGGATGTGTAGTGCGATAGCACATAAGCGACTGGTACTTCTACAAGCCAAATGGAGCAAATACTAAAGATTGTTGGCCATAAAACTGTTCCACTTGCTCTCATCGTGGCTGCAACAATTTGGGCCGTTCCAAAAATAAGATAGCTCCATAATGTAATGACGACCAAGCTATAGGCAATGTCAATCGTCTTAGAATCTGTTAAAAAGATAGATAAAATCTGTGGTGCAAAGAGATAAACGATGATAATAATGAATCCGCCTATGGCAAAATTGAGCCCTAACCCGATTTTTATCACATCTTTCAAGCGGTTGATATTCCCTGCACCGATGAATTGTGCTGCAAAGATAGAGACTGCAATGCCAAGACTCACTGCCGGCATCTGCACATAGCTCACGACTTGATTGACAACACCATAAGCAGCTGTGGCCTGTGATCCATAATCGTTGACAAAAGAAATAACAGCAATTTCTGATAAAGAAATAAGGATCATATTAATGCTCGATGGAATGCTGAGCTTTAATAATGTTTTTAGTAGATCCCCTTTCATCAATAAATGCTTTCTCACTGATGCATCAATGCGAAGCGGGTGCTTTGTCTTATATAAGTAGATATGTAGAATAATAAACGTTACAATGGTTGAAATCACAGAAGCATATGCAGCGCCGTATAAACCAAATGCCGGCAGTCCCAGCCAGCCAAATAATAAAATGGGCAGCATTAAAATATTCGTTGCCGTACTAATCATTAAGAAATAAAAAGGCGTTTTTGAATCCCCAGTTCCTCGCAGGAAGGTCGTGTAAACAAAATAAAGAAATAAGATCGGCATTGAGATGAATAGAATTCTGGCATATGCCGCACTTTCCTCCACAATATTTGCAGGTGTTCCCATGAGATTTAGGATGTCTGTTGCAAATAAACCTCCAATGATCGCTAAAGAAAGTCCGATTAAAAAGGTGAATGAAAGCGTTGTGCCAATAATTTCTTTTAATCTCTGGTCATTTTTCGCTCCATACGCTTGTCCAATAAGGATGGAACTTCCCGATCCAATTCCAATGGAAAAAGAAACGAGTAAAAAGAAAAGCGGAAAGAATGCAGAAATAGCAGCTACTGCATCCTCTCCAATCCATCTACCGACAAGAACGATGGATACAAGCTGTCCGATTGATTGCAAAATATTGCTAAGCAAAAGCGGGACGAGAAAAATGGACATGGTTTTTACTAAAGATTGATTGTTATCTAACGTCATGATGGTACTCCTTCTCTATCTAAAGATTCTCAGCTAAAATGCTGACAATATGGTCTTCTATCTCTTTCCCTTTTTCGTCATCAACAAGATGATTTAATAAAATGGAAAAGGCGACCGTCTTTCCGCTCTTCGTGTCAATATATCCAGAAAGTGTGCTAACCGTTGTTAATGAACCTGTTTTTGCACGTACTTTTTCTAGTGTAGCTGGTTCTTTCAATCTGTTCCTTAACGTCCCTCCGACCATTCGTTCACTTGCCCCTGCTAACGGAAGCGCATGTTCATAGGTCTTAAACCATTTTTCCTTTTGAATGTTTGTCAAAAATAACGTGAACTGGTTGGCAGAAACAAGGTTAATAGGTGATATGCCCGACCCATCTCGCAGCACTGCATGCGAAGGATTGATGCCAAACGCGGGAAGCTGTTCATACATGACATCCAGTCCATCCTCAAAGCTCCCTTTGCTTTTCACTTGTTTTCCAAGTTCCTTTAGCAAAATTTCTGCATGGGTATTGTTGCTGAGTTTCATCATGGGAACAAGCAGATCTGATAAAGGCATCGATGAATGGGTGGCAATTTTCTTGGCTTTTTTAGGAACTTGTTTTGTTTTAAGCGGTCCTTTTACTTGAATCCCTTCCGCCTTTAACGCTCGTTTCATTAAATCTAACGCATAAGTGGTTGGCTCCCATAACGCTACCCATTGTCTAGATACACTCGCTTTCACCGGAATGGTGCCAGTCAAAGTGATCTTGTTGGTGCCGTGAGAGCGCTTAAAAGAAATCTTCTTTTTCCCGCCTTCTGGCACGGTTTTTACTTGATTCATGACTTGAGGGACAGAAGTCTTCGGGATGATGTCATAGGTCGCTTTTTGCCCTGCTTTCTTTCCTGGTTTTACTTCGAGAATCACGGTTCCTGCATCATAATCTTGATTCGGTGAAGCTGTGAGAGCAGAGATTTGTGCACCGTAATATTGATCTTCATCACTCCAAGGCAAATCAATAGAATATCGCGTATCATCATACCAAGTGTCATCTGCCGCAAGCTGTCCGCGAATCGTATGTATTCCGGCCTTTTTCACTTGTTTGGCAAGTGCTGCAAAATCCTCCTCTAATAAAGTCGGATCCCCGGTACCGCGTAGATACAGGTTGCCATGTAACGTTTTCTTTTGAATAGAACCATCCATCCAGATATCTGTCAGGAATGTGTGTGTTTCTCCTAGTATATCAAGGGCGATGGCTGATGTGAGCAGTTTCATATTAGAAGCAGGAGTAAGACGAATATCGGCTTGATGTTCATAAAGAAGAGAGGAGTCAGAAGTATTGCGGACGCTGACGCCGGAGATCGCGCCCTCTAAATCAGGTGCTGTTCGTATGAATTCATCTAAAGCTGTCATCCACGGCAGTGAGTCGTCACGAGCTGTAAGTTGATCATCTTTTGCTGAAAAAGGGAGAAATAAAATCGACAGGATACATATTTGTAAAAACAAGAGCTGTGAAAAACGCTTCACGCAATCCCTCCTTTTTTATCGCAGCCAATTTTAGAAGAATATGTTCATTATACACAAAAGAACGTTTGTTCTCAAAGGTTTTTTAAACAGAAAAGTCAGCTTTCTTTGACGAAAACTGACAAGCCCTTTACCTCTTTTCTGGATTCCAGCCATCGGTTCCGCCAAGAACAGCTTGCACCGTGATTTGACTTGCTTCGTTTTTCGTTAAAATGTTGGACCATTTAACGCGATTTGCTACATTGCTTCCGGTCCCAGTCGATCCATATTCTTTATATCTTGCTGTTCTTTCGTTATCACGGTTATCCCAGTTATGCCATCCCTCTGCCTTAATATGTTCATCCATTTTTGTATAGAGGAATGTCACAGCGGAATGAGGCCTCCACGGACGTCCTAAATAAACCGATTGAGCAGCTGCCGTCCCCTTTTTCAACGTAGAATCGATGAATACATAGCCATACCTTTGTGCTTCTGTTGTGGATGCTGCAGTAATATACCCATTTCCAAGACTTTTTATTTCAGCTCTTTTAAACACAGCTGTGGCTGATCCAAAAATAAAATCGACCGTGCCCTCGATATAGCAGTTTTCATAATATTGCCGGCCTGAGCCTGTTGCATAAAGTGTATCTTGATACCCTAAGACCCGTATTTGTTTGAACGCAGCCCGGTCGCCAGACACATACAGCGCAACCGCCTGACCAGCATGTCTGCCAGCTGTATTTTGAAAGGTGATATTTTCTGCGTAAAAGTCGTTCGAACGAATCATAGTGCTGGAGCTATTTGTTGTGCTGCCAGTTCTTGCATTTGTATCATCATACGTCAGAATCGTCTTGTGCTGGTTTTCGCCGATAAAGGACACGTGCGGTTTATTTTGCGGAAGCAGGATCTTTTCTTTATACACACCATTTTTAATATAGATCGTTACGCGCTGTTGATTGTTCGCTGGAATCGCATCAATGGCAGACTGAACGGTTCGAAACGTGCCATTTCCCTTATGATCGACCACAAGGACGCGGTTTGTTTGATTCTGATGTCCGGCTGCTTGAAGTGAAGCTGAGTCAAATAGTAATAAAGACAAAACGAATACAAGCCATACCTTTCCATACTTCATCGCACATCTCCTCCTCTTTGTGAACATTTTCAATCAAACATTCTTTTTGATCCTATTCATGACACACAAAAAAAACACCCACTTAATTTTGTTGTGGATGTTTTTTAGATTTTTCATATTTTATCGCATAAATCCCTTCATTTTCAATCCATTCACAAAATAGAACGTCTCGATGAGAAGAAATGTGCTGCTTTTTTAATTGCTCACTCAGCCATGTTTCGTCAAAGCCAGCTTCTTGTAGGTCATCTTTTAAAATTTCGCCATCAATAATAAATGTTCTAGGCAATTTGACTTCTTTTCCCTTCACGTTCACATCTTCTGTTGTGGCAGTTGCGTATTTCATTTTCGGAAGAACACTGACAGAGCCGTCTGTTTCCAAAATGGCATATTCTATTTCATGCAAGGCAAAATGACCTTTCGCGCGAATCAGTGTCTGCAGCTGATTGAGATCAAGCATATTTTTCTTCAAACGATTGTAGTGAATGTTCCCTTTATCAATGACAAGCGTAGGTCTTCCTTCTAAAAAGGCTCGAATACCTTTAAAGCGTTGTGAAAACCATTCAACTGTATAGATGAGAACGCCCCACACTGCAACAGCAAACAAAATGTGCTGAATCTTGACTTCTGGGTCAAAAATGGCGTTTCCGACCATTTCGCCTAAAATCAGTGCAGAAATAAAATCAAACGGCGTGATTTGTGCAAACTGTGTTTTCCCTAATAATTTTGTAATAAAAAATAAGGCGGAAAACCCGATAAATAGTTCAATCAAAATACTAAAAAACGGCACAGAAATTCCTTCCTTTCTTGCTGCATTAACATACAGCATATACATGAAAGGAAGGATCTAAACTATTTATGAGGGCAATAAAATAAAGACATCGTCCCCCTCGACCAATGTTTCATACGTTTTAACGCATCCGTGATCTGGTGCTTGAACGTTCCCTGACGAAAGATCAATCTTCCAATCATGCATTGGACAGAAGACATGGTCTCCACTTACCATTCCTTCAGCCAGAACACCGCCTTTATGAGGGCAGCGGTTTTCAATGGCTTTGAACTGCTTATTAGAGGTTTGAAAGACAGCTAATTCAAGAGTACCGGCTGCGACTGTTTTCCCTAGCTGCAGCGGAAAATCTGAAAGGGTGCCAATGTGAACTTTTACAACTGAAACTGTCATATGATCTCATCCCTTCAATTGATTTATACAGAAGCCGTCGCTTTTTGAAATAATTGTTTCGTGTCTTTTTGACTCTCGCGCAGCTCCTGCCAAGGCTCCTCATACGTTGACAGTGCGATGTCCATTCTTTGGATTAAGGCTTCTCGTTTCTCATCATCTAGGAGTACTGATTGAATATGATCTAATCCAAGTCGTTCAACCCAAGCAGAGGTTCTTTCTAGATAATTTGCCGTTTCTCTGTAATATTGAAGGTATGCAGCCGCCACTTGCTCTACTTCTTCTTCTGTACTGACCTTCATCAATAAATCTCCAGCCCGCAAGTGTGTGCCGCCATTTCCGCCGGCGTACAATTCAAACCCTCCATCAATTCCCACAATGCCAAGGTCTTTAATGCCAGATTCTGCACAGTTTCTAGGGCAAGCAGAGACAGCCATTTTGACTTTATGCGGTGTCGCAAGACCTTCGAATTTCTTTTCAAGTGCAATGCCAAGAGCCATCGAGTCCTGTGTGCCGAACCGGCAAAATTGTTCTCCAACACAAGTTTTGACCGTTCTTAAAGATTTTCCGTATGCATAACCAGATGGCATATCCAGGTCTGCCCATACTTTAGGTAAATCTTCTTTTTTGACACCTAGAAGGTCGATACGCTGGCCGCCAGTCATTTTCACAAGCGGTATTTCATATTTGTCGACGACATCAGCTATTTTTCTCAGGTCATTTGCATTTGTCACGCCGCCGTACATCCGCGGAACAACCGAATAGGTGCCATCTTTTTGAATATTGGCATGCATGCGTTCATTCACAAATCGTGAGCTCTTTTCATCTTTGTACTCAAGAGGTTGAAGCATGCCTAAATAATAATTCAGGGCAGGTCGGCATTTTGAACAGCCTTCCTCTGTCTCCCAGTCAAGTACGTTCATCACTTCTTTGACATGCTGCAGGCCCTTCTCTTTGATTTCATGAATGACTTCATCTCGTGAAAGAGTGGTGCAGGCGCAGATGGTTTCTTTTTGGGCTGTTCGATTCGCATCATCGCCCAACGTGTGCCAAAGAATCTCTTCGACAACGGGCTTGCAGCCTCCACATGATCGTGAGGCACTTGTACATTGCTTCACTTCCTGAATCGTTGTTAAGCCTTCTTTTTGAATGGCTTCCACAATCTGACCCTTTGAGACACCATTACAGCCGCAAACGATATGGTCATTTGCCATGCTTTCAATCGTGCTTTCTTGCGCCGGATCATTCGAGGTTAAGACAGATACCTTCTCCATAACCGACATATCTACCCCTTCTCTAATATACGAGAATAGACGAGGTCCATCGCTTGTTTCTCCAAACATGACGGCACCAACTAATCGGTTTTGCTGGAAGACTAGTTTTTGATAGATGCCTTTTTGTTCGTCAAAGATTTTGATCGCTTTTTTCTCATCGTTTTCTATAAAGTCACCAGCTGAAAACACGTCAACCCCCGATACTTTCAGTTGCGTTGACAGAACAGAGCCTTCATATGGCACAGGATTCATGTCACATACATGCCCAGCAAGCACATTCGCTTGATCGTATAAAGGAGCGACAAGCCCGTACGTTTGTCCTCTGTGTTCTACACATTCTCCGACGGCATAAATGCCTGGGACACTCGTTTCCATGAAATCATTGACAATAATACCTCGGTTCACTTCAAGGCCGCTTATCTCTGCAAGCATTTTACTTGGTTTAATTCCTACAGCCATGACGACTAGGTCTGTCTCAAGTGTCGTGCCATCTGAAAATGATAATCCTTCAACTCTTGTATCTCCTAAAATCTCAGTTGTCTGTTTTCCTAACAGGAAGTTCATGCCCTGTTCTTCTAATGCTTTTTGTAGAAGCTGACCTGCAATAGGGTCTAGCTGGCGTTCCATTAAATGAGAGCTGAGGTGAATGACATTCACTTCCATGCCTAAGTTGAGTAGGCCGCGTGCTGCTTCCAGTCCAAGTAGGCCGCCTCCAATGACTGCTGCTTTTTTGTACCTGCTAGAGGCATTGACCATTTCCTCTGTGTCTTGCAATGTACGAAAGGCCGTCACGCCTTTTTTATCACTCCCTGGAATCGGCAGGATAAACGGAAGTGACCCTGTTGCTAAAATCAATCGGTCATAATGCACGGTCCGTCCTTGATCACTGGTGACTGTTTGGTTATCTGTATCGATCTTCACAATGGTCTCATTTGTAAACAACTGAATATCATGCTCCTGATACCAATTCCAATCGTTTAGTGTAATATCTTCAACCTTCGTATCTCCTTGAAGCACCTTCGATAAAAGAATCCGGTTATAGTTAGGATGCGGTTCACTTCCAAATACCGTCATGTCGAATCGTTCGCTGTCTGTTTTTAAAATGTTTTCGAGGCTTCGAATGCCAGCCATACCGTTCCCCACTAATACGAGTTTTTCTTTCACGATAAAACACCCCTCATGTGATCATTTTTTAGAAAGTACCATCATCTAAACACAGATGGAAAATACATGTTATGATTTCTCACATATTTTTTAATTCACATAGGCTGACAGCTGTACAGGACAATATTTAAAGCCTGGCATTTTACTGTGCGGATCTAGTTGTTCACTAATTAATTGATTAATGGATTGATGTTTACTCCAGTGAAATGGAACAAACACGGTATCTTTTCGAATGGTGTCTGATATGCGGCATCTCATGATGACACTTCCTCTTTTTGACTGGATGGTCACAAGCTCCCCGTGCTGAAGTCCATACGTTTTTGCTGTGTCAGGATGAAGCTCTGCATAAGATTCAAACTGCCGGGCAACAAGAGAGGTACTTTTTCTTGTTTGAACGCCCGTTTGGTAGTGAGCCATCACTCTGCCCGTCGTTAAATAAAGAGGATATTCTTGACTGACTGGTTCCTTTGCCACATTTTTTCCGTGTGTGACGACGGCAAACTTTGCTAAACTGTCAGAATGTGAGAATGCATGTTCAAATAATCTTTCGGTTCCTGGGTCTTCTAGATGCGTACAAGGCCATAATATGCCTTGCTCCTTCCTCAGTCTTTCATAGGTCATGCCTGAGTAATCCGCTTTTGCGCCTTTCGTTGCGGCTCTTAATTCTTCAAAAATCTCTTCTGCGGATGAAAAGGAGAAATAGCCGCTTTTGCCTAATACAGCTGCTATATCACAAATGATTTGCCAATCGTGTTTTCTTTGATGCTTAAGTGGATAGGTTGCTTCTCTAAGCGTAACGCGCCCCTCTACATTTGTCACCGTACCTTCATCCTCTAAATATGACGAAGTAGGTAAAATTACATCTGCCAGCGCAGCTGTCTCAGACATAAATAAATCAACAGCTACAAAAAAGGACAATTTCTTGATGGCTTGTTGAATAAAGCGCGCGTGCGGGCCTGACTGAACGGGGTTAGAGCACATTAAAAAGAGCGCTTTTATTTCTCCTTCCTGCATTTTTTCAAACATCTCAAAAGCAGACACGCCTTTTCCAGGGAGTTCTTTTTCATCAATGTTCCATATGTCAGCTATTTCTTTTCTGTGAGCAGAATTTGTGATATCTCGATACCCTGGAAGCTGATCTGCTTTTTGTCCATGCTCTCTTGCCCCCTGGCCATTTCCTTGCCCGGTTATTGCGCCATAGCCGCACCCAACGCGGCCGATCTTCCCAGTAACAAGCAGAATATTCAGGAAATTTCGTACAGATGCTGTCCCGTCTATTTGCTGCTCAATGCCTCTTGCTGTGAAAATCATGCCTGTCTTTTCTTGTGCGAATTTCCTTGCTATTTTCTGCAGAACTTCAATCGTCACACCGGTTTGCTCAGCAATGTTTGAGAGGGACATGCGCGAGACGTGCTCCTTTAATTCTTGGAACCCTGACGTTCGATGACGAATAAATGATTCATCTATTAAATGTTCATGAAGCATAATGTGCAAGATGCCGTTTGCCAGTGCAGCATCTGATCCTGGTTTCAGGCTGACATGTACATCGGCTAATTGGGCTGTCGGTGTTTTGCGCGGATCGATGACGATGAGAAAAGCACCGTTTTTTTTCGCCTCTTCGACGTACGGCATGAAGGTTGGCTGACATTCTGCTATATTCGTTCCAACCAATATCAATACCCGTGTATGCTTGATGTCACTGAGAGGAAACGTAAGACCCCGGTCAAGTCCGAATGTTTGATTCGCCGCAGTTGCTGCTGACGACATACAAAGTCTCCCGTTGTAATCGATGTATTTCGTTTTCAGCGCCACTCTCGCAAACTTTCCGAGTAAGTACGCCTCCTCATTTGTAATAGATGCGCTTCCGTACACACTGATGGCATCATGCCCATGTGCCATCTGAAGGGATTCCATGTTTTTTTTGATTTCAACAAGTGCCTCCTGCCATGACGCTTTTACAAATTGCCCGTTTCTTTTGATGAGCGGGTGATTCAAACGTTCTTTGTGCAGTGCGTGCTGGTGTGCATGCTGCCCTTTTATACAAAGTCTCCCGTGCGTAGTTGGATTGTGTACGCCAATCGTTTGATATCTGGTTCGTCCTTCCACATGCTGCTCTACTAGCTGCATTTTGCACTGCATACTGCAAAATGGACATTGGGATGGATACACTCGCTTTCGTTCTTCCTGCTCTGATATTTGCTGGGCATATCGTAAAAAAGACTGACTCATACCTTCACATCCTTTTGTCTGCTTTGGTCAAATTGTTCACAGAGCTCTTTTCTTCTTTCCTCATCAAGCAATTTTTCTCGAATAGAAATGAGTCCATAACGGAGAAGCCAATCGCCGATGGATTCTTGAAAGTATGCACTTTTTCTATAATCTTCAAGCAGCGCTTTTAAAAAAGGGATCAACTCACTTGATTGAGGCAAAGTGTAAAAAAGCTGGCCGGCCTTCGGCTGACATACGTCACCTCCTATATAAATGTTCCATTCCCCCAGCTGTTTCTTCATGCAAATGTCATATATTGGAGATAGTTTACACGTGCAGGAAGAGCCGGCGACATGAATAGAGGTGACGGCTGGTAAAAGTGTGTCTTCTACTTGTCTTTCAAACTCCATTACTAGTGCTGTGACAGCTGGATCGTGACTACAATCACATGTAAGGACATGAGATAGTCTTCTTTTCTCTTTCGCCATGATGGGCCAATGTTTTTTGACGATCTGTGCCGCCTGTTTTGACACGCCGATGAGCCGTATTCGTTTATGCTCTGTCAGCTCTGCCTGATCAATCAGTTTTTGTTCTAACAAAGACGTAATGATTTTCAGGAAATCCAGTTCAAGACGCCCTCCGTATAGCTGAGGCAACATGTCTTCTTGATCAGCATCGCTGATTTTTTCAATCGGTGATTGGAATTGCTCGAGATAGTATGGAATGGCAGACCTGCAGTTGCTGCAGCCGTTCTCCGTTTTCCAATGAAAATGTCTTCTGATTTCCTCCACATTCAGCAGCAGTTGCTTTTTGATAAACGAAAAAATGGTCTGCTCATCAGCTTCTGTACATGAACAAAAAGAGGCCGGCGCATCTATTTGTTCATGTGATGATAACTGACAGCAGGCACGGACGAGCTCTTGACAGCCGCCGCAGCCCGTTGCTGCCCCTGTTTGTTTTTGAACCTCTTCTAAGCTTGTCAGCTGATGGGCGGATATGGTGTTCAAAATCGTCCCTTTTGTAACGCTTTGACATTGGCAGACGAGATCGTCCATTTTTAATGAATCTAGAGGAGATGGCTGCTCCTCATGAAGAGCTTTCATGACGACACTTTTATCACGCCCCACTTTCACATCTTGCAAAAGCTGATCGGCTTTCTCCAGTTCTCCAACTAATAAAAAACCTGCTAGTGCCTCGCGTTCAAAGACGAATTTTTTATACACTTCTTGCTCTTCATCTAAATATGTCACCACTGACGTATACGGGGAATGGAGTTCAATACATCCCGCAGAATAGATAGGCATGTCAGGTACTTTTAATTTTGTTGAGTAAATGGGATGAGGTACAGATGTAATTTGCTCGCCTAATAGATGATTGGCAAGTGCATTTGCTTGTTCATAAATGGGCTGAACAAGGCCATGCACCATTCCTTTATGCTCTGCACATTCCCCAATGGCATAAATATCTTGGACATTTGTTTGCATCATATCATTGACGACAATGGCTTTTCGCGTATGAATGCCGTGATTCTTTGCAAGCTGTATGTTTGGACGGATACCTGTTGTGAAAACAACAAGATCAGCATCCACGATGTCTCCATTTTTCAGTAGAACGCCTTCTACCCTCTCATCTCCTAAGCATGCAATTGTATGGGCATTTGTTTTCACCTGAATGCCCTTGCGCGTTAATTGCTGCTGTAATAGACTAGCAGCCGTTTCATCTAATTGGCGCTGCATGAGCCACTCGGCATGATGAATGATGGTTGTCTCAAGTCCCGCAATCTGCAGGCCAGCCGCCACCTCTACACCAAGCACACCGCCTCCGACCACTGCTGCTCGTTGATAACGCATCGCATCCGCACAAATGGCCTCATAATCATCAATTGTACGAAACGCATAAATCCCTTTTTTGGATACGCCCTGAATAGGAAGAAAATACGGCAATGATCCTGTTGCGATGACGAGCTTGTCGTAGGAAATTTCCCGGCGCGCATCTGTCATGATACACTTCTTGTTTGTATCGATATGGACGACTGTTTCTCCTTTGTACATGATGATGTCATGCGCGGTATACCATTCTTTTTCCTTGAGTTCAATTTGAGATAATGAGTCGCTTTTTTGTAAAATCGATGAAAGTTTTATTCGATTGTAGGCAGGGCGCTTCTCTTTTCCAATAACTGTTATGGCATAGTGTTCTGGCTGTTTTTGAATCATCTGCTCGATACATTTCATACTCGCCATGCCGTTTCCGATAAACACGAGTTTGCGTTTTGCCATATGAAATCAACCTTTCTAAGCTTCTTGCCCAACACATTGTATGGATAGATTATGGCACATGCCTGTAAAAAAGTGTGTATTCATGTCATTTTTTCTAACATGATACTTTTATTACTTAGGATAACTCGCTATCTTTAAGTCAGAAAATTCAAAATAGAGGAGGCATTTTATGAAACTCTCAGAGTTAAAATCAAGTGGTCACCCTAAGACATTGCTAAGTTCCTTTTTATATTTCGATGTGAGCTTTATGATCTGGGTCTTATTAGGGGCACTGGGTGCTTTTATTGCGCAAGACTTTGCTTTATCGACCGCAGAGAAAGGCATGATTGTTGCCATTCCGATTTTATCTGGTTCTTTTTTTCGGATTGTACTTGGCTTATTCACTGATCGTATAGGACCTAAGAAGACAGCGGTAATTGGCATGCTTTTCACCACCATCCCGCTCATCTGGGGGTTCATCGCTGGTACAACCCTTTCCGAGCTCGTGCTGATTGGTATTTTGTTAGGAGTAGCAGGAGCAAGCTTTGCTGTTGCTTTGCCAATGGCAAGCCGGTGGTATCCTCCTCATTTACAAGGCGTGGCCATGGGGATTGCAGGTGCCGGTAACAGCGGAACACTGATCTCCACACTATTTGGTCCACGTCTTGCCGAGATTTATGGATGGCATGCAGTCATGGGGCTCGCCCTGATTCCGTTAAGTCTTGTCTTTTTGTTTTTTATTTTCACAGCAAAAGATGCACCAAATCAGCCCGCTCCAAAGCCGCTACGGTCGTATTTTTCAGTATTTCAGGTGAAATCGGCATGGTTTTTCTGCCTGCTTTATGCGATTACATTCGGAGGATTTGTCGGGCTTTCCAGTTTTCTCAGTATTTTCTTTGTGGATCAATATGGTATCTCGAAAATTCATGCAGGTGATTTTGTGACTCTTTGTGTGGCGGCGGGCAGCTTCTTTCGCCCCATCGGTGGTCTCATTGCGGATAAAATAGGTGGAATGAAAGTACTGCTTGGATTATTCGCAGTCATCGGCATCTGCTTAGGAGGGGTGAGCAGTCTTCCAGCTTTACCTTTGGTCATTACCCTTTTATTTACCGGGATGATGTGTCTTGGGATGGGGAATGGCGCAGTTTTTCAGCTGGTGCCTCAAGTATTTCATAAAGAAATTGGGATCGTGACCGGAATTGTTGGTGCTGCTGGGGGCATTGGCGGCTTCTTTTTACCTAATATTCTGGGCAGTTTAAAAGAAGTGACGGGCTCATATATGTTTGGCTTTTTGACCATTTCTCTTTTTGTTCTAGTTGTCTTTATTTGTTTAGTCATATCGCAGCTTAAACGCAAAAAAGTCATCATCAACCACACCATTTCTGAATCATAAAAAGCCATGACCACTCTTTGGCCATGGCTTTTCTTTATATGTGTAAACACCCTTTGTATGACCTATTTTGGCAGAACCGAACTCCCCATTAAATAACGGTCTACCTCGTGCGCCACTTGTCTGCCTTCATTAATCGCCCAGACAATCAAGCTTTGCCCGCGTCTTGCATCTCCCGCTGCAAATACGCCTTCTACATTTGTTGTATACTCCCCATACTTTGCGTCAATGCGATTGTTTTTGCTGTCCACGCCAAAGTGTTTCACGAGTGGCTGTTCAGTTCCCTCAAAACCAATTGCAATAAAGACTAGCTGAGCAGGCCATACCTTTTCTGTCCCTGGAATCTCATGAAATTCAAACTTCCCCTGTTCGTTTTTCACCTTTTCCATTTGAATGGTATGAAGCTCTTTTAATTTCCCATTTTTGTCTGCCACAATTTTTGTGGTTTGAATGGAATATTGACGCGGATCTTCTCCGAATTTTGCTTGTGCTTCTTCATAAGCATAATCCAGTGAGAAGACGTAAGGCTGTTCAGGCCACATGTTATCCCCTACACGTGTATCCGGAAGTTTTGGGTGCTTCCCGAACTGAACAACACTTTTTGCTTTTTGGCGAAGTGCAGTTGCGACGCAATCCGCACCTGTATCTCCCCCGCCAATGACAATGACGTCTTTTCCTTTTGCATCAATGAAGTTTTTGTCTTTAAATCCTGAATCAAGCATGCTTTTTGTTGCGAGGGTTAAATAATCCATCGCAAGGTGAATCCCTTTAGCTTCCCGGCCTTCAATCAACAGGTCACGCTGCTTCTGTGCACCTGTACAAAGGATGACCGCATCAAACTGTTCTTTCAGTTCGTCGGCAGTGACATCGACGCCGATTTCTGTGTTCGTTACAAAATCAATGCCTTCTTGTCTCAACAGTTTGACTCTTCGCTCCACCACTTCTTTGTCCAGCTTCATGTTTGGAATGCCGTATGTCAGCAGCCCGCCAAGGCGGTCAGACCGTTCGAACACTGTTACGGCGTGGCCTGCTTGGTTTAATTGATCCGCACTTGCAAGTCCTGCTGGCCCTGAGCCGACAATGGCAATCTTCTTGCCTGTACGGCTTGAAGGAATTCTTGGTGTGATCCATCCATTTTCAAAGCCTTTATCAATGATCGTGCGTTCGATATTTTTAATCGAAACGGCTGGATCATTGATGGCAACTGTACATGACCCTTCGCAAGGTGCTGGACATACTCTCCCAGTAAATTCAGGGAAATTATTTGTTTTTTGCAGCCTTTCGAGCGCTTCTTTCCATCTCCCACGGTACACAAGGTCATTCCATTCTGGAATTAAATTGTAGATCGGGCAGCCTGAGACGCCGCCCCTGATCTCCATCCCAATTTGACAAAACGGTGTGCCGCAATCCATACATCTAGCGCCCTGCTTCTTCAATACGTCATCTGTATAAGGAGCTGAATATTCTTTCCAGTCATTTTGACGAGTGAGAGGGTCACGTTCATTTGGCTTTTCTCTTTTATAATCCATAAAACCTGTTGCTTTGCCCATTGTCCTCTCCCCTTTCTTAATGAGCGAGGGCTGCTTTTTGCCCGTTTGCCGTTTCTTGATTTTTCGGTTTTGTGTTTGCTTCAAAGGCGAACATGACCGCTTCTTCATGACTGAGGCCCGCTTGTTTTTGTTCTTCAATGCTTTGAAGCATCATTTTGTAATTTCTCGGAATAACTTTGATGAATTGATCCTTTTCTTGCGCCCAGTTTTCTAGAAGTGCCGATGCTTTTGAGCTGTTTGTATAATGAAGGTGCTCTTTAATCAGCTGTTTCACTTCTTGTTCTTCTTCATGATCTGTGAGCTTTTCAAACATGATCATTTCCATGTTGCACATTCTTTTGAACTGTTTCGCATCGGATGTATGGACGTAAGCTACGCCGCCAGACATGCCTGCGCCGAAGTTTTTTCCGACGTCTCCTAAAATGACGACACGTCCGCCAGTCATGTATTCACAGCCGTGATCACCGATTCCTTCAACGACCACATGCACACCTGAATTACGAACGGCAAAGCGCTCACCTGCACGCCCGTTAATAAAGGCTTTTCCGCTTGTCGCTCCGTAGAATGCGACGTTTCCGACAATGACGTTTTCATGTCCATTTTGTACAAAGTGATCAGAGGTTTTGACCGCAATTTTGCCTCCAGAGAGTCCTTTGCCGATATAGTCATTTGAATCGCCTGTTAAATAGAGAGACATGCCCTTTGGCACAAATGCGCCGAAGCTTTGTCCTGCGGAACCAGTGAACCTTAGTGTGATCGTATCCTCTGGCAAGCCTTCTTCCCCGTAGCGCTTAGACACTTCACTTCCAGTAATGGTTCCGGCCACACGGTTGATATTGCGAATATTCAATGATAGATCAACCGGTGTTTGATGATTCAGCGCTTCCTGTACATAAGGGAGGATTTCATTCATATCCAGTGATTCATCAATTTTATGATTTTGCGGTGTTCTGAATGTACGAGCTCCTTCTGGCTGATAAAGCAGTGTTTCAAGGTCTAGCTGCCCTGCTTTCCAGTGTGCTTTTGCTCGTTCACTGACTCCTAGAACATCCGTGCGTCCAATTAATTCATCCATTGATGTAAAGCCAAGTTCCGCTAAGATTTCTCTTACTTCCTCTGCAATAAACATCATGAAATTCACAATGTGATCAGGGTTCCCCATGAATTTTTTGCGAAGCTCTGGATTCTGTGTAGCGACGCCGACTGGGCAAGTATCTAAATGACATGCTCTCATCATCACACAGCCCAATACGACAAGTGGAGCTGTTGCAAAGCCGTATTCTTCTGCTCCTAAAATCGCAGCCATGACAACATCGCGTCCAGTCATTAACTTGCCGTCCGTTTCAAGAACGACTCTCTCGCGAAGACCATTTAACACAAGGGTTTGATGTGCTTCTGCCAAACCGAGCTCCCAAGGAAGTCCTGTGTGTTTAATACTCGTTTTCGGCGAAGCTCCTGTGCCGCCATCGTATCCACTGATCACAATGACATCCGCCGTCCCTTTTGCTACACCTGCTGCAATCGTCCCAACGCCGGCTTTAGACACAAGCTTGACGCTGATGCGGGCATCACGGTTCGCGTTTTTCAAATCATGGATCAGCTGCGCCAAATCCTCGATGGAATAAATATCATGATGCGGCGGTGGTGAAATCAATCCGACGCCTGGTGTAGAGCCGCGTACATCGGCAACCCAAGGGTATACTTTATTTCCTGGCAGCTGTCCGCCTTCTCCAGGTTTTGCTCCCTGCGCCATTTTAATTTGGAGTTCATCTGCATTGACCAAATAATGACTCTTTACGCCAAAGCGGCCGGAAGCAATTTGTTTAATCGCACTTCTGCGATCATCGCCGCGTTCATCAACTGTAAAGCGTGCAGGATCTTCTCCGCCTTCTCCGCTGTTACTTTTACCGCCAATTCGGTTCATGGCAATCGCAAGCGCTTCGTGCGCTTCTTTACTTAAAGATCCAAATGACATGGCACCTGTCTTGAATCGGCGCACGATGGATTCAGCAGATTCAACGTCTTCCAGACGAACTGGCTTTTGTTTTGGCTGGAAAGAAAATAAATTTCTGAGGAAGCCGATTCTTTCTTCGTCCGCTGCCTTTGTATATTGCTTAAATAGATCGTAATCTTCATTGCGGCATGCCCACTGAAGCGTATGGATCGTTTTTGGGTTAAAGGCATGGTGCTCTCCATTTTTTCTCCACTGGAAATCACTGCCTGATTCGAGTGTTTGGTCAGTCGCTGCCTGATACCCTGCTTCATGACGGAGTTTTGCCTCGTGTGCAATGGTCTCAAGATCAATCCCGCCAAGCTGAGAAGCTGTTCCCGTGAAATACGCCTGAATGACATCTTCACTAATGCCGACAGCTTCAAAGATTTGCGCTCCTCTATAGCTTTGCACAGTGGAAATTCCCACTTTAGACATGACTTTGACGACACCTTCGGTCACGCTTTTACCAAACTTTGTGACTGCTTCATCAAAGCTGAAAGAGATCGCTTCATCTGCAATCAACTGTTTGTACGTTTCATACACAAGATAAGGATGGATCGCATCTGCTCCGTAGCCAATCAGTGCGGCAAAATGATGGACCTCTCTGACTTCTCCAGATTCAACGATCAGACTAACCTTTGTCCGTAAGCCTTGGCGTACAAGATGCTGATGCAGTGCACTGAGCGCTAGAAGCGGTGGAATCGGCACTTTTTGTTCTGTCATTTCACGATCTGAAAGGATTAATAAAGATACGCCTTCGCGGATCGCTTTTTCCGCCTCTTCAAACATCGCATCCAATCCGCGCTTTAAATCATCGGTGAATAGAGTATGAATCGTTTTGCTTTTAAAGGCATTATGAACAATCGTTTTCAAGCCGTTAAATTGTCCACTCGTTAAGACCGGTGTATAAAGTTTAATTCTTCGGCATGAATATTCATTCGGATGTAAAATATCTCCTTCAGCACCTAACCAAGTCATGGTTGATGTCACAAGCTGCTCACGAATGGCATCAATCGGCGGGTTCGTCACCTGTGCAAACAACTGCTTGAAATAATGAAACAGAGACTGCGCACGATCTGATAACACAGCAAGCGGTGTGTCGCTTCCCATTGAACCGATTGGGTCTTTACCTTCTTCTAGTAAAGGAATTAAATATTTTTGAATGTCTTCGTACGTATAATGGAACGCACGCTGACGAGTCAATAAATCATCCATTATACTAGAATTTTCTGAATTTTCTTCTGAGCGATTGACATGAACCATTTCTTCATCAAGCCATTTTTGATAAGGAAGTTCATTCGCAATCGTCGATTTCACTTCTTCGTCAGAAATAATTCGTCCTTCTTCTAAATCGATTAACAGCATTTTGCCCGGCTCGAGACGGTCTTTGTATTTGACATCCTCTTCATTTGTGTCGATCACGCCGACCTCAGAAGAGAAAATGATATGATCATCATTTGTGACGTAATATCTTGCCGGTCTTAATCCGTTTCGGTCTAAGATGGCACCGATTTGTTTACCATCTGTAAAGGAAATGGCTGTTGGTCCATCCCACGGCTCCATGAGAGAGCTATGGTATTCATAAAATGCCCGTTTCTCTTTCGGCATGTGCGTGTTTTCAGTCCAAGGCTCTGGAATCAGCATCATCGCTGTATGAGCAGGTGTACGGCCTGCAAGCACAAAGAATTCAAAGGCATTGTCTAGAATGGATGAATCACTTCCGTCTGCATTCAGCACTGGCAAAATCTTGTCTAAATCGTCTCCGAAAGCTTCAGATACGAATTGTTGTTCTCTTGCTCTCATCCAATTGATGTTTCCTCTTAATGTGTTGATTTCACCGTTGTGAATCAAGTAACGGTTTGGATGGGCTCTTTCCCATGTAGGAAATGTATTTGTACTAAATCGTGAATGAACAAGTGAAAATGCAGAAACAAATGTTTCATCCTGAAGATCAAGATAAAAAGCATCGACTTGATCTGATGTTAAAAGCCCCTTGTATACAATGGTTTGACTCGACAAGCTGACAAAGTAAAATTGCTTTTCCTCTGCTGTTCCCCAGTTCTCAGCCTGCTTACGAATGACATATAATTTTCTTTCAAATGACAAACGATCTGTGATGTTGTCGTTTGCCCCAATAAAGACTTGCCTCACAACCGGACAGCTCTTCGCTGCGACAGTACCAATTTTACCGGCATCGACAGGGACTGTTCTCCAGCCAATTAATGTTTGACCTTCTTGTTTAATGAATCCGTTGATTTTTTGCTCGATGGCTTGACGCGTTTTCTCGTCATCCTCTTTTGAAAAGAAGACCATTCCTACCCCGTAACGGCCCTTTTCAGGAAGTGCAAAGTCTTTGCAGTTCTTTCTAAAGAAAGCGTCTGGCAGCTGTACCATTAAGCCGGCACCATCACCTGTATACGGATCACTGCCTTGCCCGCCGCGGTGATCAAGCTGGCACAGCATTTGTAATCCCTTTTTGACGATGCTGTGTGTCGCTTCCCCTTTTAAATGAGCGTACAGTCCGATTCCACATGCATCATGTTCAAATTCAGGACGGTAGAGACCTTGTGGTTGTGGTAGTTGATTATAAGTCATCGTTTCTCTCCCCCGTTTAAAAGATCCGTTTTTTCACAGTCATAAAATCTCACAAACTCTGTAACTTATTTTAAGTTTTCAAATTAATATAAACAATATATAATTTAGATCAAAACAATCTCTTTTTGAGATAGATGGGTGTGAAGTGTAAAAATGGAGCTTCGTCAGTTACGTTATTTTGTAGAAGTCGCAGACCGTGAGCACGTGTCAGAAGCGGCTGAAAACTTACATGTCGCCCAATCTGCTATCAGCCGGCAGATTGCGAATTTAGAAGAAGAACTTGGAGTGGCCTTATTCGAACGAGAAGGCCGAAATATCAAATTAACGAAGATCGGCAGACAATTTTTAGATCATGTCAGAACGGCACTAAAAGCCATTGATTATGCGAAAGAGCAAATTGATGAATACTTAGATCCGCACAAAGGAACGGTGAATATCGGCTTTCCTACAAGTCTAGCAAGCCAAGTGCTTCCATCTGTCATTTCCGCCTTTAAGCAGGAATATCCAGAGGTCGATTTTTTACTTCGTCAAGGATCCTATAAATTTCTTATTGAAGCTGTAAAAAATCGAGATATTGATCTCGCCTTTTTAGGACCCGTACCGACAAACGATCCTCAAATAGAAGGAAATATTTTATTTTCAGAAAGCATTTATGCCCTTTTGCCGGTTAGCCACCCCTTTAGCGGACAAAAGAGTATTCATTTAAGTGATTTAAGAAAGGATCATTTCGTGTTATTTCCTGAAGGGTATGTGCTGAGACAAATTGCAGTTGATGCTTGCAAGCAGGCAGGCTATAAGCCAACCATTTCATCTGAAGGAGAGGATTTAGACGCCATTAAAGGTCTTGTATCAGCGGGTATGGGCGTTACCTTATTACCCGAAAGCGCCTTTTATGAAACCACACCGCGATTTACAGCGAAAATTCCGATCGATTTTCCGCAAGTGAGAAGAACGGTTGGAATTATTGCGTCTAAGTCACGAGAAATGTCACCTTCTGCTCATGATTTTTATGTGTTCGTGAAGGATTTCTTTTCTAAAATTGAACAATATAAATAATTTATTAAAACAGGACATTTCATTTGTGGAAATAATCCCTCTTTGTATATGATGGGTTACAGAACAACACACTTTATGGAAGAAAGGTATTCGTATGAAATCAATTTTATCGTTTTTAAAGCCGTATCGGCTGTCCGTTGTGTCCATTGTTATCCTCACCTTTTTAAGCAGCATGCTCCAGCTGTATTTACCGACGCTTACGGCAGATATCGTCGATGTCGGGATCGTCCAAGGAGATATTGCTTACATATGGAAGGTTGGCGGCTGGATGGTGGCCTGTTCTTTACTTGCCATCTTGCTCACGATCTGGAAGTCTTACTTGTCATCAAAGACTGCACTTGGCTTCGGGCGTGATATGAGAAGACAGCTGTTTGTGCATGTCGAACAATTTTCACTAGAAGAATTTCAAAGGATCGGGACGTCTTCCTTTATTACAAGATCAACAAATGATGTGAAACAAGTCCAAGATGTCACGATCATGATCTTACAAATGATGACGAGAGCACCGCTCATGCTTGTGGGCGGAATTATTTTGGCTGTATCCCGAGATGCTGTCCTGTCTCTCATCTTTTTAGCAGCTCTTCCCCTTCTTGGCGGATTTATCTATTTGGTATCGAGAAAAGCCATTCCATTATTCGGCCAGCTTCAGAAGAAAACAGACCGGCTGAATTTAATTATGCGAGAATCTCTTTCAGGCATCCGGGTCATTCGTGCTTTTAACCGTGTAGATGATGAAAAGGAGCGTTTTCAAGAAGCCAACACATCCTACAAGGATACTGGCCTTAGAGTCAACCGATTAATGGCTTACTTGTTTCCATTTATGCTGATCATCATGAACTTCACGAATATCGGTATTGTCTGGCTAGGTGCAAATCGAATTGATGCCGGAGAGATGGAAGTTGGGAATCTCATTGCTTTCATTCAATATGCGATGATGATTTTAATGGCACTTATTATGCTGTCGATGAGCTTTATTATGGTTCCAAGAGCACAAGCATCAGCTAAACGCATGAACGAAGTGTTAAACATGGAACCGAAGATTAAAGACAATGAAGGAACTGTTACTGACCTGCGCGCGCCAGCCCAATCCATTCGTTTTGAGGATGTGTCATTTTATTACTCAAATGCTGAGAAACCGGCAGTTCAAGACATTACGTTTGAAGCCAAAACTGGCGAAACGACAGCTATTATCGGAAGTACAGGTTCAGGGAAAACCACCCTTCTCCAGCTGATGACACGCTTTTATGAAGCAACAGATGGCCGGATTACACTAGATGGTGTAGACATTAGAGAGCTGCCTCAGGAGAAACTAAGAAGCCAGATGGGCTATGTCTCTCAAAAAGCGGTTTTATTTAGCGGCACCATTGCCGATAATGTGCGTTTTGGCAGGCAGGATGCAAGCGATGAAGACGTCTGGCAGGCGCTGCGAACGGCGCAGGCAGAAGAATTTGTTTTGCAAAAAGATGGCGGAATCAATGCGGAAATTGACCAGGGTGGATCGAATCTATCTGGCGGTCAAAAGCAGCGTCTTTCTATTGCAAGAGCGCTAGTGAGAAAGCCGTCATTTTATCTGTTTGACGATAGTTTCTCAGCACTTGATTACAAAACAGATGCGAAGCTTCGGGCATCATTAGAAGCCGAAAAAACACATGCAGCCCTCATCATTGTGGCGCAAAGAATCAGCACAGTGAAGCATAGTGATAAAATCATCGTACTAGATGATGGGAAAATCGCAGGTATCGGAACACATGAACAATTACTGAAGGACAATCTTGTCTATCAAGAGATTGTTGCATCCCAGGAAGGTCAGGAGGTGGAGCGAGGATGAGTAAGAAAATGTCTTCCGGCATGGGCCATAAAGGCGGCCACCCTAGAGGACCTGTCGCAAAACCGAAGGAATTTAAGAAAACACTGCTTCGTTTGATTGGTTATTTAAAACCGAGGAAAATTCAATTGATCATTGTCTTCATTGCAGCGATCGGTTCAACCGTCTTTAACGTCATTAGTCCAAAGCTGCTAGGGGATGCCACCTCTTCCCTGTTTGACAGCTTTACTCAAGGAACAGCTGTTCAATTTGATGTCATTTCACGTATTTTATTACTGCTTGTCGCGCTATATGTCATTGCCTCTCTCTTTTCATTCGTTCAGCAATATGTGATGGCGGGTGTCTCCCAACAGACCATTGCTGAATTACGGCAAGAAGCAAATGACAAGCTCACACGTCTCCCCCTTCGGTATTTTGATAAAACAACCCATGGGGACACGCTGAGCCGTGTGATGAATGATATCGATAATATTAATACATCGCTTCAGCAGGCACTCACCCAAGTGATTACATCTGTCATTACGGTCATTGGGATTGTCGTCATGATGCTATTGATTAGTCCGCTGCTTACCTTGCTTGTTTGTTTAACGCTGCCGCTCAGCCTGTTTGCGATTCGCGGCATCACGTCATTTTCTCAAAAGCATTTTAAAGCGCAGCAAAAAGAGCTCGGGATGATCAACGGACATATTAATGAAATGTTCTCAGGGCATCAAACGGTTCGAGCGTATGGCTACGAAAAGAAAGCGATTGATACATTTGATCAATTAAACGAACAGCTGTATGAATCATCGAGGAAAGCGCAGTTCATTTCTGGTTTAATGATGCCACTGATGACGTTTATCGGGAACCTTGGCTATGTGGCAGTCAGTGTAGCCGGCGGTATTCTTGTCATTAATGGGAATATTCGTGTCGGAGATGTGCAGGCGTTTATCCAATACACGCAGCAAATGTCTCAACCGCTCGTGCAAGCATCAAGCGTCGCCAACTTGGTTCAATCAGCGATTGCTTCTGCTGAAAGGGTATTTGAAATCCTGGATGAGGAAGAAGAAAGCACTGAAGTAGATGCAGCAGTTGATCTTGAATCACTTTCAGGCGATGTGAGCTTTGAACAAGTTCAATTTGGATATGAAAAAGACCATCCGATTATTAAAGATTTGACTTTAGATGTGCAAGAAGGTCAAACGGTTGCCATTGTCGGACCAACAGGCGCTGGAAAAACAACCATCATCAATCTTTTAATGCGTTTCTATGAATTAGATCAAGGCTCTATCCGCATCGGCGGCGTCAAAACAACTGACCTCAGCCGTCAGCAAGTACGCGACTTATTTGCGATGGTTCTTCAGGATACGTGGCTTTTTGAAGGAACGATTCACGACAATATTGCCTATGGCAGGCAGAACGTCTCAAAAGAGGATGTCATCAAAGCCGCCAAACATGCTTATGCTGATGACTTCATCCGCACACTACCAGACGGATATGACACACTCTTAACAGAAGATGCCGGCAATCTGTCCCAAGGTCAGCGCCAGCTGTTAACCATCGCCCGTGCGATTTTATCTGATCCAAAGATCTTGATATTAGATGAAGCGACGAGCAGTGTGGATACACGGACAGAGATGCACATTCAAAAAGCGATGAATGAATTGATGAAAGGCAGAACGAGCTTCGTCATTGCACACAGGCTGTCGACGATCAAGGATGCAGACCTTATTCTAGTCATGAAAGATGGCACCATCATTGAAAAAGGAACGCACAGTGAACTCTTGAAACAAAAAGGCTTTTATGCAGACTTATATATGAGCCAATTTTCGGAGAATCAAGTGGGTTAAATATAAAGAGAGGATAGACACGCGCTCATGCGGTCTATCCTCTTTTTTGTTAATCAGCTCGCTTTTTCACTTTTACACTGAGTTTCGTTATATACTCTGCTTCATCTTTAGACATGAGTGAATGAAGCAAATACTCCTCAAATACATCTCCATCCAGCATCATTTCCTCTTTCTCGATTTCATCTAACAAGCGCGAATAAGCAGATTCAATCTCCTCATATGATCCTTGATCATACATCACCGCATAGAGGCCGGCAGGTTTTTTAACTGCTCCCGGCGCTTCCATTCGGCAAAACAGCCGATCTGACTGATGATAGTGACGCTGAAGAAACTGCTCCTTTTTTAAGACAGCACCATTTGCCGCAGCACCTTTTATACCAATTCCCTTTAGAAATTTTCCAACAATACGTGATATTTCTTCTACGGATGTATTCATGTCAATTGGGTTCGATGCACTTAATACAACAGGTTCTTCTGGCATCTCTTGAAACTGAACCTCCCCTATTTTTATAGATGATAGTTCTTGCGTCGTCTCCATCACCCGCATAAGAAAAGACTGGATATCTTGAAGTTTTTCAATCTCTTGTTTGACCTTTTCTATTTGTTCGGCTGCTAGGCTTTGAAGCCTTTCGCGGGAAGGCTCTGTAAAATATTGTTTTAACTCTTTTATCGGAAATTGAACAGCTCGAAGGGATTGAATCGCTATAAAATGATCAAATTGCTCGAGTGTATAGTAACGGTACCCATTTTCATGGACACCAGCTGGCTTAAATAAATCAATTTTATCGTAATAAAACAGGGTATCTTTTTTTACATCAAATAGCTTGGCAAATTCTCCAGTGAAAAACGTTTTTTGCACATCATTGATCATGATTAAGGCTCCTCTCTTGACTATGGAGTTACTCCACCCTTTATCATGATAACATGCAGAACCACCACTACGCTGGGAAAGGATAAAAATATGAACAACATAACTCAACATGAAGTGACATTAGCACATGCAAATAAAGAGGATTTCCCTTTTATGAAAAAAGAGCTGCAGAAAGCTTTTACAGCTGGCGTGATCGACGCATTTGGCGATGCGCATGATGGACCGATTCCTCCAGATGAAGTGATTGATGAATCTTTTCAATCAAATGTACACATTGTTTATCATATTATGCTAAATGGTGAAAAGGCAGGCGGCGTTGTCATCAAAATCAATCAAGAGACACAGCGCAACTCAGTTGACCTGTTATACATCTCTTCATCCTCACACGGAAAAGGCATTGGTCAGGCAGCATGGAAAGCCATCGAGGCGCAATATCCAGAAACGATTGTATGGGAGGTTGTGACCCCCTATTTTGAAAAACGCAACATTCATTTTTATGTCAATAAGTGCGGCTTTCAAATTGTTGAATTTTATCACATGAAACATCCAGATCCGAACGCACCTCATGCAGATGATCAAGAAAATGAGCTTTCAGCACCTGAGGAATTTGAATTCTTTAAATTTGAGAAAGTCATGAAGAAAACTTGCTCTAGCAAATGAAAATCTTCATCATACACTAAAAAACACTACCCCATAAAAAAGGTAGTGTTTTTTGCATCTCTTCTAGCCTCTAATCTGGCCATCGCCAGATAGAAGCAGCTTCGTTGTCGTGAGTGCAGGAAGTCCCATTGGACCTCTTGCATGCAGTTTTTGAGTGGAGATGCCAATTTCAGCCCCGTATCCAAGTGCGCCGCCGTCTGTAAAGCGGGTAGATGCGTTATGATAAACCGCCGCCGCATCGACTGCGTTTAAAAACGTGAGTGCCTGCTTTTCATCTTCTGTCACGATGGCTTCTGAATGTTTTGTACCGTACTGATCAATATGGTGTATGGCTTCCTCGATTGAATCGACTACCTTTACTGCAAGATCAAGACTTAAATACTCATCTGTCCAGTCCACTTCCTCAGCAGGAATGGCGTTTGAAAAATGAGACAATGCTGCCTCGTCACCATGTACGGTGACATGGTGCTCCAGCAGGGCTTCATTCAATGATGCCGCATTCTCTTTCAGCCAATCGCGATGGATGATCAGCGTCTCAAGTGCATTACATACAGCCGGACGATTCGTTTTTGCATTGATGACAATCTCAATGGCTTTTTTTACATTGGCTGTTTGATCAATAAAGACATGGCAGTTTCCTGTCCCTGTTTCAAGGACGGGAATAGTGGATTGTTCAACCACTGTTTTGATTAAAGAAGCTCCCCCTCGCGGAATTAAGACATCGATCCATTCTTTTAGATGGAACATCGCTTGAACCGATGAACGGTCTGTTTGTTCAATCAATTGCACCGCATCACGCGGAATCTTTGTTTGATCTAATGTTTCATGAATGACACGAACAATGGCTTTGTTGGAAGAAATAGCGGAGGAACCGCCTTTTAAAATCACTGCGTTGCCTGCCTTGAGGGCAAGCCCTGCTGCATCGACAGTGACGTTCGGTCTCGCTTCATAGATCATCCCGATCACGCCGAGCGGTACTCTTCGGCTTTTCACGTGCAAGCCGTTTTCAAGAGTCCATTCATCCAATATTTCTCCAACAGGATCTGTTAATCTCGTCACAAGCCGTAAGCTTTCCGCAAACTCATGAATTCTTTCTTCATTTAACATTAAACGATCCAAGAGTGCCTCTGAGAAGCCCTTTTCCTTCCCGGCATCTACATCCTTTTGGTTCTCCTGTAAAATGAAGGTGCTTTTTTGTTCTAACGCTTCTGCTAGTTTAAGAAGCGCCTCGTTTTTATCCTCTGTATGAAGTAAACCTAGTTTTTTTGAAACGTGCTTTGCTTTTTTTGCTTTTTCTTTGACCGATGTGACAACTTCAGCTGTCAGTGTCATGGAATTCCTCCCTTTTGGTTAGCAAACTGGTATCGATAATTCTAAATGACAAACAAACGCTTCAAGATCGACGACATGAACCACTTCATCCTGTAACGAGTCACTGCTCAGTGCAAGTTCGTCAGCTGGGTAATTCACAATACCAAGCCCTATTTCTCTACCATCTTGATCTAAAATACGGACGACATCGCCTTTTTTAAACGAACCCTTTACATTGACAATGCCATCGGAATCAAGGCTTTTCTCGCGGTGCATGAGGTGCTCCTGTGATTTTTTTTGAACAACGATCTCGCCTTTTGGTCCAGAATGAAAGGCAATCCACTGCTTCTTGTAATTCAGCGGAGCTAAATTTTCATCAGCCGTAAAATAAGTGCCGTCCTCTGTCCCATTGATCGCTTTATCTAAAATGTGAGGCGTATCCGCTTTTCCTAAAAAGCCATTGATGCCAGCGGCCATGGAAATTTTAAACGCATCGAGCTTTGATTTCATTCCGCCTGTGCCCACACTGCTGCCTGCATCTCCAGCCGCTGCTTCGATGTCTTCTGTGATGTCTGTGACTTCAAGAATTCTCTTCGCATTTGGGTTTGTATGCGGGTTATCTTCATACAAGCCATCAATATCAGATAAAATGGCAAGGAAATCCGCATCAATCAATCCAGCTACTTTTGCAGACAATGTATCGTTATCTCCGAACTTCAGCCGATTGATCGTCACTGTGTCATTTTCATTAATAATTGGGATGATGCCTCGATCTAATAACACATTCATCGTGTTGCGTACATTTTGATAGCGCGTTTCATCTGAAAAATCACTTCTTGTGATTAAAAGCTGTGAGGCAATATAACCGTGTGATAAAAATAAAGTAGAATATGATTCCATTAAAAGGCCTTGCCCAATTGAGGCAGATGCCTGTTTTTCCGGCAGTGTTTTGGGTCTATCGATAAATCCTAGTTTTCGGTAACCAGCTGCAACCGCACCAGATGAAACCAAAATGACTTCGTGTCCTGCATCTTTGAGTTTCACAATTTGATTGACGAGGTTTTCTAGTTTTTTTAAACTAATCTCCCCTTGAAAGCTAGTAAGCGAGCTGCTTCCGATTTTCACAACAATTCGTTTTCTCTCTTTATCTGCGTACACCTTATCACTCCTGTACCTGAGCTCTATTTATATAGATACTTTTTGTTTTTGCTGATTGCTGATCTCTTTTGATCGATTAGCAGCATGTTTGACGGCCTGCTTGATCGCTTCTCCACCGCCAAAATCATCTAATGCATTCAATCCAGCAGCCGTTGTTCCATTTGGTGACGTAATTTTCTCTCTTAGAGTAGAAGGGTCTTCTTCTGTTTCTTGCAGCATTTTCGCAGCACCGAGAAGTGTCTGCGCGCCAATTTGACGAGACAATTCCTTAGATAAACCTGCTTCTTCTCCTGCTTCTTCGATTCTCTCCATTAAGAAATAAAAATAGGCTGGGCCGCTTCCGGCAATTCCAGTGAAAATATCCATTTGCTCTTCCTGAATGGTATAGACTTCGCCCATTTCAGATAAAAGAGCCTGACTCATGCTGATATGGTCGTCTTTCACATAACGTCCAGCACATAAAGCGGTCGCTGAAGCCCCAATCGTACTTGACGTATTGGGCATCACCCTCATAACAGGCTGCCCTTCATGCAGCATATCTTCAATATATGATTGCTTAACGCCTGCAAGGACAGACATGATCAGCTGGTCTCTCTGAATATGAGGTTTTAACGATTCAAGTGCTGTTTCAGCATCCTTTGGCTTCATGGCCAGGATCAACATATCCATTTCTTCAAAAGGAAAAGAATCCATTGTGGCTGTTTGTATTCCGTATCGTTTCGTTAGTTCATTCAATCGATGTTGATTTTGTCTGTTTGTTGCGTAAATTTGGCCTAGCGGCATCTGTCCTGATCGCACAATCCCTGCAATCATTCCTTCCGCCATAGAGCCTGCTCCAATGAAAGCAACTTTCTTTTGATCAATGATATGGATCCTCTCCCTTGTTCGCTTTTTGTTCGTGTTTTTCACACGTTAGTTATCGTAACATGATGAGAAATCGTGTCAAGAAAGAGCTAGTGCTTTTCAAAAGTCCCGATTGTATAGCGAACCGCTTGCTATATGTATGCTGACTGCGCTTTTACGAAACAACAATTTAGATCAAAAGAACTATTCGAATTAGCATCATAGTACCCTTTCTTTCGACTGAATTCCCCATTTTATTTTTGATTCGGTGACTTCAATTCTATTTTTTAGAAAGCGCTATCATTTTTAATGACTTTCTATTTTCCTATACGATGAATGTGCTTGAATCTTCCGATTAGACTATTGACATATTTTAGAAAACATGTCCGTTGAAATGACATTTTACTGGTGATACGGTGAAAGAGAAACCAAGTGAAAAAGGAGCGTTCATAATGAAAGTGAAAGAAAACTATGTCAATGTCATTCCAATGAAAGAAATCCGTTCTACCGATGACCTTCTTTTCCCATTCCCTATTTACAATGAGCTACGTGCGCAGAGTGATATGAGATATGATGAGACAAGAAAGTGCTGGGATCTCTTTCGATATGCGGATATCCAATCTGTTCTCAAGCAGCCGAAAGTGTTCTCCTCACAGCGAGGAAGAAGCACCTCGAAAACGAGTATTTTAACAATGGACCCTCCAAAACATACAAAGATGAGAGCACTCGTGAATAAAGCATTCACGCCAAAAGCGATCAAGCAATTAGAAGGTAAGATTAAAGACCTGACACATGACCTGCTGCAACAAGTCAAGGATCAACGTACGTTTGATATCGTGCAAGATCTAGCAGCTCCCCTTCCTGTGATGATTATTGCTGAGCTTCTCGGTGCAGAGGTAAAAGATAGAGATCTGATTAAGAAACATTCTGATGCCCTAGTGGCAGGTGCTAAGGATGAATCAAAAGAAGCCATTCAGGCAGTTGTCGATATGCAGAAACGCGCAGAGGAAGAGCTGTCCGCTTATTTTGCTCACTTAATCCAAAAACGAAAAGAATCCCCTGCTGATGACCTGATCTCACTTCTCATTCAAGCGGAAATCGATGGTGAGCGTTTAACCGAGAATGAACTGCTTGGCTTTTGTATTCTATTACTTGTTGCTGGTAATGAGACAACGACCAATTTAATTACAAATGCAGTACGACTGCTTACAGAGCAGCCGCATATCGCCGAAGCAGTACGGCAGGACCCCTCTCTTATTCCTCAATTGACCGAGGAAACATTACGCTATTACCCGCCTGTTCAAGCCATTGGGCGAATCGCGGCCGAGGATGTGGAGATTGCAGGCTCAAAAATTGAAAAAGGTGACTATCTCATTAGCTGGGTCGCTTCTGCAAATCGCGATGAACAGAAATTTGACGATCCAGATACGTTCCGCCTTGACCGGAAATCAAATCCGCATATGAGCTTTGGCTTTGGCATTCATTTTTGTCTCGGTGCACCGCTTGCCCGCCTTGAGAGCAACATTGCCCTTGAGGTTTTACTCCAGACGTTTCAAGACATCACCTGTGCGGCAGATCAGCTAAAACCCATTCAAAGCACATTTGTTTTTGGGGTAAAAGAATTTCCTGTACAGGTCACCCGTTTTTAAAAGTCCCTTTTGAGGGACTTTTTCATTTTCTTCAATTCATCATCTCTTTCTTACCTTCCATCTCCGAACATGCTAAAATAAAGTCCATACAAAGTGATAACGGAATGCAGAAAGGGAGCCAAAATTCATGACCGATTATACAGCAATGAAAGACGGAATATTCAAATCAGTTTGTTCGTTAGATTGCCCGGATCAGTGCGGTCTTTTGATACATAAAGAAAATGGAAAGATCGTAAAAGTGCAGGGAGATCCAGACCACCCAGTTACCCAAGGCAACATATGCAACAAGGTGCGGAATGTCACAGCCCGTTTATATGATGAAAAACGGCTGACCACTCCTTTGAAACGTGTTGGACGCAAAGGCGATGGTCAATTTGCACCGATTACGTGGGAAGAAGCCATTGAAACCATTCGTCAAAAATGGACAAAGCTGATTGAAGAAAAAGGTCCAGAAAGTATTCTGCCTTACAGCTTTTATGGGAACATGGGCAATCTGAATGCAGAAGGCATGGACCGCCGCTTTTTCTATCGTCTTGGTTCAAGTCAGTTAGACCGGACCATCTGTCAGTCAGCAGGAACGACTGGCTATAAATATACAATGGGTGCAAGCATCGGGACAGACCCAGAAGACACCATTCATACGAAACTATTTATCTTTTGGGGCATCAATGCTGTGTCGACCAATATGCACCAAATCACCCTCGCACAAAAAGCGCGAAAGCAAGGAGCAAAGATTGTCGTGATTGATGTTCACAAGAACCAAACCGGACGGATGGCAGATTGGTTTATTCCGCTTCGACCTGGTACTGACAGCGCACTTGCCCTTGGCATCATGCATGTCCTTTTTAAAGAAGGACTGACAGATGAAGCCTTTTTAGAGGAATATACAACCGGTCATAAAGAGCTGCGTGAGCATGTGAAGCAGTATGATCCAGACACCGTTGAGGGTATCACTGGGGTTTCTAAAGAGGACATCCTTACACTTGCGAGAATGTACGCAGAGACATCGCCATCTCTCATTCGCATTGGCAATGGTTTGCAGCACCATGATAATGGCGGGATGAGTATTCGAACCATTTCCTGCCTCCCTGCCCTGACTGGTCAATGGCTCTACAAGGGCGGCGGTGCGATGAAATCAAACTCTTCTTTTCTCAGTTATAATGAAACCGCTCTTCAGCGGCCGGATCTGTTAAAGGAACGCACGCCAAGATCATTTAATATGAATCAGCTAGGCAGTGTGCTGACGAATGCATCTCCTTCCATTGATTCACTCTTTGTCTACTCGTGCAACCCAGCCGTTGTGACACCTGAAGCAAATAAAGTAAGAGAAGGTTTGCTGAGAGAGGACTTATTTACAGTGGTTCATGACCTATTTCTGACAGAGACAGCTGCGTATGCAGACATTGTCCTGCCGGCAACCTCCGCTTTTGAAAATGAGGATTTCTATACATCATACTGGCACCATTATATTCAAATTCAAGAGCCGGTGATTGAACGCTATGGAGAAAGTAAATCCAATACGGAAGTGTTCCGCCTGTTAGCCCATGCAATGGGCTTTGAAGATGAAGCCTTCCGCGAGACAGATGCGGAGCTCATGGAACAAGCCCTTCATCATCCGGAAAATCCGCATTATGAGGACATTTCGTACGAAGCATTAAAAGAAAAGAAATGGATCAAAGCAAAACGAGGACCTTTCCAAGACTTAAAGCTCTCTACTCCAAGCGGGAAAATTGAGCTTTATTCTGAACAAATGAAAAAAGACGGCTATCCAGCACTACCAACCTATGTGCCCCTTTATCAGGAGAGTGAATATCCGCTTACCTTTATACCAGGTCCGAATCATAATTTTCTTAACTCGACCTTCTCACTTCATGAAAAGCATCAAAAGCTTGAGAAGTTTCCTAAGCTTCATATGAATGAACAAGATGCAAAGGCAAGACAGATTGAAGACGGTGACATGGTGCGTGTGCTGAATGACCGGGGAGAATGTGAGCTGGTCGTGTCAGTCGGTCAAAATGTATTATCTGGTGTTGTGGTCAGTCAAGGATTATGGGCTGATCAAAAAGGCAAAAAGCATTTAGTCAATGGATTAACACCAGATCGCTTGGCAGATATGGGCGGCGGCGCGACGTTCTTTTCTGGCAGAGTGGAAGTTGAAAAATTATCATAGACAGAAGAAAAGCCAGCAAAAACTGCTGGCTTTAGATTGTTGACAAAGTGCTAAAATGATTTTTATTTTAGCACTTTGTCTTCTTTTCAGCGTGATAGAAAACCTTTGAAGTCTAGGAAGGGCGAGCACTGGCGCGGAGCGAATTTAACATTCGTGAGCACCAGCGCGCAGACCTGACAACGAATGCGAGGGTTTGTCTACACGCTGAAGCCAGCAAAAACTGCTGGCTTTTTTTCATTTGGTTTTATCGAATAATCAGCTGGTTGGTCATCACATTTGCACTTCCGTTGCTTCGGTAGCCTTCTACAGTTAATGCTGTTTCATACATTTTCCCCATTGGCATACCTAGGCTTTCCCATTTTCTGAAATGCTCACTGACGGATACAGTTCCGCTCGTACGTTTTGTTTGACGTACACTCCAATATTGCTTAAAGGTAGCGTCCCCAATAATAGAAGGCTGGTTGACACGTAGCGTTTCATAAATGTCATATGTGCCTCCATCGGCATAAAATGATCCTTTATACGTTCCTGTTGGGCGATATGTGCCCCATGACTCAACAATGTAGTATTCAGCTAATGGAGATTGTGTCCAGCCATAGACACATAAGTAGGAATTCCCGCCTGGGTTAAAGGCTGCGTTGTAATTGATGGAGATGTTGCCAAGTTGATGATGAGTTTTAGTGGAATCAAACTTCTTCCCTTTTCGAAACAAAGCATTTCCAATATTGTTCCATTGTGCGCTAAATGCTCCGCCATTATTGAGTGTCATTGAGGTATTTCCGTAATCCTTCCATAATTCAAAATCGTATCCGCTGTGTGTGCCTATTCTATTATCATAAATCGTTTCCGCATGAGCTGGTACAGCAGTCAGTGTCAGCACAAATCCAATACACATCACAAACAACAGCCTCAATCTTTTCAAATTCATTTTTCATCCCTCTCCTTTTTTCATCATATTATTCTGCCTTCTCTAAGATGAAACGAGCCCATCACCTCCTTTCATGTAACCTTTCTTGCTAGACAGAACGGTATTGTTCTAACCCGGCATGGATGTCTCTTGTTTGTGTATAGATCTTTTGATACAGATGAAATAGATCAGCATATATACTTGCATGCTGCTGCTCTGGCTCATAGACAGCAGCTTGATGAATAAACTGATCTGCACATGCCTCAAGCGATGGATACCATCCGCAGCCAACGGCGGCCAGCATAGCTGCACCTAAAGCAGGCCCTTGTTCATTGTCTAACTGGATGACCTCAGCCTGAAAAATGTCTGCTTGCATTTGAAGCCATGTCCGGCTTCTCGCGCCGCCCCCAATGGAGACAATAGAATCTATGTGTTTCCCTGCTTGCCGGAATAAGGCGATGGATTCATTTAACGAGAAGGTAATCCCTTCTAGCACAGCCCTTACGATATGTGTCCTTTCATGTCTGCTGTCTAATCCAATCAAGCTTCCACGAACGGTAGAATCCGCATGAGGTGTTCTCTCCCCGACTAAATATGGCGTAAAGAGCAATCCATTCGCTCCTGGCGCGACATCAACCGCACCCTCTAAAAGCGATTGGAACGATTCCTCTGGAGCCAGTAAGTGTTTTACCCAGTTAAGGCTATATCCTGCTGAAAGGGTGACACCCATTGTGTAAAAAGCGTCTTTTTTTGCATGATGAAACAAATGCAAGTTTCCTTGAAGCGCTCTTTCATGATCCTCTTCGTAAGAGAGAATGACGCCAGATGTGCCAATGCTGCATAACGTGCGGCCAGAGGATAAAATGCCAGCTCCAATTGCTCCGCAAGCATTGTCTGCCCCGCCAGCAAAGACTTTTGCACCCTCTTCGATCCCCGCCTCACGTGCAATATGCGGCAATAGTGTACCGACCTCATCCTCTGATGAGACAAGCGGCGGACAAATATGAGGAGGAATATCAAATGCCTGACAAATCTCTTCACTCCACTTTTGCTCTCCAATATCTAACAGCAATGTGCCAGCCGCATCAGAATGATCGATATGAACAGACCCTGTTAAACGAAATCTGACATAATCTTTCGGGAGTAAAAACATGTCGATTTGTTGATCAATTTCTGGTTCATGTTCCTTTACCCATAATAATTTTGGCAGTGTAAATCCTTCTAGCGCCTGATTTTTCGTGATCTTTTGCAGCCGTTCCCCCAGCTTTTTTGTGATGCGTGTACATTGCGCTGTCGTTCGTGTATCATTCCATAAAATCGCAGGGCGGAGTACCTTGCGGGATTCATTTAAAAGAACCAGACCATGCATCTGTCCAGAAAAGCTGATGCCTTCTACTTTCTTTGAATGAACAGGCTGTCTTGCCATCAGTTCTTTCATCGCAGCCACTGTTTGCTCAACCCAATCCTCTGGGTTCTGCTCACAATATCCAGGTTTATCTTGAATGAGGCGGTAAGGCTTAGAGGCCTCGCAGCACACCTTTCCATTCTCATCTACTAATATTGCTTTGACTCCGCTCGTTCCAAGATCAATTCCCATCACATACTTCATGTCTTCACTCCTTCAAAACAGGTCCGCTCCTTTAATCAATCTTCTAACAAATATTGATTTAACCGGGCTTTCAACTGTTCCTCTCTTCCCGATTCGTTTCTGATCAAAGGGTGTTTGAGCGCATACTCTTCTAATGTATGAAAGTTTGCCTTTCCTTCTGAAATGTCACGGCCAATCCCTTCAGAAAAACTGCGATACCTGTGCTTTATCACATCTTCAAACACACGATCTTCTATGAGTCTATGAGCGACCCGCAGTCCTTTTGCGAATGCATCCATACCCGCAATATGGGCATACAAAATATCTTCAAGCTCAAAAGAAGCTCTTCTAACTTTTGCATCAAAATTGAGACCACCAGTTCCTAGTCCGCCATTTTGCAGAATTTCATACATGGCAAGAGTTGTGGCATATAAATCTGTTGGAAATTCATCAGTGTCCCAGCCGAGCAGCGTATTCCCTTGGTTCGCATCCACAGAACCGAGCAATCCATGTATTCTTGCTACTCGTAATTCATGCTCAAACGTATGACCGGCAAGCGTCGCGTGATTGGCCTCGATATTCAATTTAAAATGTGAATCTAATCCGTATTGCTTTAAAAAGGCGATAGATGTCGCTGCATCTGCATCGTATTGATGAGTGGTTGGCTCCTTTGGCTTAGGCTCAATTAAAAATTGGCCAGTGTACTCTATTTCCTTTGCATAATCAACAGCCATATGCAAGAACGACGCCATGTGGTCAAGCTCTCTTTTCATATCTGTATTCAGCAGAGTATCGTATCCTTCTCGTCCTCCCCAGAAAACGTAGTTTTCAGCGCCGAGTTCTTTAGCTGTTTCGATGCCTTTTTTCACCTGTGCGGCCGCATAGGCAAAGACATCTGCATGACAAGATGTCGCTGCGCCGTGTACAAATCTAGGATGTTTGAACATATTGGCCGTGTTCCAGAGCAGCTTTACTCCGCTATCCCGCATGTATTCTTTCATTCTATCTAAAATGATGTCTAATTGTTGATTGGTCTCTTGAAGCGTATCTCCCTCCGGTGCAATGTCACGGTCATGGAAGGAAAAATACGGAACATCCAATAGATCAAAAAGTTGAAAGGCCACTTCTAATCTAGCTTTCGCTAAATCCATTCCGCTATAGGAGTCCCAGGCTCTCTGCATCGTGCCAGTTCCAAACATGTCTGTTCCATCTGCAGTCAATGTATGCCAATAAGCGACTGAGAAGCGCAGGTGATCTTTCATTGTTTTTCCGCCAATCATTTCGTTTGGATCATAGTGTTTAAAAGCGAGTGGATTTTTTGATTGTTTTCCTTCATATTGTATTTTTCCGATTCCTTCTAAGTTGTGTAACGTTTTCATATTTGAGTTGGCCATCTTTTATTCCTCCTATGAATATACTTAGTAAGTTGATTCAACAAACTAATGTTCAATCTATGATCAATTCACTTTGAATTTTCCATATTTTTTAGTTTTTTAGAAATATTTTCGTTATAATAAAGTTAAAATCATCCTTCTTACAGAATACAGGCAAACAAAAGTAACTTTTTTTCAACTTAATCTAAAGACGAAACAAATGGAGTGGATAACGTGGATATTGCTGATCAGAACTTTGTGAAAAAAATAAATCAAAAGCTATTATTAAAAGAAATTCTCCAGCATGCGCCAATTTCCAGAGCAAAATTATCTGAACGCACTGGATTAAATAAATCGACTGTTTCCTCTCAAGTAAGTACATTAATGAAAGAGCATCTCGTCTATGAGATCGGTCAAGGTGAGTCTAGCGGCGGGAGAAGACCGGTTTTACTGATGTTTAATAAACGTGCTGGCTGCTCCATCGGGATTGATGTCGGCGTTGATTATGTCAACGGCATTTTAACCGACCTCGAAGGGTTCATTCTTCATGAAGAGCAGATCAAGCTCCCATCAAGCTCTCCTGATGTGACCATACGCATTTTAATTGAATTAATACAGCAGTTGATGGCACAAATCCCCTCTTCCCCATACGGGCTCATAGGTATTGGCCTATGTATACCTGGGTTAGTGGATACCGATGAACAAATCGTGTTTACGCCTCATTCCAAATGGAAAAATGTTGACCTGAAAACAACGCTCCAAGACGCTTTCCAAGTACCCGTCTTCATTGAAAATGAAGCAAACGCGGGTGCATATGGTGAAAAAATCTTTGGCGCTGCTAAACACTATGATCATTTGATCTATGCCAGCATCGGCACTGGCATTGGGATCGGGATCATTATCAATCATCATTTATACAGAGGCGCATACGGCTTTTCTGGTGAAATGGGACATATGACCATCGACTTTAATGGACCAACATGCAGCTGCGGAAACCGTGGATGCTGGGAGCTGTATGCATCTGAGAAAGCCTTGTTTCAGTCTCTTCAAACAAATGATCAGCCCATCTCCCATCAAGACTTGGAACAGCTGGCGACGTTAAATGATATGAAAACGCTCAATGCCCTGCGCAACTTTGGTTTTTACCTTGGCGTCGGTCTCACAAACGTCCTGCATACCTTTAACCCGCAAGCGATTATTTTACGAAACAAGGTGATTGAAGCACAGCCAACGGTTTTACGTGTGATTCAAGAGGAGGTATCCTCAAGGATAGATACTCAATTCAGTTCACATGTAGAGCTGCTTCCTTCGTCATTAGGACACAACGCACCGGTATTAGGGATGACATCTCTAGTCATTGAAGCTTTCCTGCAAGATGCCACCCTCTCACCATGACAGGTTCATAGATAAAAAAGACAGCTCTCAGCGTGTTGTCTTTTTTATTTATCTGTTTCTTCATAACGGAAATAGTTGAAATCAGCAGGAAGACGCTCGCCGCTTGTATCCTGGCACTGCATGCCGACAAATGCCCCTGTAAAAAATCCCCCTCCTCGAATGAAGTCATCGGATAAATGGCTTGATTCAAATGACACATCAATTTCCTTCCATTCTCGTTGATCAAAAGAATAAGAATAGGTATATGTCTCTTTCTGAACGGTCACTTTTAAATACACATACGTGACCTCCTCTGGAATGACGATTTTTTGTGTCAACGGCTGAGAAAAGGAAAGGTTTTGACAGACAGATAGTTCAAGAATGCGGCCAAGTTCCTCGTCATATGTCACCTGAAGCGCTGTCCAATTTTCCGTATTATAATAATTCACAAGACCAGCGGCTTGCTGGAAATTCTCTGGAAAGAACGACACAGCTGTCTCTGCTTCAAAATAAAAGCTTTGCCAGCGCCTTGCAACGAAAGCTTGGGTAAACTTAGATGTTAGAGATTCCTGACCGTATAACCTTAAATGCTGAGGTTTTTCCGTTAATGAACCGATCTGATCAGTAAAAGGGATTCTTAATGTTTGGAAGTGTCTATTTAACGTTGATTCTTTAAATTCATCGACTGTATGGTGTGTAGGAGCAAAAACCTTTTCGTTTATCGCTGGCGCTTCAACCTCCAGCGCCCCCTCTTTTCCGCCCACAACATACGGCCAGCCATCCTTCCATTCGAGCTTTTGAATCGCTGTTTCTCTTCCTAAAGGACACCACCCTCTCTGTTGAAAAATAGATTCCTTGCTTGATTGAATGGGGCGGCCAGTGAGATGAGCCAAATACCATTCATTTGTATGCGTTTGAACGATGGAAGCATGCCCGCATTTTTGAAGCGGATGTTCAGGTGCGTGAAAAGCACTTAAAATGGGGTTATCAGGATGAACCTCATAAGGCCCTTCAATCTGCGAGGAACGGGCAATTGTTGCCGCATGCTCGTACCGGGTACCTCCTTCTGCTGTTAATAAATAATAGTAATCACCAATGTGATAAAGATGCGGCGCTTCTGTCAATTTTATCGGCGTGCCTTTAAAAATGACCTTCCGCTGACCAATGAGTTTCTTTTCCGTCACGCTATATTCCTGCAGGGCAATACCCGCAAATGAATGGTGCTTTTCCCTATGATCCCACAGCATATTTAAGACGTATTTCTTGCCGCTTTGATCATGAAATAAAGAGGGATCAAAGCCAGAGCTATTGAGACGGACCGGCTCACTCCAATCACCATCCACTTCACTTGCCGTGACCAAATAATTATGACCATCTTTAAATGGACCATCCACTACTTTGATATCTGAATAAATGAGCCAAAACTGACCATCTGCATAGCTTAGGCACGGTGCCCATACTCCGCCAGAATCAGGATTCCCCTTCATATCCAGCTGCGACGTTTTTTGCAAAGGACGCGCAGCAAGCCGCCAATGGACTAAATCCCTCGAATGATAAATTTGCACCCCTGGAAACCATTCAAATGTAGAGACCGCCATGTAATAATCTTCTCCTACACGGCAAATACTTGGGTCCGGGTTAAACCCTTTGAGCACTGGATTGGTAATTTTCATTCAACTTCCTCCTCTTCACGACCTACATTTTAAAATCATCCATATGATCGATATATACTTGATCCCTATTCTCAAGCTCCCTTACAACTTTTTTGTGTTTTTCTTCATCTAGGTTGTAAAAATTAATATCAATCATCGCTAAAATCAGTAAGCATACAGGAATCACCGTTACCGTAATTAAAATGCCAAGTAATGCTTCTGGTGTCTGCATTTGGTTCGCGACATAGCCAAATCGATCGAGTACAAGCCCCGGCACAATCCCGCCTAACGCCATCCCAAATTTAAAGAAGAACCCAATGACCGCGTAGATGAGCCCGCCCATCCTTTTCCCTGTTTTATATTCGCCATATTCAACAGTCTCTGGAATAAGTGCCCACATGTAAGCACCGGCTGTAATACTCCCCGCAGCAGCAACGAGCCTGAAAATCAGTATTAAAGTGATTTGACTCGGCGGTATCACAAGTAATGCAAGAAGACCTACGATATTCAGCAATAAAGAATAATTCAGCAGCTTTTTCTTTCCTAACAGCTTGTGCAGCTTAGGAATAAACGGCAGCACCATTAAAGCTGGCAGACTGCCAATGAGTCCGTACCATTTCACTAAATCTTCTCTGCCAAGGTTATACGTCACATAATAGATCCCAACAGAGTTGCTGATCGAGTTCACACCAAAAATAATAATAAAGAAAATGCTTAATACAACAAGCGGACGATTCACTCGCAACTGGACAAAGATATCACTGAATTTAATCTTTTCCTCTGGCTTTTGAAGCGTGACACGTTCATTCGTGCTTTTAAAACAGAAAATCAGTAATGCACCGCCAAGAACGCCGAGAAAAGCCATCGTCATCTGCCAGCCGAGTGCTGTATTACCTGTCGTATCACTTAAAAAGGTCGCAAGAAAAGGAACAAAAAAAGCCACAACTAGACCGCCTAGATTGGCAAAAACCATACGAACGGACGTAATACTGACAACCTCTTGGTTATTTCTTGTCATTGCGGAAGTTAAAGCACCATAAGGAACGTTGATGAATGTGTATGTAAGCGATAAACCAACATACGTGATGTAGGCATAAATGAGTTTACCCATTTCGGAAAAATCAGGTGTTGTAAAGCAAAGGATGGCAAGTACGACGAAAGGAAACGCACCGAATAACAAGTAAGGTCTGAACCTGCCAAAACGGCTGTTCGTCCGGTCCACCAATGCACCAATAAATGGATCTGCAAGCGCATCGATGGCGCGAACAACCAAAAACATCGTCCCTGCTGCTGCCGCTGATAAACCGTACACATCTGTATAAAAAAATAATAGATACGTAGAGACAGTTGCATAAATCAAATTACATGCGAAATCCCCTGAAGCATATCCCACTTTTTCAGACATACGAATCTTCTTTAAATTCTCACTAACCATGAGCTTTCTCCCTTCTTCACTTAGCCTCTTCTAACGAACAGATGATGGAGGGCAGCAGCAATCAATGCGGGAAATATAAAGCGCTTTCAATTTGTTGTAAAAATGTAGCTGAACATCTCATCCTTTCAGCTTAGCCCATTTAAGCAGCAAATCAGTTGAATGACGGAATCATCTCCTTCAATGTAGGAATCAATGCTTGAAATCCATCTTAGTTTATTGACCAAACAAACTAAGATGAATTCATTTTATAAAATCTGATCTGACTTTTCAATATTTTTTGAAAAAATAATCCAAATAATCGATTTTTTGTCATTCATCTTGTAAAATGACATGAAAATCTGAAAGAATTCATTTAATGGTTGCATTCAAGCTCATCCCATGCTATATTAATCAAGCGATGAGCTGAATTGTGTAAGTCGGGTAACATGTCTCTTTGAGACACACACGAATGTGGCGTGTGGTTATTCCGCCTCAATACGCAAAAGACATCTTCTGAGGAAGATGTCTTTTTTCTTACCCTATTTTTGTTCCATTCTCAACCGGTTCATCTGTGGCTAGCAAAACCACGTCTTCTTTTGATGGCATGCCTCCTAAGACAAGCACTTCTGATTTGAACCCTGCAATTCTTCTTGGCGGGAAATTAACGACTGCTACAATTTGTTTGCCGGTAAGTTTCTCCGCTGTATAACGCTTTGTCAGCTGAGCACTAGATTGCTTTACACCAATTTCTTCACCAAAATCAATCTTGAGTTTCAACGCTGGCACTCTTGCCTCTGCAAATAATTCTGCTTCTATGATCGTCCCAACACGAATATCTAACGCCAAGAACTGTTCAATATCTGCCATATGACTCTCTCCCCTTCACGAAAGGTAACGTAATCTATTGATTATCCATTGTAGCACATTCATTTCGTCAAAAAGGAGGTTCAAAAAGCCTATTCAGCGCTAAAATCACCCTTTTAGTTTACATAATAAATTTATAGTCGTGTATTAAATGTTTGCATCTTGAAAATGAATTCAGTAAAATGGCAAATAATCCTACTGCTTCCTCCCGAATATATTGGGGAGGGGTCACACTTGTTTACATTATCGGATATGTGGACGTTTTGCTGGTCGTTTTTCGTCATTCTTCCTATCGTTGCCATCCTGCATCAGCTTGGCCATATTGTGGTCGCGTGGATGTTTGGGGCAAAGGTTTCCTTTGCTCTTGGCAGAGGCAAAAAAGTGTTGAAAGTAGGCGTCGTTGAAATTAGACGAATCTATTTTCTAGATGCATTTTGCCACTATGAAGAAATGAGAAAAAATAACCGATTTTCGCACATTCTTGTCTACTTAGGCGGTTCATTATGCAACCTGCTCAGTGTTCTCATACTGAATACAATGATCGCCAATGATTTCCTGCCAGAGCACCAATTTTTCTATCAATTTGCTTACTTCTCAGTCTACTATGTATTTTTTGCACTGCTGCCAGTCCAGTATGCAGATCATCATCCGAGTGATGGGCAAGCGATTGTGAACATCATTCGGCACGGTGAACCATGTGACATCATTGACTAACATGATGACTTTCGCTGTCAATATGATAATGAATCGTTAAAAAAGGAACACCGAACAGCTTCATTTGGTGGACCGCTGTGAGACTTTGATCTGTCTCCGGCTTCATATGAAAGCTTTCTTCCATTGGCAGTTTCATGGTGATAAAAGGCGTATGTAAATACAATCCTTCGTCACCGGTACTGCCTTTTGGACATGTGCTTTTTAATAGAAAGTCTTCCTTTTCATTAAAAGGTTTTAAAATGGCAGTCAGCTGAGAATACGGAAGTGGCAGCGCAATATTCATATAACCCGCAGCTGCATCGTGATGAAGAGCATAAAGTGCAAAAAAGACTTGCTCCCCTTTCTCGTTGTGACGAATCCACGCACGCACATTCTCTCTTTCTTCCTTAGTGTGTTGAAATCTACAAAGACTTCCCGGCATTTCATAAGGAATACGAGATGACCCCAAATAAAGCTGACCTATTTTCTTAAACACTGGCTGAAGTAAAAAAACAAAAGGCCTCACCCACCAATGGAAACTGACGGCTGCTTTTAACGTAAAAGCCATAGGGTTCTCATAAAATCTGCGAATCACAGGTGAAACCCGATCAGCTGAAAATGTCGTTCCATTTAATTCATCAAGTGAATCGACTAAACCGAGCTTCTCTCGATCGTGCACTCTTTCCTCTTGAAAAGAGATCAAATGAAAGCGACCATGCACTTTCGAAATCGGAAAATCCTTCTGCTTCAATTGATCCTTCGGTCCTTCGATCAACCAGCCAATTAAACCTGGCAAAATCACAAAAAAAGCATTGATACTGCCATGAAACCAAATCATCTGATCAATGCTGATGTAGGTCACTCGCATAAGCATACCCGCTGAATAAAGAAGAGATAACACGATCGTCCCCATTAAAACAAAGCTAGAAAACACAACAAGACCTTTTGCGAAAGTTGACCGAAATTTTGTTTTCACACAAAGGATTCCATATATGTAGAGGGCAACCACATAAAGAACGACGCTGAACGTATCAAATAGACGGGAGAAGCTAATCCCAACAGCAATCATCACAGGCGACAGCAAAATCACCCAGCCCGCCGCTTTGTATAAAGCTGTCTCCTTTGTTCGCTGCCTTCCTAAAAATCCATAAAAAAGCGGGATAAAAAAAGCTGAGTAATGAAAATGAATAGCGGTCAAAAGAACAATGATCGGCGAAAATGTCATCACCTGTATATCTGTTGTGTACAGCCAAAACCAAAGCCCGCCTAAAGCGATATACATCCATGCACCATCAATCATCAGTTCATGAAGCGGAAAGATTCCTCTTTTCAGCAAACGAGCAAAGCCAAATAACGCCAACAGGAATGTATATAAAAGCCATCCCGATGCAAACCAGGCGGAATGATAGATAAAAGCAGCGGTTGCACAAAGAGCGGCTAGTGGAAAGGCTTTCATTAAAAAGCCGATCAGCATCCCTGGCTTTTGTTTCTTCCCTTCTTTCTCAAAAAAGTGTAAGGCAGCGGGAAGAAAAAATAGAATCGCCATGAGAACAAAAAATTCTGCTATCGGACCTGTCATCAAACGGGTGGCGATAAAAAAAGACATAAAGATCAGACTGGATGTCAAATGCCACTTATTCATCATGAGACACCCTTTCTGTAAAACGGCCTTTATATGTAAAAAGAGTACCAAACAGGCGATTTTTCACGTGGACATCAATGGTATATTCACCTGCATGCTCATCGTAGCCTTCCGTTACATCTGACACACCATAAAGACATGAAGGCAGCGGCCATTCCCTGCCGAACATCAAAAACTTCTGCCGGCCGGATTGAATATGCAAGAAACCATGCTTTGTTACTGTAAAATGAAGCTCTGACACAAGAAGTCTAGGCTTTCCAAAGTAGTCTAGGACTGTATGACTCTTCTGATCAATGATCATATCTGCATCAAAGTGCCGCTCCTGCTTTGGGAAATAAAACGTTCGATACCAGTGCATCCCTTCCTCCCCCTTATTTGTCACAAAGGGCTCATTGACAATTTGGAAAGGAATATCTTTTCCTCTCTCAGGGAAAAAACAGCGAAACAATGGACCAATTCTGAAGATCAATTGAATGAGTCTTGACCCGCCGCCTATCTCCTCCATGGTGCCTTCAGCAGAAAACGCGCGGTTGTATCTCTCTTTTAGTTTTGGATGCAGTTTATCGTAATCCTTTACTTGATGACGATGAACGACCATGTCTACCTCCCCTTTTTCGTTTGATGGAAAATACATCTACACAATCTTTTAGATTTATCATACCTGCAATCGACAAGATGAAAAATGCACTCATCACAAGCGGCTCATGAAGCGTCGTTTGCGGGGATAGGATCCCTATACAAAGCATGATCAGAAAAAAAATGCTTTGTAGAATGAAAAGATATTTTTTTGATAGCTTAGGAATTAGCCATGATACACCTAAAAGCGCATAAAACAATCGAAAACTCGTGCTATGATCAAAAGCAGAATGTGAAAAAGGGATGACCGCTTGGCATAGCCAGACGATGGCAAACAGCAAACAAATCCCGTAATGAGCAAGTGTTCTCTCTAGTAATAACCGAGGATGCGTACCCTTTTCAAGCCACGTCTTTAATGCGCCAAAACTAAAGGCCGTCATAAATCCTATCATCGGGCGAAAAAGAATTCGGTCTGCCCATGTCCAGCCTTTTCCTTCTTTCGTTTCGTAATCAAATTGAGTTTGAAATACAATGTGATCGCTTGTTTTCATATACTTCCAGTAGCCGCTGCCTTCTTTGATAAAAGACAATGGGTGTGACGATTTGAAATTGAGTGAGGATGCCCGCTCATTCCGTTCATCCATCATTCTTGTTCGATACGCTCCTGTCCCTGTGACACTTAAACCAAACCCAAGATGCTTTTCATACAAAAAGGATTGGGGCTGTTCATTTTGGGGTTCATTTAATGAAATGGTTGAAAAACGCAAATCCCACTGTTCATGAAGCTTTGGATTTTGCGTATATTCCCATACTTTCTCTATAGGTGCATGAATGGTTGTTTCCACATAAACAGGCTTTCTTTTCATCTGCCTCTACTCCTCTATGTGAATTATTTCACATAATAAGCATACCATGTTTCACAAAACTGTCAAATCTTTATTCGTTTTCTGTTAAAAAAATTCTTCAAGACGGCCGCCCTTTTAAGATATCGATTCACTGCAAAAAAAAGACCTGTCAATGAGACAGATCTCCTTTAATTGAACATACTGCATGGCAAAGGGTAAAACAGCTTCTTCTTTATCCCTCCGTGTATGCCTTCTTCACAAACGGCAGCTTGAAGCTTTTCTTGAGGCTTTATGATAAGGTCGCCAGGATAAGCGTAGCTCCAATAACTTAACTAACGCTATTAGTTTTAGCAAGCATTTCTTGATCAATCGCAATATAAATATCAATTTGCGCTTCTTTTGGATCTATAGATCTTTCATCATACCATTCAAAGTCGCCTGTATATGTGCGGTAATGGCGCTCATCCCACGTCCAAATCTGCTGCCATGTTTCAAACACGACCTCTTCAATCGGGCCCTTTCTCGTTTGGAATTTTGCGTAGGTGGACGCAGGAATCTCTATGGCATGTTCTAACTGCTGATCCACGAATTGCCCAGCAGTAAATAAATAAGAGCCATGTTCATCTTTCTCATAATCTGAATACAGCCCTATGACGGGCGCTTGCCCTCCGTGAAGCTGCTGCGAGAAAAATTGCTGCCAGAGCGGAGCAATCTTCCGCTCTTTTGTCAGCTCCATTTCGTTTGTTGTTCGAACAGACAACCCTTTCATCCATTGTTTCTCTAATGTCACGATATCGTACATACATTCTCATCTCCTTTTTTTCTATCATATAAAAAGAAACCTGACAACATTGTGTCAAGTTTCCATTCGTTTGAGAAATTGTTTCAACTGGAGATCAAACGCTTCTTTGACATGCTTCGGGGAAAGAATGTCGACATCTGGACCTAAATGGAATAGGAAACTATTTAACCAATCATCTTGAGGTACAGTGATGGTGGCAAGATAGCTTCCGTCTGAACATACGTTCAATTCGTTCTCATCCACCCATTCCTTCACTTTGCCCACTGATGCTTCCGTTAACCTGAGCGTGACAGAGCTGACCGATGGTTGTTCTTGCCAAGAGTCATTCCAAGGCTTCTCTTCGTTTTTGATTCTTTTCGGTTGGAAATATCCTGAAATGGTGACAAGACCCGTCATTCTGGTCAGCTTGAACAGACGAAAAGCTTTTTTCACACAACAAAACGCATACAAATACCAATGCCTTCCTTTTAAAACAAGCGTATAAGGCTCCACTTTGCGTGGAAGTGTTTCGCCTTTCGCATTGCGATAGGTGAACTGAATATATTGGTGCGCTGAGGCAGCTGTATGGATGAGCTGGAGCTTCTGCTCTGCCTGGCTGTCTTTTCCCCAGGAGCTTAAATCAATGAAGACATGATGCTGTTTTTCGCTCTCACCCGTATGCGTGGGAATGAGCGATTTGATTTTTTTCAGTACATGCTCACTTTCTTTAAAGGAGTACGCACTCGTCATGCTTTCGAGGGCTGTTAAAATGACCTCGATGTCATCATCGGTAAATAATTTTTTCTCTAAACGATAGTCCTCAACAAGTGAAATGCCTCCACCTGCTCCTTGGGTTGTCACAATAGGGATTCCCGCTTGATTGATGGTATCAATATCACGATAAATGGTCCTCACGCTCACTTCGTGGAGTTCAGCAAGATCTTTCGCCTGTACCTGCTTCTTGCTAATGAGCAGCATCACAATAGATAAAATGCGGTCGATTTTCATGACTTTTCCTCTTTTTCATAAATGTAGGTTTTGTTTTGATAAAAAAAGAAAGAATGGTAAAGATAAGTAACAGCCAGCATTCGTTTACATCCCTGCACGTGCAGGAGGAGGTTGCATCATGACACATAACGTGTGGCAGTTGTTCATGATTGGGAGCATTATGTTGATCTGCATCATGATTCGAATGAATCGAATGAGACGCTATCAGCTTGTACGCCCCATCAGTCTTTTGATGAGAATGTATATCTTTGGTCTCTCTGCCCTTATTCTCCTATCAGAAGGATGGCAAAATCACAGTATCTTCATCTATGCCGCTATTGGCATGCTTTTTGGAAGCAGCCTGGCTATTCATGCCTATCAGACGATTCGAATGAAAGAAGAAAATGGCCGGCTGTATATGAAAACGAGTAAATGGATTGAAAGCTTCATTTTATGTTTGTTTTTACCCAGGCTTAGTTTTAAGCTGGTTGAGCTGACAAACCATTCGATGACCAAGATCAGTGTCGTTGAACTATATCAGCATATCGTGAGCGATGATGCGATGACCATGCTCAGCTTTTTTCTTTTAGCTGCTTACTATGTTGTTTTTTCTTATCACATGATGAAAGCAAGTAAACGATCGACACATGTGCATCATGCATAAAAACCTTCCTATAGGCGTAGGAAGGTTTTTTATCAATCGTGCTGTGCATGGTGAATCATCTGTTCAAGCACTTCCATCACATGCTGATCTTCAGGGCTGTAAAAAATCGAGGTCCCTGCTCGTCTAGATTTCACGAGACGAAGGTTTTTTAAAAAGCGCAGCTGATGAGAAACGGTTGATTGCATGAGATTCAGTGTTTCTGCTATATCATTTACCGAGTGTTCACCTTGAGACAGCAGGTGCAGAATTCGAATACGAGTCGGATCAGATAAAGCTTTAAAGGTTTGGGAGACAAGAAATAGACTTTCTTCATCCAGCTCCATCCGTTCCTGTTCTTGATTTGTATTCAGTTCTTCCTTCATTTTGCTTCACCTTTCTTGTCCGTCAAATCACGACTTATTCTCTGTATCATCATATACCAAAACGTCCGGCATGCAAAGCGGGCACACTTTAGAAAAAAGATTTACTCAAATAGCATTGACACTTGGTAGCATTCTTTTTAAAATGAGCATTATTTATTCATTTTTTTAGAGGAGCTGATAGGCAAATTGACTGAAGAGCCAAGACTAAAACGCAGCCTGACTGTCTTTCCACTTGTTGTGATCGGGCTTGCTTATATGGATCCACTTGTCGTATTTGATTCATACGGCATTGTTGCTCAGCTGACGAAAGGACACGTCGCTGCAGCTTATATATTTACGTTACTTGCATTACTATTGACAGCGCTTAGCTATGGGAATATGGTGAAGGCTTTTCCAAAAGCAGGATCTGCTTATACATATGCGCAAAAAAGTATTCATCCTCATGTCGGCTTCCTTGTGGGCTGGACACTTTTACTGGATTATTTATTTTTGCCTATGGTGAATTTTGCGATCGGAAGTGCTTATTTAACCGCAGCCTTTCCTGATGTACCTCATTTCATTTGGATCATCATACTTGCTATCGCCATAACGACTGTCAATGTAATCGGTATTCGGCTTACAGCCAACATCACGGCACTATTTGTGACCTTCCAGGTCATTGTCGCCGTCACTTTTGTTGGGTTTGTTATTTATGGGCTCACAAAAAACGCTGGAAGTGGAGAATTATTGTCCGCCCGGCCTTTTTATTCAGCGAGCTTAGAACCAGCGCTTATTTTTTCAGGAGCGACCATTTTATGTTTTTCGTTTCTAGGATTTGATGCAATTTCGACCATGTCTGAGGAAACCATTAAGCCAAAAAAGACGATCCCACTTGCCATCTTCTTAACCGTCGCCATTGGAGGCGTACTGTTTACCTTGACGTCTTATTTTTTGCAGCAGGTATTTCCAAATTTTCAACAGTTCAAGCATCCCGATGCTGCCTCACTTGAAATTGCGGAATTTGTGGGGGGCGCATTTCTCCACTCGTTCTTTTTAGCTGGCACAATGGTCGCTGTCATCTCTTCTTCCTTATCGTCACATGCAAGTGCAGCAAGGCTGTTATATGCAATGGGTAGAGATGAGTCGTTACCGAAGCGTTTCTTCGGATATATTCATCCGAGATTAAAAACCCCTGTTTTTAATATTTTATTAATTGGTGCTTTCTCCTTAACCGCAGTCGTTGGCGAACTTGAAGTCATTTATTCCTTTATCAGCTTCGGCGCGTTGATTGGATTCACTTTTGTGAACTTGTCTGTTTTTGCGTACTATTTCGTCAGACAAAAACAAAGAGGTGTACTCAATACATTGAGATACGCATTGATCCCTCTGTGCGGGACGGCCTTTTGTATTTGGCTGTTAACGAGCATCAGTACAAATGCATTAATCATTGGTATGCTTTGGCTGATTATCGGTTTTGTTTATTTCTGCTACAGATTGAAAACAAGACCCGAATTTACATTTGGGTATGATTGATTATAAGGTTTTCACTTGGTATCCTGTGCAGGATATGGCATAATAAAAAGGCTGTACTTCCCTTTTAAAAGCGGGGCAAAACAGGGGTGAACTGACCTTGAAAAAGAAAAAAACAGGATGTTTTGCCATTTCAGGCTGCTTCACGATTTTTCTGTTTGTTTTCGTATTAGCAGCCATTGTCATGTCCTTTAATCAAAAGGAATTAAAAAAGCTGCCGATTGATACGGAATCAATTGTTTTGTCGAGATTGGATGATTACAAGCCGCTTGTAGAAACAGAGCTAAGAGATCAAGATTTAGATCAATATACCGCGTTAATCCTCGGTATGATGTATCAAGAATCAAAAGGCAGAGGCGGAGATCCAATGCAGTCCTCTGAATCTCTTGGTTTGAAACGAAATGAAATCAATGACCCTCAGAAAAGCATTAGACAAGGAGTCCATCATTTTTCTACTATGTACAAGCATGGGAAGAAAAAAGGCGTTGATTTGGAAACCATTATTCAAAGCTATAATATGGGAATCGGCTATATTGATTTTGTTGCAAAAAACGGGGGAAAACATTCCGAGAAATTGGCAAAGCAATACTCCAAAAAGCAAGTGAAACAAAACCCCGAAGTCTATACGTGCGGAGGCAACAAAGATAACTTCCGCTATCCGTATTGCTACGGTGATTTCACTTATGCTGAAAAAGTAAAAGAAAAAACGAAAACAGTTGAAGAAAAGATGAAATTGGCTTCATCATCCACACCATCATCGTAAAAAAACATTTCTCATTGGTATAATCAGTACTAACATAGTTTGATTATATCAATGAGAAAAATGCTACACACAAATCTTTAGTGATAAAATTTTCACAAAGTCGGCTTAATACAGTTCATTCTAATGTAAAATCCCTATTTTTTCTTTCAAATAGTGGGAGCCTCGAAAAACTGATTAATTTATTTCTTAAATTATCCCAGTTAGTTTCCAAATCTGATACTGTATTTACATACTTTTCATTCTTCATAGTTTCAGTCATAGCATATTCTGTATGGAATTTTGAATTATAATATTCTTCAGCATACATTGCTCCATCTAGGAGCTTTTTTACTAGTTTCTCTTCACTATCCCCACTGCGATAATTTATTTTGTAAATACCATTATCTATACTCTCTACAATTGAAGTTAGTATTAGGACAAATCGCGCTACACTTGGTAAGTGTGTCCTATCAGTCGAATACTCTTCATCATTCAATATATGTTGTGAAATTAAAAAATTACTTCTAATTGCAAAAGACCACCAAAAAAACAAATCAATTGGCTTTATCAATAAAGCGGGATCAACTCTTTCTTCAAAATGATTATATAATATTAATAAATATCTAAAACTATCTGTACCTGCAAAAAAGTCAGCATCCATTTCCATAGTTTTAATATCTAATGGAGATATATTATTAGTTCTTCTATTAATGTAATACATAGGGATATAACTTAAATCGTTATTATTCAAATATTGACAATGACCGTTGAGTAAATGCCCTAATTCATGAGTTAAAATGAATCTGGATACAAAAACAGTAAGAAAACTTGCTAAATTATAATCTATTGTTTCATTATTTAATATTATCCCCTCCTTATTTTCATCTTGTAAAAGAAGCAAGAATGATACATCATCTCCTTGTTTTTTGCTTATTTTAAAATGTAAATCATTTATAAACTTGTGGTTTAATTCTTCTGCAAAACCAATAAAATAATCAAAAAAATTGCTAATTACTCCTGTATTTATTTCTATATGGTCAATATTATCTTTACACCAAGCTTTTCCGCCTAAACGTCCATCATTTTTTATAAAGAATTTTAATTGAGTTTCTGAAAGAGACATATCTTTTCTTGAAGTATTTTTCATTATATCTTGATAGCCTTCATAAATAGATTGTGCTCTTTTTTGAATATCACTATAAAAAACTTCTTTGTTCCTCATTAAAACACCTACTTATACTAATTTTGAATATATTAATCTTTTGGATTCAAGATTATTGAAATATTTTTTAATTCATAATTATAACTTATAAGGTATTTATTTACAACATAAGACCTTAAACTTTATTTGTAGCAAAAAAATGTTTAAAAGAATAATTAACATTTCAAAATCTCATTATCTAACTCATTCTTAATTATCATAAAATGAAAAGCACTTCCTAAATGGAAGTGCTCAGATTGTAGAGAAACTCATGTTTTTCTACAATCTTTTTTATTCTTTTTCAAGTTGTCTTTCAGAACGGATACCGTACAGGTATCCGATAAACATCATTTTGAACAAAATAAGTGGATCAAAGAGAAGGGCGACCTTTATTCTCGCTATAATACGGTTTTACTTTATCTACGATAAATGAAAAGTCAATGTACTGATCAATTTTACGAAGCAGGTGATCCTCTTCGACCAGTTGATCTAGTAATACAAATTCAGCTTCGTGCTGAGAAGAATTTCTAGTGTGGAACATGAGAAAAATACCTTCCTTTAGTTTGCTTTTTTCTATTATAAAATGGGGGAATGGAAACTTTAAGGAAAAAAATAAAGCTGTCGAGATTTTCTCGACAGCCTGAGCACTTCCTAAACGGAAGTGCTTTTCATTTTATCGCTGTTCTTTCCCGATTTCCGGCAGGATCGTTTTCGCTAAATGCTGATCCATTTCCTCATATTCATCATATTGAATCGTTTCATACAGCTCTTTTCTCGTTTGCATGTCCTTCAGCATTCCTTGCTGCGTCCCCTTCTCCATGATTTCTGTAAATAAACGCTCATACGCTTTTGCAGCGACTCTAAGTGATGACACAGGGTATATGACCATCTGAAATCCAAACATCGAAAATTCGTCTGCATGATAATAAGGTGTCTTACCAAACTCCGTCATATTTGCAAGAAGAGGTCCTTTTATGCTGCTTGACGCATGCGTGAAGTCTTCAGCTGTAATGAGCGCCTCAGGAAAAATAGCATCAGCTCCTGCTTCGAGATAAAGATTGCCTCTGCGGATGACATCCTCCATCCCGTTTACAGACTTTGCATCGGTTCTTGCAATCACCAAAAGCGTTGGTGCCGCTTGTTTGATGGCTTTGATTTTCGCGATCATCTCTTCTACTGGAACGAGCGATTTTCCGTTTAAATGTCCGCATTTTTTCGGCATTTGCTGATCTTCAATTTGAACAGCTGCCACCTTGCTCTCTACCATTTCTTTTGCCGCCCTTGCAGCATTCAATACGCCGCCATAGCCAGTATCCATATCGACCAAAAGCGGCAGCTGAGAAGCTCGAATGATTTCCTTCGCTTTTTCAGCCATTTCCGTTGAATGGATCATGCCGAGATCAGGCAGTCCTTTGCTGGCACAAAAAGCGGCGCCAGATAAATAGAGCCCTTGGAAGCCCATTTTTTTTGCATAAAGCGCAGACATTCCATCGTGAACGCCTGGGATTTGAAATAAAGCTGATTTGTGCATTTGTTCTTTAAAGGCTGCGGCTAAATCTGCTTGACTTGATTCATCATTCACGATCCACACACTAGTTCCCCCTTATATGACGAATAGGTCCATAAATGCTGGTACGGTTGTTGTTTTTAATTGATTTGGATTTTGACAGAGTGACACAATTTGATCCACTTGTTTTTGTGGAAATCTTGTCTTCAAATGATAGACCCATTTCTTTTCAAGCAGCGGAATGCCTTCCTGTCTTCTTCTGCGATGACCAAGTGGATATTCAATTTCGATTCGGTCTGTCATCGTCCCGTCTTTAAAGAAGATCTGCACACAGTTTGCTATTGATCTCTTTTTCGGATCTAAATAATCTGCTGTATAACGTTTATCTTCTTTGACAACCATTTGATCCCGGAGACGATCAATGGCCGGATTTCGCGCCGTTTCTTCTTCATAATGGTCAGCTGTTAGCTCACCATAGATCAATCCAATCGCGGTAATATACTGCAAGCAATGATCGCGGTCTGCTGGGTTATACAGTGGCCCCTTCTTATCAATAATCCGAATCGCTGATTCATGTGTTGTAATCTCTACCCGGTCTATTTCATCTAATCGATCTTTTACAGCGTCATGCAGCATCATAGCGGCCTCTGCAGCCGTCTGGGCATGAAACTCAGCAGGATAAGCAATTTTGAAAAGCACATTTTCTATGACGTATGATCCTAGCGGCTGAGCGAGTGTGAGAGATTTTCCTTGCATAAGAACATCTTCAAAGCCCCACTTCTCAGCACTGAGCGGCGTTTGATAGCCCATTTCCCCTTTTAGTGTCATCATTGCCAGTCTTACCCCGCGGCTTGTTGCATCACCTGCTGCCCACGATTTCCTTGATCCTGTGTTTGGGGCGTGGCGATACGTCCTAAGCGGAGAATTATCAACAAACGCTTGCGATAAAACATGCTGCACGTCTTCCTTCGTTCCGCCAAGCAATGCACACACAACAGCACTTGTTGCCACTTTGACAAATAACACATGATCCAAGCCATTGCGATTCAGACAATTTTCTAAAGCGAGCACACCTTGAATTTCATGTGCCTTGACTATTGCATGCAATACGTCATTCATCGAAAGCGGCTCTTCACCGTTTGCAAGCCGCGTTCTGCTGATGTAATCACTTACAGCTAATATTCCGCCTAAGTTATCTGACGGATGTCCCCACTCCTCTGCAAGCCACGTGTCATTATAATCTAACCAGCGAATCATACAGCCTATATCAAAAGCCGCTTGAACAGGATCTAGCACAAACGAAGTGCCTGGAACTCTTGCTCCGTTAGGCACAACGGTACCAGGTACGATGGGGCCAAGATGTTTCGTACATTCTGGAAAATTGAGCGCCAGCATTCCGCAGCCGAGTGTGTCTATCAGTACATACCGCGCTGTTTCAATGGCTTCTTTGCTCGTAATTTCCCCGTCTACTGCATAGGCTGCGATTTCTTCTAATAGCTGATCCGTTTGATTGGCGACTGCTGTTTTATTCATGTTCATTCCCCCGTTTTTCTATCATCATCTGAGACTTTTAATCCTCTTGGCCCTAAATACCGGACTCTCGGTCTAAAAATGCGATTATGCAAATGCTGTTCAATGACATGGGCTGCTAATCCGCTAGCTCTAGCAGCAAAGAAAATCGGTGTATAAAGTGAAATTGGAATCCCGAGCACGTAATAAATAGGGGCGGCGTAATAATCAAGATTCGGATAGAGGTTTTTCTTCTCTTTCATGTATGCCTCGCCTGCTGCACACATGTCATAAAGCGTTGTATCTCCCTTTGATTCCGTAAGCGTTTTCAATGATCGTTTTAAAAGAGCGGCTCTTGGGTCCATTTTTCTCATGTATACCCTGTGGCCAAAGCCCATCATTTTTTCTTTTGCGGCTAATTTTCGTTCAATCAGCGCAAGGAATCCTTCCGTTGTTTTTCCTTCGAGAAGCATGTGCATGACAGCTTCATTCGCTCCCCCGTGCAAGTCACCTTTTAATGAAGAAATCGCTCCAGTAAAAGCACCATACATGTCAGAATGTGTGGATGCGATGACTCTAGCGGCAAACGTTGAATTAGGCAGTTCATGTTCACTATATAATGTGAGTGTTTGGTCAAAAGCGGTGATTTCGTCTTGTGTTGGAGTACGTCCTGTGAGCATGGCTAAAAAGGTTTCAGTGTAGGATTTGGTCTGATCTGGAGTAATAGCGGCGTCTTTTGTGAGAATATGATAGCTTCCAGCAACAATGGCCGGCAGCTGGCCGAGTAATCGAACAGCACGCCTTTGCTGGCACGCTTCTGATCGATCATGTAATGCATCATCGTACCCACTAAGAGCAGATATGCACGTTCTCATGGCATCCATCGGATGAGTGGTTTTTGGCAGCTTTGTTAAAATGGTTTGAATGGTTGGATGTAAGTTGGTTTGTGAGGAAATGTCTTGCTGAAATTGGTGATATTCCATGGTATCTGGTAATCTTCCATAAATAAGCAGATAGGCTGTTTCTAAATAGGTCTTTTTTTGTGCCAACTCGATGAGGTCATACCCGCGAATTACAATTTCTTCTTGCTGCACATCTAAGTATGAGATAGACGTTTCGCTTGCCACAATGTCTTCAAGCCCCGGTTTATAATGCAGTTGTTCAGTCATCATATAACCCCCGTTTCGTTCAATTGTTGTTCTCCAAACGAGCAAACGGCCAGAAATGATGTGAGTCTATAGATGGGAAGATACCGTGCAAGTCGGATACCCAATTCCCATTTTATCCAAAGCACTGCCTCTTGTAAATAAAAGAACGTATGTCCAGTTGGGCATACGTTAGCTGTAATATGGAGAAATCATCATATACACAATGACGCCAGTGAGACTGACATAAAGCCATAGCGGCATTGTCCAGCGGGCAATTTTACGGTGACGCTCGACTTGCATCTGTGCGCCTCTAAAAAGAGTAATCAGGGCAAGCGGTACAATTACAGCTGATAAGACGATATGTGTGATTAAAATAAAGAAGTAAATTGGACGGATGATCCCTTCTCCTCCGAAATGGGTATCAGCTGCCATTGAATGATATGTCACATACGAAATTAAAAAGACAAGTGTCGTTGAAAATGCAGCAAAGATAAATCGTCTATGCGCTTTAATGTTCTTTTGTTTAATCATGATGAGTGCTGAAAGTAAAAAGATAAACGTAAAGCTGTTCATCACGGCATTAAGTAACGGCAAAAATGTAATATCCAGATGACTAAATTTATCTGATTTTGGCATTAAAAATAATAAAGCGATTAATCCGTTTATGGCAATTGTTAAAATGATCACAATACCAGTGAAATTTTTCGGTTTTTGATTCTGTTCGTTCATGTTTGAAAACCTCTCTTTATTAGTTCCGACTAAGAGTATGTTATTTAACTTTCTCTATAAAGTCAATGAATTCGCTGTCTTCGTCGAATTTTAGACAAACTTAAGGGTTGCAGGCGTTCTAACGGCTTGAAAGATCCATCCACTTCCTTTAGAATTGGAATTTATGTGATTTTTATCATTTCTGATATGAAAGGAGTAATGGACTTGTCAATCTTACAGGAAACAGCCAAAGATGTGAAGACGTTAGAGCAAGAATTACAGCAATTGCAGTTCCAAATGTATCGAATGCAAGAAAATATGAAAGATATTTCGAAAAAAGCAAAAATCATTGGCATCGATCAAGCGAAAGAAGATGAGTGGATGATCGTCTCTGCCATTGAAAGTGCAGATACATGTAAAATTATGTTGAGCGATTGTGAAAAAGCTTTTCGCGGACAATCTGATTTTTCCTTAATTGCGGAATATCCTGAAGAAGGAAAGATTCATATTGCCGATATTAAAGGCCCGCCAGATAATGGGTACGGCTCCATCTGTATGAAGCATTTAAAAGAAATCGCAAGAGAGCAGAACATACCAGTGATTACTGGCGACCTCGTCAAAAGGGACTGGAATCACGTGGACCGCTTGATTCATTTTTATGAAAAACATCAATTTGATGTCCAAATCAATTGGAAAGAACAAAGCGGAGAAATTTATTGGGTGGACAGCTAACGACAACAACCAGCGTGTATCATAAGATATGCGCTGCTTTTTGTCGAAAATGCAAACTTTTCAGAAAAATATGTGTATTTTTGACCAAAAAAAGGGTATAATAAAAGCATCAGGCCGCCACCTGATGCTTTCTTCCAAAAAACAATTGTTTACTAGTTAAGTACTTTTACTTTGACTGATTTTACGCCCCAATTTTGCGCTTGGGATTTGCTCGGTACATGTACATCAATTTTGTTACCTTTAATTGCGCCGCCAGTATCTGCTGCGATGGCTTCACCGTAGCCTTCAACATAAACCTTACTTCCTAGTGGAATGACATTAGGATCTACTGCAATGACTTTTGCGTTTGGGTTTTTGTTTAAGTTTACCCCTGTTGCAGTGATACCTGAGATGCCACCATCATTTGCTGTATAAGCCGTAGCCGTAACAGTCATTTCTTTTTGTACACTTTGACTAGCAGAAGATGATTCTGCTTTAGCTGTTTCCTTTTTAGGAGCAGCTTTTTTCGTTGTTTGCTCTTTTTGGACAGGTTCCTGTTTTTGAACAGGTTCTGAGCTTACCGGAGCCGAGCTTTGACCAGCAACACTTAGTGTTGAACCAACCATAATTATATCTGAGTTTAAGTTATTCCAAGACTTAATATCGCTAATTGACACATTGAATTTTTGAGCGATTTTCCAGAGGCTGTCCCCCTTCTGGACTTTATACTGCTCCTGAGTTTTCTCTTTTGAAGAGATTGTCAATTTATCACCTACATAGATCATATCAGTAGATAAATTGTTCCAACCCTTTAGGTCTTTTAGAGACACATCATTTTTTTGAGAGATTCCCCAAAGTGTATCACCTTTCTTCACAGTGATTTCCTTTGCAGAAGCTTGCTGCGCTCCAAATGCTGTTGTTGAGATTGCTGCAACAGCAACCAAGGACATAATAGTCTTCTTCATAAAGTAAATCCTCCCTTGTTAGCTTTTTATGGCGGCTAACGAGTGCTATCGTAACATATGTAAATGTCATTTCAATAACAAAACGATATGTTTTAGATTACAGTTCCTTTACATGAAACATCTCTCTCCATTGGTAAATCAGACCACAAAACGGCTTGATTCCCCGCCATATCAAGGTTTTAAAAGGATCGAAAACGACCTGATGAAAACGTGTCCAAGTGCAGCGAAAAAAATTTATTTTTCTTCTTTAAACACTTTATTTTTTCTCTTTTTCTATAAATAAACGAATTTCTTCTAAAAAAACATCTCCGTATTTCTCTCTTTTTTGAGCGCCAATCCCCTTAATTTGGAGTAATTCTTCATCTGTTTGAGGCTCTACAGCTGACATTTCCTTCAATGTTTGATCAGAAAAAACAACAAACGGCGGGACACCTTGCTCTCTGGCTAGCTTCATTCTCAGCGATCTCAATCGCTCAAATAATGCATCATTTTCTTGAATGGCCTCTGCTTTGATCGCCTGCTTTTTATACACTGTCTCTTGTCCAACTAACACTTTCTTCCCTTTATGGGTCACCTTAAGTGTTGGGTAAGCACCTTCAGACATGTGCAAATACTCTTCTGTAATTAAAAATTCAATGAAGTCACTGATTTGCTGAGCCGAATGTTGTTTCATTAAAGCATATGTAGGGAGACGGTCGAAACCTAGTTCAAGCACTTTTTTGTTTTTAGAGCCTGCCAGTACTTGGGCTATCATCATTTTACCGAATCGCTCATTCATCCTCACTGTACAAGATAACACCATCTGTGCTTCTCTTGTGACCTCTTCACGCTCTCTCTCATCAAGGCAGTTGCTGCATTTACCGCAAGGCGAACTAGCTGTTTGATCAAAATAGTCCATCACAAATTGCTGCAGACATTGCTCGGTATGACAGTAATCCACCATTTGCCTTAATTTAAGCAGTTCATGTTGGTAGCGCGTCTCATCTTCTATTGACTGTTCAATGAGAAAGCGCTGCACTCTTACGCCTTGTGGTGAAAACAGTAAAATGCATTCACTTTCAAGCCCGTCTCTGCCGGCACGCCCAGCTTCTTGATAGTAGCTTTCAATATCCCTTGGAATTTGATGATGGATCACAAAACGTACATTCGACTTATTGATTCCCATGCCAAATGCTGATGTAGCGACCATAACCTGGATGTCATCATTTAAAAACAGGTTTTGCTGCTCTTCTCTCGTATGGTCATCCAATCCGCCATGATAAACGCCAGCTTTGATCTTTTGTTTTTTCAGTCGATTATAAATGTTATCCGCTTCTTTACGAGTTGCTGTATAAATAATGCCAGACTCAAGACTGTTTTTCTTCATATATTGTGTGATAAAACGGTCACTATTTTCCCCTTTGATCACTTGAAAGGACAAATTTTCTCTAGCAAACCCAGTAAAGATGGTTTCTTCTCCGTTCATGCCAAGCTGTTCACATATATCTTGGTGGACCTTTTTCGTCGCTGTAGCTGTTAATGCGACAATCACCGGTCTTTTTGACAGCTTGTTCAAGCATTCTTGAATGAAGCGATAACTTGGCCTAAAATCATGCCCCCACTCAGATATACAGTGCGCTTCATCAATCGCGATTAAAGGGATCGTTAACCGATCCAGCAGCTGAAAAAAACGTTCATTTTGTAAGCGTTCAGGTGTGATATAAAGCAGCTCATATTCCCCATTTTCGCATTTTTTCAGCCTTTCATTCATTTCAGCTGCGGAAAGTGTGCTGTTTAAAAAGGAAGAACGTATTCCCATCTCATTTAACGCATCGACCTGATCCTTCATTAAAGAAATAAGCGGAGATACAACGATCGTTGTGCCTTCCATCATGAGGGCAGGGATCTGATAGCAAACTGACTTCCCACCGCCTGTCGGCATAATGCAGACAGTATCCTTTTGTTTATTTACAATCGCTTCAATGGCTTGTTTCTGTCCTTTTCTAAAGACATCAAAGCCATAGTATTGTTTCAGGAGTGCTTCTGCTTGTTCTAACATCCAATTCCCTCTCCGTCATTAGTTTTGTCCATTTTAACATATATTCTTGCCTCTACAGGCGATCTGTCCAATTTCGCATTTTCACAAAATAAAAAGCCATTTTCCGAAATGGAAAATGGCTTGAATCATCCTAGGAAAAGCTGCGGATGCCGTAATCTAAGTAAGAAAGTTTTAAACCACCACTCCTCAAAGTGGGTGTTTGCAGAAACGTTCCTGTCTTCCTCTCTAAGGAGGCATGACATTCCGGCTTCAATATAAAACTCCCTATTACAGCTTAAAGGTTAAAACTTAATTAACATTACGCGCATCGCAGCCTTTAAACTATATTACACGAAAGTTTATTAAATTTCAAGAGATCTTTTTTCTAAGAAATACTTATATATACAAGATATTTGTCCTTGCACACATAAGAAAACATTATTCTGAAAAAATGTAAATTCAACTTATTATCCTATTTTTCTTCGTCTATGTCAACATCCTGCTCTTCCTCTAATCGTTCATACGTATCTGAATGCATCTGATCCATTGTTTCTCTATTTGTTAAATCACGCATTTGATCAGAGAAATTACGGTCAAACTCGTTTGGGTCTTGAGTGGTTTCTTCGTTTTTCTTCGCATCGATTGAATAACGTGTATATGGGACTGCTTTTAAACGTTCATATGGAATGTCTTTCCCTGTTTTCTCACATATCCCATATGTTCCGTCTTCCATTCGTTTCAGTGCTGCATCAATTTCGTCTTCAAGCTCGCCATCAACTTGATCCAGCGTTTGTTCTGTCATGCGGTCTAAATAGATGCTCCCATGATCAGCGATATGGTTCCCAACACCATTTGAAATCTCGCTGGATTCACTTAGCATAGATTCTTCTTTCTTTTTTGATCCTTTTACATCTCCCTTTAATTGATTCAACCTTTCGTATAAATCAGCTTTTTGTTCTTTCGTTAAGCCCACGGTCAATCACTCCTTTCTCATTACCTTCCCGCTGCAAGGGAATTGAAAACATCAAAAAAGCCGCCGCCTTTTTGGCAGCAGCTTTCTTCTCTTACAGAGTACGAAGTGCTTCTTCTACTGGTTTATCCCCTTTAATCAAGTCAAAGGATTTATTTTTCACATTGGATTCCGTTAAGCTTTCCACAAGTACAGCGGCTACGTCCTCTCTTGAAATCTCAATGTTTTGATCATCTGGAATATGCTCCGCAGCTTCAATCTTTCCTGTCTTTTCCTCATGCAGCAAGGCACCTGGGCGGACGATGGTATAGGAAAGCCCAGACTGTTTTAAGTGTTCATCTGCTTTTCTTTTCGCCTCATAATAAATTTCCATACTTCCTTGCCCTTTTCCCTGGTTTGGGTCATCGGCATTATAGGAACTCAGCATAACAAAATGCTGAATGTTTTCTTTTTTCGCTGTGTCGACAAGGCGTTTTGCACCTTCTTGATCCACTGCAATCGTCTTATCTGCACCTGTTTTTGAGCCTGAACCAGCTGCAAAGATGACAGCATCTGCTTGTTTCACAGCATCTGTCACATCCTTTTCAAGATCACCGATGACAGGCGCTGCACCAAGTTCCTTTAGCGCATCCGCTTGTTTTTCATCTCGAATGAGAGCAAGCGGCTCATGTCCTTTTTCTTTTAAATAACGAATGACGAGCCTGCCTGTATGTCCATTTGCTCCAGCAACTAATACTTTCATTGTTCATTCTCCTTTCTGTATTTGTTTCATCTTTATCCTTTTTTGCTATCATTCAAACACCTAAACAAAAAAAGCCCTTCCCAGAAAATATGGGTAAGGGCTCAGGAAATGTGCGATCTATTAAAATAAGTAGAATGAGAAAAGTGCATGATCTATGTAATCGCAAGATTGATCAGCAAAGATGTTTTGTCAAAATGGCTTGCACATCACTCAAATCCGTCTCTTTCGAAAAATCGAGTTCAAATACTTTTGAGCTTGTGACAAGCAGCATACCTGTGTCCTGATCAAACACGCCAGCTTCTTGAATGGCAAAACTTTCAATTGATCGATACGGCAAGGAGACCCTGACTTTCTTCTTAGAAAATACGCGGTTATCGCCAAAGATCAGTCGTTTATTGGTGAAACAAATTTGGTCGTGACGCAGTCTGTAAACAGCCTCAATTCTTTCCCCTTCAATTAGTAAGGATTCGAATTTCTTATCATTTTGTTTACTGACAGAAAAAATACCCACGTAAACCCCCTCTTCCTCCATCAAATTCCTTTATGAAAAAACGGACGCACGCTCTGTGGGTACGTTTTATTCTCACTTATAGAATACGCTATAAATGGTCGTTATTCCATTACGAATAGATTAAATTTCATTTAACTTTTTCTTTTTGATTCGATGCTCTTTCCTCTACTTATTTAGACAGTTAAAGCAGGAAAAAAGTTTCAGTTCTTTTTGAGAAAAATTGCTGAATGTTACCAATAAAAAAACAGTGATTTTTTCAAATCACTGTCAGCGTGTATACAAACCCTCGCATTCTTTGTCAGTCCTGCGCGCCGGTGCTCACGAATGTCAAATTCGCTCCGCTCCGGTACTCGTCCTTCCTAGACTGCAAAGGTTTTCATGTCACGCTGAAAAAGAAGACAAAGTGCTAAAATAAAGATCATTTTAGCACTTTGTCAACAATCTGGACTATTCGTCTTTTGGTGTATCAATGGTTCCCTCGGCATATACATCGGAAATCTGCTCAAGCGTAATCGCCATATCAGCATCTTCGTGATCATGCCAAGCATTTTGATTATTCTGCTCGTCTGTTTGCTTCTTTTTCATCATCATCATCCTTTACTGTTTTTCTTAGTATGAGTGATGATCACTAAAATCATTCAGCAGAAATGTCTTCGAAATACTCTTTATAATACCCGCCTACTTTACCTGTATTATCAACGACAAACAGGAATTCTTCTGTCTCATTTTTCACTTCATATGTGCTTCCAACCGTTAGTGCACGATCGACCATATATTTTTTCGCATTCGTATGTATACATTTTACTTGCTTTAACGTTTGAGCCGTTTGCCAGTTTTGATGGATCATGATTTAAAAACTCCTTTTTTCATCTATACATTTATTGTAGCCAATTTTTCGTGAAATGCAATGAGTGTTATGGATTGCTTTTAAACATGTCGTGTAATATGATGAATGTATACGTTTACACACATGTGCGTATACTGGTTCATTTGCTTCAGGTCCGCTTTTCCACCTAGAACTCGCAGAACAACCCATATCTTTAAGGAGGTTTGTTTATTTATGAGCTCTACAACACTTCAAATTAGTTCAAAACTCGATTCTTTTCTCCAAGGGACGAAAAAACTCTACATTAACGGTCAGTTTGTCACAAGTCACGATAACAAAACCTTTTCGACTCCTAACCCAGCCACAGGTGAAACCCTTATTGATGTATATGAAGCAGGTGCAAAAGACATTGATGAAGCAGTAAAGGCTGCCAAAAAAGCCTTTCAAGGCCCATGGCGCTCAATGTCTGCCGCTGAACGCGCCCGCCTCATGTTCAAGCTTGCTGATTTAATGGAAGAAAACCAAGAAGAGCTCGCGCAGCTTGAAACTTTAGATAACGGAAAACCAATTAATGAAACAACAAATGCAGATATCCCTCTCGCCATTGAGCATATGCGCTATTATGCGGGCTGGACGACCAAAATAAGCGGACAAACCATTCCTGTCAGTCAAGGTTATTTTAATTATACCCGTCATGAGCCTGTTGGTGTTGTAGGACAAATCATTCCTTGGAACTTCCCGCTGCTCATGGCCATGTGGAAAATGGGTGCTGCACTTGCAACTGGCTGCACCATCGTTTTAAAGCCAGCAGAACAAACACCCCTCTCTGCTCTTTATTTAGCTGAATTAGTGGATAAAGCCGGCTTCCCAGAAGGTGTGATTAACATCGTTCCTGGATTTGGTGAAACAGCTGGAAACGCATTAACCGATCACCCTGATGTAAATAAGCTTGCCTTCACGGGGTCAACAAGCGTTGGGAAACTCATCATGGAGAAAGCAGCCAAATCCATTAAGAGGGTCACATTAGAACTTGGCGGAAAATCACCAAATATTATATTGCCAGATGCCGATTTAAAGAAAGCCATTCCAGGTGCTTTAAATGGGGTCATGTTTAACCAAGGCCAAGTGTGCTCTGCAGGTTCTAGAGTCTTTGTTCACCGGAGTCAATATGATGAGGTTGTCGATCAAATGGCTAAGTATGCGACATCCCTCAAGCAAGGCGCCGGTCTTCATCAAGATACGCAAATCGGACCTCTTGTAAGTAAAGAACAGCATGAGCGCGTGTTAGGATATATTGAAAAAGGTAAATCTGAAGGTGCAACAGCCGTTGTCGGTGGCGATTGCCCTTATGAGGCTGGCTATTTTGTCTCCCCTACTGTTTTTAAAGATGTAGAAGATGACATGACCATCGCAAAAGAAGAAATCTTCGGGCCTGTCCTATCTGCGATTCCATACGATTCCATTGATGAAGTGGTCGAAAGAGCCAACCAGTCTGACTATGGATTAGCAGCAGGACTTTGGACAGAAAACTTAAAACATGCCCATGACATTGCTGCACGTCTTGAAGCAGGCACGATTTGGGTCAACTGCTATAATGTCTTTGATGCTGCAGCCCCGTTTGGAGGATACAAGCAATCAGGTCTTGGCAGAGAAATGGGATCATACGCCCTTAACAACTATACAGAAGTCAAAAGTGTGTGGATTAATCTCCAAGACTAATGACGCCTATAAAGCCGGTGACCATGTCATCGGCTTTTTTTTGTGATTGCATGTGACAGGCAGTCTCCTGAATATAGTAATAAAGGAAAGGAGCATGGCCGCATATGCAAGATTTCAAAACGAAAGTAAACGAATTTATTGATGAATTGCACATGCAAATGCTACGCAGACAACGAGAAGATGGCGCTTTTGTCTTCTGCTTTGAAGGCCCAATGATGACAAATGCTTTTTTGATTATGCTGTTAAAGGCTGTCGGTGATTCGGACCAGGCACTCGTTCATCAATTGGCAGAAGCAATTCGCGAAAAGCAAAATGAAGATGGTTCTTTTTCTTTGTATCATGATCAATCGGGACATGTAACAGCGACTGTGCAAGGCTATTGTGGAATGCTCGTTTCAGGGAGGTTTCAACAAGATGAGCCGCATATGGAAAAAGCAGCACACTTTATTCGATCAAAAGGCGGATTAAAAGACGTTCATTTTATGACAAAGTGGATGCTTGCCGTCAATGGCATGCACCCTTGGCCATACTTCTATGCGCCACTTTCATTTTTACTCATCCCTACATACTTTCCGCTGCACTTCTATCATCTTAGTGCATATGCAAGAATTCATTTTGTCCCAATGATGATTGCACTCAACAAACGATATACCTCTCATGAAAAGTTTCCAAGCTTAGCACATCTTGATGCGAACATGTCTAAAAGTCCTTTTGACTGGTTTATGGCAAGAGAAGAACGTTCCACTCACCACTTTCTAGCGTACATGCGGTCGTATACAGCACTCGACAGCCGCCTCGACTTTTTCGGGTATGAGGCAGCGAAGCGGTATATGTTTGACCGCCTTGAAAAAGATGGCACGCTGTACAGCTATTTAAGTGCCAGTATTTTTATGGTCTATGCACTCATGAGTCTTGGATACTCTCCAGGACATCATCTCATTTTAAAAGCAGTTAAAGGGATGAAAAAGATAGTCACTGACTGTGGGGGCAGGAAATATGCTGAGAATTCTACATCCACAGTTTGGGATACAGCGCTTGTCAGTTATGCTTCTCAGCGAGCAGGCAGAACACAAGAAGATCCAGTTATCGAAAAGTCTTTTACGTACTTATTGAACCGGCAGCAAATGAAGAAAGCAGATTGGGCGATTCATAACCGGCATGCGGCTCCGGGAGGCTTTGGTTTTTCAGATTTGAACACAAATAACCCTGATTGTGATGATACGCAAATTGTGTTAAAAGCCATTCCTCACACCTACGCACCGGTTCAGTGGAAACGAGGGTTTGATTGGCTTCTTTCCATGCAAAACCGTGATGGCGGCTTTTCTGCTTTTGAAAAAAATCAAGATCACTTCTTGCTTCGTCATCTTCCGCTCGAATCTGCTGAGGATGCGGCCATTGACCCATCTACTCCTGATATTACAGGTCGTGTGCTTCATCTCATCGGTCTTGAAGAGAACAACATGTCACCACTCATGCAAAGGCAAAAAGATCATTGCGTAAAATGGCTTCTTGATCATCAAGAGAACAACGGATCATGGTTTGGCAGATGGGGCGTTTGCTATATTTATGGAACCTGGGCTGCATTAACAGGACTAAAGGCTGCTGGCATCCCCTCATCGCATCCTGCTGTTCAAAAAGCGTGTCGATTTTTAAAAACAATTCAATTGGAAGATGGCAGCTTCGGAGAATCGTGTAAAAGTGCAGAGGTAAAAAGATATGTCCCGCTCCCATTTGGAACAGTGGTTCAAACGGCTTGGGCTGCTGAGGCACTTTTACAATATGAGAAGCCGGATCACACAACAATTTTAAAAGCCATCTCATTTTTGATTCATCATCAGCACTCGAGTGAAGCCTTGCACTATCCAGTAGGCATTGGTCTTCCAAAGCAATTTTACATCACCTATCATAGCTATCCATTTGTCTTTCCAATGATGGCTTGTTCCACATTTTTAGAAGAAATGAGGCGTAAAAATGAATAAGGAAGAATATCGCATGCAGCTTAAAGATTGGCTTAGCTCCATTCAAGGTGCAGTTCAAGATGACAACATCCGTCAGAAAACAGAACATTTATCGTTCATCATGAATGATGAATATTCCAGTGAAGAAGAGTGGTACGAATTGGCTGAAAGTATTGCAGAGGATATGAAACCACTAGAAGCAATGCGAGATGTGGCAGCTGGCGACCATAAATTACCTCCGCTCCCTTACCGGTATGATGCACTAGAACCGTTTATTTCAAAAGAGATTATGTATTTGCATCACCAGAAACATCATCAATCATATGTTGATGGTCTGAACCAAGCTGAGCTTGCCTTAAAAAGAGCGAGAAGAACCAATGATTTTAAAATGATCAAGCATTGGGAACGGGAGCTTGCCTTCAATGGTGCGGGACACTATTTACATTGCATTTTTTGGTTTTCTATGAGTCCTTCAGGAAAACGAAAGCCCACTGGACAAATGCTGCGTCTCATTGAACAATCGTTTGAAAGCTATGATGCATTCAAATCCCAATTTTCAGCTGCAGCCAAACAAGTAGAAGGTGTTGGCTGGGCCATTCTTGTATGGGCACCAAGATCTCAACGATTAGAGATTTTACAAGCCGAACGCCATCAATTTCTATCACAATGGGATGTGATCCCTCTTCTAGCTCTTGACGTATGGGAACATGCCTACTATCTGCAATATCTGAATGAAAAAGCACAATATGTAGACCGTTGGTGGAATGTCGTTGACTGGCGTGAGCCAGAAGCACGACTAAAGCAAGCTCAGCAAGTGAAATGGACCCCTTTTTAAGACGATACTCCATATAGGCAAATGCTTATATGGGGGTTTTTAATTCAATTTAGTTTACATAATTTTATTATGATCATCACTATAAAGAATGGGTTGTTTTTTCAGAAAATTCGTTTAAAATATAAAAGATATGTAAGGAAAGAGAGTTGAAACAATAAATGAAGATTCTTTTAACTATTAGTCACTTTGCAGGAAGGACCTTTGCGATTTGGGTCATTGTCTTTGCACTTTTTGGATTTGCCTTTCCTGCCGAATTCTCTAAGATTGGACCGTATATTCCTTTTTTACTCGGTATTATTATGTTTGGAATGGGGCTTACCTTGTCCGCTGAAGATTTTAAAGAACTGTTTCGAAAACCTCTTTATGTTCTGATCGGGGTGCTGACGCAGTACACACTCATGCCGCTTCTTGCCTTTTTGTTAGCTTACGGACTGCGGCTTCCGTCTGAAATCGCAGTAGGAGTTGTTCTCGTAGGCTGCTGCCCAGGCGGTACAGCATCGAACGTCATGACCTTTTTGGCGAAAGGAAATACAGCTTTATCTGTAGCTGTAACCACCCTATCAACATTGCTTGCGCCGTTTTTAACCCCTGTTTTCATTTTAATTTTTGCAAGATCTTGGTTACCTGTATCACCAGAGGCTCTGTTTTTATCCATTGTACAAGTTGTCTTAATCCCTATTATTTTAGGTATTCTTGTGAAATTGTTTTTTAAAAAACAAGTATCGTATGCGGTTCAAGCACTGCCGCTTGTATCTGTTGCCGGAATTGTGGTGATCATTGCTGCGGTTGTCAGTGCAAATAAAGAGCAGATTCTTCAATCTGGACTGCTGATATTGGCGGTTGTTATATTACATAATGGACTTGGTCTTTTATTTGGTTACCTGATCGCAAAGTGGTGCAAAATGGATATCCCTTCTCGTAGAGCGATCTCGATCGAAGTTGGCATGCAAAACTCTGGACTCGGTGCAGCTCTAGCGACAGCACACTTCTCGCCACTTGCAGCCGTACCAAGTGCCATTTTTAGTGTGTGGCATAATTTATCTGGTTCCTGGCTTGCAACATATTGGTCAAAAAAAGGAAATCCTGAAAATGAAAAAGAAAAAAAGCTAGCACCTTAACGGGTGCTAGCTTTTCAAATTGAAGATTATCCTTCAAGCAATAGCTGCTCCGGATCTTCAAGCAAGTTTTTAATCGTGACAAGGAATCCAACTGCTTCTTTACCATCGACAATTCGGTGGTCGTAAGAAAGAGCTAAATACATCATCGGACGGTTTTCAAAACGTTCTTCATCAATTGCCACAGGACGAAGCTGAATTTTATGCATACCTAAAATTCCAACTTGAGGGCTGTTTAAAATTGGTGTTGAAAGCAGTGAACCGAATGTTCCACCGTTAGTGATCGTGAATGATCCACCTTGTAGCTCATTCAGAGACAATTTGTTATCTCTTGCTTTTTTCGCAAGATGACCAATTTCCTTTTCAATCCCTGCAAACGACAATCTGTCTGCATCACGGACAACCGGTACGACAAGTCCTTCGTTAGCAGCAACGGCGATGCCGATGTCATAGAATTTCTTCAAGACAAGCTCATCACCTTGAATTTCTGCGTTAAGCAGCGGATATTTCTTCAGTGCTGCTACAACTGCTTTTGTGAAGAAGGACATGAAGCCAAGCTTTACATCATTTTGTTCAAGGAAGGCATCTTTACGGCGCTTTCTTAAGTCCATCACGGCCGTCATATCCACTTCATTAAATGTTGTCAGCATCGCAGCCGTTTGCTGAACCTCAACTAAACGTTTTGCAATCGTTTGTCTGCGGCGTGACATTCTCTCACGTTCAACTGGCTTTCCTGGTTGCTCATTTTGCACCGCAGCATTTGCTTTTGGCGCGGCTTTCGGTGCACTTGCAGGTGCTTCATTCTTTTGATAAGAAGCGACATCCTGCTTTCGTACCCTGCCCAGCGGATCTACGGTTGGAATCTCAGATAAGTCTAGTCCCTTCTCTCTCGCCAGTTTTCTAGCTGCAGGAGAAGCAATGGTTCTGCCATTACCAGATTTCGGCTCTTCTTTCACTGCTTCTTCTTTTTGGGCAGCTGCCGGTTCTTCTTTCGAAGCTGGTGCAGACTCTTGCTCAGGTGCTGGAGCTGCGGACTCGCTTCCGCCAGCTTCACCTGCTGCAATTGTTCCAATGACTTCTCCAACTTGTACAGTGTCACCAGAATCTTTCAGCACTTCTTTCAGTACACCAGATTCTTCGGCTGTCAGTTCGACATTGACTTTATCTGTTTCAAGTTCTAACAGGTACTCTCCCTGCTCCACATAATCGCCCGGCTGCTTTAGCCATTGAGCAATCGTTCCTTCCGAGATCGATTCCGCTAATTCAGGTACTTTAATTTCCGCCATTTTTCATTTCCCCCTTAGTTTTTGCGAGTCAAGCTATCAGATACAATTCGTTCTTGTTCTTTTTTATGCACAGTTGGGTCACCCTCAGCCGTACTTGAACGTCTTCTTCGGCCGATATAACGTACTTTTACTTTTTCAGGCGCAATTTCACGTAAATATGGCTCAATGTATCCCCAAGCCCCCATATTTTGTGGCTCTTCTTGCACCCATACGATTTCTTCTAAGTTTTTTAGTTTCGATAAAATCGCTTTAATATCTTTGGCTGGGAATGGATATAGTTGTTCCACTCTCGCAATGTGAAGCCAATCTTTCGCCTCTTCCATTTGGGTAAAACGATCACTAATATCGATTGATACCTTCCCGCTAGATAGCACGAGGCGCGATACTTTTTCGTGATCATGCACAAGGCCTGGCTGTTCAAGAACTGGACGGAACTGTCCATCCGTTAATTCCTGGACTTCAGACAATGTGTTCGGATTACGAAGCAGACTCTTCGGTGTCATGATGACAAGCGGACGAATCTCTTCACGAAGCAGCATTTTCGCCTGTCTTCTAAGGATATGGAAGTATTGTGCTGCACTTGTCAAGTTCGCCACTGTCCAGTTATTCTCAGCAGCTGATTGCAGGAAACGCTCTGTTCTACCACTTGAATGTTCAGGTCCTTGTCCTTCATATCCATGCGGCAAGAGCATCACTAGACCTGATTTTTGCCCCCATTTTGCGCGGCCAGCTGAAATAAATTGATCGAAATACACTTGAGCCGCATTTGCGAAGTCTCCAAATTGAGCCTCCCAAATGACTAACGTTTCAGGAGAATAGACATTATAACCATATTCAAATCCGATCACTGAGCCCTCTGACAGTGGACTATTATGAACAGTAAATGATGCGTTTGCATCACTCAGCTCATGAAGAGCAATAAATTCATCTCCAGTTTGACTGTCGTGAAGAACAAGGTTTCTTTGAGCAAAAGTACCGCGCTCTGAATCCTGTCCGGTCATTCGAATTGGCGTACCGTCTTTTAATATAGATGCAAATGCAAGTGCTTCCCCAAGCGACCATTCTACTTTACGGTCATCTGTAAACACTTTTGCACGTTTTTCAAGGATCCGCTTGAGCTTACCAAATACTTGGAAATCCTCCGGCCAGCTGATCAATTCTTCATTCAGCTTTCGTAATACATCAAATTCTACTGATGTATCTACTGCTGGGAAGCCATTTGATACTGGTTCTGGCAGTTCAATTTCTTGAATCGTATGCTCTTTCTTTGAAGGCACCTTTTGATAGGCTTCTTCTATTTTCGTCGCTACAGCCTGCTCGATTTCTTCACGCTGCTCTTTCGTTAGAAGACCTTCTGTAACAAGTTTATCTGCAAAGATATTCTTGACCGTTTTGTGCTTTCTGACTGCATCGTACAGCATCGGCTGAGTCGTAGAAGGCTCATCCATTTCGTTATGACCGAATCTGCGGTAACCGATCAAGTCAATTAAGAAATCCTTCTTAAAGCGTTTGCGGTATTCTACAGCTAGCTGAACAGCCGCTAAACATGCTTCTGGATCATCTGCATTGACGTGAACAATTGGAATCTCAAATCCTTTTGCAAGGTCACTTGCATATTTTGTTGAGCGAGATTCATTGCTTTCTGTTGTAAATCCGATCATATTGTTTGCAATGATATGGATTGTTCCGCCCACCTGATAGCCTACAAGTTGACTTAAATTTAATGTTTCTGCCACAATTCCTTCTCCAGGAAATGCCGCATCACCATGAATTAAGATGGCTAATGCCTTTTCAACGTCTTGGGCTGGATAACCTTTTTGAGTACGTGTTTCCTGAGCGGCACGTGTGCTTCCTTCAATGATTGGATCAATGAATTCCAAGTGACTTGGGTTATTGGCAAGCGTAACTCTTGCACTCTTTGTATCTTCGTCTTTAATTTGGCGATCTGCTCCAAGATGGTACTTTACATCACCTGTCCACCCGTAGCTGATGCCGATAGAGCCTTCTGATGGAACAAGCTCTTTATTTGGCGCATGCTGGAATTCTGAGAAAATAATCTCATATGGTTTTCCTAACACATGTGCTAATACATTTAAACGGCCTCTGTGTGCCATTCCAATGTTAATATTTGAAGTCCCTTGTGTAACAGACTCTGAAATAATTTCATCAAGTACTGGGACAAGTGCGTCTAATCCTTCTATTGAGAAGCGCTTTTGCCCAACAAATGTTTTATGAAGAAACTGTTCGAACTGCTCAACTTCTGTTAATCTCTTGAAAACAGAAACTAGTTTATCCGCTGGCTTTTTCTTAAATAGTTCACCAGACTCAATCGATTTTGAGAGCCAGTTTCGTTCTTCGAAATCATGCACGTGATCAAACTCAAATGAAATGGTACGCTTATACGTATTTCTCAAATGGTTAATGGCTTCTATGCCGTTTGAAATGTGTTTTGGTGCGTCAGGACTAATAATAGATATTGGAATATTCTTGACGTCTTCTTCTGTTAAACCGTACTCCTTTAAAGGAAACAGCTCTTGTAATTCCTTTTCTTTGCGAAGAGGATTGACGGAAGCATTTAAATGGCCATACGTTCTGATGTCTTCTGCCAGTTTAACGACTGATGCTATCTTTTGGATTTGTTCAGAAGTAACTACGCTATTTTCTTTTTTCCCAATTTCCTCCTTCATTTCACTCGGTGGTGCACCAAGTTCATCAAATATGCCTCTTAGATCTTCATCAACACTAGTAGGATCCTGGACATACTGATCGTAGAGCTCGAGCACATAGCCGAGGTTCGGACCATGAAATTCTTCCCAACTCAACGGTTGTTTCACATCATTTTGAAACATTTTGAACACTACCCCCAACTTTGATCATCAAGTGATTGAACACTATCTCGATATAACTTCCAGAACACAATGACCAAATTTATGTAATAAAACGCTTCCAATAATATTCTACCACTGTTTCGGATTACTTTCTACATTCTTTGTTCAATTAAAGATAAAAAATTCACAGAAAAACAAAAAATTTAAATCATTCCGAAAAATATTTTGAAGAAAGGGGCAAAACCTTATGCCCCAATGCTTTTATGCAGTAATTTTTTCAGTAATGGATATAAAACATCCGGCAATGTATCGACATCTGGTACAAAAATGCTGAACTTGCCATACATATCTTGAATGGTTTTTATCTGTGCTTCTTCGATCGGCGAATTGGATAAAAACACATTGATCACCTCAATGCCCTTTTTCCTCGCCTCAAGAACTGCTTCATGTGTATCGACGATCCCATTTTGTTCGTAGCTGAAGGCAGCTGGCTCTCCGTCTGAAAAGACAATGAGAAACTTTTGCTCTTCTCTTCGTTTTAAAATCATTTTTGTCATTTGGCGAATCGCATAGCCATCCCGGTTATCCTCTTCTGGTTCAAGGGACATAATGGAAGGACCTGCATCAAATAAAGAATCTTTGAACGACACGACCGTGTTGAAATAGTTCGGCTGACTGGTTTCGGTTGCGTCGTTTGTATCTTCCCAAAATCCTACAATTTGATGTGGGACTTGAACGGATTTTAACGCTTCATGAAATAGAACAATTCCTTTTTTCGTCTCGTCCATCTTGTCAAACATGCTGGCAGAACAGTCTACTAATAAAGTGAAAACAGCATCAATCTCCGAAGAAGGTGCCTGTTTTTTATAGAAAAGACGCGGGTTAGACTCTGTAAAATAACGAATCAGCTTTTTACTCAGACGCCCTGCATGAAGGTCCGTTTTTGGCCATGATTTTTTGTGTTCGAGCGTTTTTTGAATCATCTGTTTTAAGCGTTTCTGATAAGGCTCAATCTCCTTAGCGTGCTGCTTGTATACATTGATTTGTTCTGGCGCGGGAGGATCAGGTGAAATCATGACTGGAAACGCATATTTGTTCTCTTTTCCATTCTCATGAGCATCCGCCCCGCTTTCTTCCCCTTCAGCCTCTTCCAGCGCCTCAAGCTTTGAATAATCTTTTCGGTATGTTTGCTTGGCAGAGCCTTGGACAGTGCCGAGTGCTTGATCTCCGTCATCGCCTTCTCTTGCTGCATCCTTCCCGAGATCACTTTTACCGCCGTGCTCTAAATCAAATTGAAGGAAGCTTTTTGACGGCGCTTCTGTTTCTCGATGCCACACTTCCATATACTCCTGGTGGATATCTTCATCGCCCTCTTTTTCCCGGTCGACTTTGATGTCCTCACTTAATTTAGGTTTTCTTTTCAAGTCATGAAACAGCGGTTCTTTTGCCGCTTTTTCATAGTCCAATTCCGGGAAGAAAAAGTACGTATTCAGCATATCCTTATCAAGAAGCTCATCAAAGCCTTCCATTAATTCTTTGACAATGACTGCGATATCTCCGGTTGAACCCGCTTCATATACACGCTCAAGACTTGATTCAACAAACGGAATCATTGGGTTGATCCGCTCGTGTAGAGGCGGAATCTCTTCCAGCGGCGAATCAGCTGTCAGCTTCACATACATTGCACAATAGAGTGCATCCGTTAGAATGCTTCGCTCTTGGTTAATTGTTAATTGCGTCTTAAAGTGTCGCCGGTACAGCTCTCTTCTTCGTTTAAATACCTTTTTTGTTCCTGGGCGATCGCGTTTAATTCGCTCTTCAATCCGGATATCTTCAAACAGCATAAACAATTGTTTACATAGATCAGGAATGGAAATTGTATGGGCATAGCGAATAATTTCCTGAAAGACAGTCAGATCACTATAAACGGTTCCTACTGCACGGAGGAACACATCACTTTTTAGCCCGGCTGTCATGTCTTCTTGTTTACGATCATCCCAAAAATGGCTGATGAAAATTTTCTTTTCAAAAGGCTCATAGTAAGAATGCACTCCGTATTCAAGCTCGACATCATCACTTTTTGCTAACGTTTTAGCTAAATCCGTTAATTCCATAAATAAAAATGAATCGATTCTGCTGTCATTAAATTTGATGAATTTCAAAAGTCAGAACCTCACTCGAATAATGTTTGGGCAATATTTCTTACCGCTGCTTTTTCCCGGTCATCTTCTAGCTTTTCAACAATCCCTCGTTCAACTGCACGAAGCGGCGGGATGTATTGCGCAAGATCACATGTGTCTAGGAGTGCGCGAATAGATGCAGCTTCTTCACTTACCTGCCCGTTGTGCGCCTGTGTAATGAGGTCTGATGAGAGCTGCACGAATTGATCGATTAACCGTTCATCCTTTAATACAGATTGAGATTGCAGTACATCCTTTAGGATACCGCCGCCGATATATGGAACGTCAATCACAACAAAACGGTTTTTTAACGCTTCATTTAGAGGCACTGTGCCGACATAGCCTTCATTGATTGCCGCAATCACGCCAAAGCCTTCATCTGCTCGAACGACCTCGCCTGTAAATGGGTTTGTCATCATTTTTCTGTAGTCGAGTACACCGTTTAAAATAGGCAGTGTTTCCGGCTTCGCCATGTTGATTTCATCAATATATAAAAGATGGCCTTTTTTCATCGCTTTCGTTACGGGTCCTTCAATAAATTCAATAGAAGCAACTTGACCATCATTGTGAATGGTTTTATAGCCAATCAAACTTTCTGCATCAAGATCAACCGAGCAGTTCACACTATGCATCGGCTGCTGAAAGAAAGCAGATAAAGTTTCTGCTAGTTTTGTTTTACCTGAGCCAGTCGGCCCTTTTAAAAGAACATTTTTGCCGAGTGCTAGTGCAATCATCGCATCTTGTATGATAGACGTATCCTGTGATTCATAGCCGCCTGTTCCAATAAGCGGACGGAATTCTTCTTCTAGTCCTTTTGCTTTTGCTTCAATCATTGCTTGAATTTCTTCTGGGAGTGATTGTTCGTTAAACATATATGATTAATTCCTCTCTTCGATCATTTTCCTCACCAAGTATACTAAAAAAACCTTTATGCACTCAATACATAAAGGCTAGACATCTGTTATTTTACCATTTCTTTTGTAATCGCTCCGCAAGCGATGCGTTTCCCTGAGTTTCCAGAAGGGTTGCTTAAGTAATCATCTGCTTCTGCATGAATGATAAAGCTCCGTCCATTTTGATCGATTAATTGGTTTGGACCTCCCTTTAACGTCACATCTGGTACATTCACGACAACATCAATTTGTCCATCTGCCCCAACTTCTAAATTAGGCATATCTCCAGCGTGGTGGCCTTTTGGGTTATCAAATCCATGCTCCCGGTGTGTTGGATTAAAGTGAGCCCCTGCCGTTTCAAAATCTGGCGCTTCACATATTCCTGTTTCGTGAATATGGAAGCCATGAGGACCAGGCGGCAGATCTTTCGCTTTCACATGTAAATCCAGCCCATTTTCCGAGGAATCTCTTACTTCGATGCTGCCTATTTTTTGCCCGTTTTCATTGATGAGTGTCGTGGTAACTGGTGCTTGTTTAGGTGCTGCAACCTCGCTGATTTCTTCTGTCGTTTCTTTTTTCGGCGGTGCATGACATGCTGTTGCGACAAAGACCAGACACATCATGATCACCCACACTGACTTTTTCATATGACTGCCCCCTTTTGATATCAGTATGGACAATCTGAACAATAGGCAAACAAAAAAAGCCGAAAATCGGCTTTTTTTAGAAGAAACGTTTTGCACCTAAATAGGCTTTTTTCCAATATGGGTTGCTTAAGTTCGAGATCCCAACTCCGCTGTCACTTGCATGAAGGAAATCTCCTCCGCCAAGGTATAGTCCCATATGAGATGGACCCGCTTTGTATGTTGTGAAATAAACAAAATCGCCAACCTGAGGTGTGCTCACAGGTTTCATCATACTCCAGTAGCCTGCTGTGCTTAATCTGGATACAGACGAAACTTTATTAATGAGGTAATAAACAAAGCCGCTGCAGTCAAAACCAGATGGTGTATTGCCGCCCCATCTGTAAGGAATGCCTGTCAGCTTTTTCCCTTCTTGGATCATCGTCGTGATTTTTGCATTCATCGGCACATCATTTTTGTTATTATTGACCGGAGTTGTTGAACCGTTAGACGTAGAACCATTCGACCCAGTTGAGCCTGAAGCTGCACCATTAATTTTTAGAACTTGTCCAATTCTAAGCACATCGCTTTTTAAGCTGTTGGCTGTGCGGATGGATTGAACCTGCACTTTAAATTGATTCGCAATTTTCCATAAGGAATCGCCTGATTTTACAGTATAAGATGTCGCTTTCCCGCTTGAAGGCGGGTTGCTTGGTTTAGCAGGTGCTTTCGGCTGACTTGGTTTTGATGCAGCCGTCCCTTTTACTTTCAATACTTGATTCGGATAAATCATATCAGATTTTATCCCATTCAATGTTTTGATTTCACCAATCGACATATTGAGCGAATTCGCAATTTTCCAGAGAGAATCCCCTAATTTAACCTTGTATGTACTTGATGAGGATGAACTATTTGAGTTCGTTGTCTTATTGTTTGAGCTGGAATTTGAAGAGGAGTTTGATGACTGGCCCCCGCTTGTCTTCGTACTTCCAGATACCTTTAGCTTTTGTCCAGGACGAATTAAGTCACTGTTTAAGCTGTTTAGACTTTTTAAGCTTGCGACTGACATTTTATGATTTTTTGCAATGAGCCATAAAGAATCTCCAAGCTTTACAGTGTAGCTTGATGTCGTTGAAGCATTTGATTTCGTTGCTTTTGATCCAGTTGACGAGCTGGATTTTTTGCTTTTTGCGCCAGGAATTTTCAAGCTTTGTCCTGCAAAAATCATCGTCGTTTTTAGTTGATTAAGAGATTGAAGTTCCGAAATACTTGTATTGTACTGTTCGGCAATCTTCCAAAGTGAGTCACCGCTTTTCACTTTGATCGTCTGTGCTTCTGCCGGTGCAGCAAACACAGCTGAGCCAGCGATCGCTGAAACTGTGAGGCCGGTTACTACTTTTTTCTTCATAGATGAATCTCCGCCTTTCATATTTCATTCAATAAGACTTATGTACTAGTTTTGAGTTTAGCATTTAATGGTTCTGCTTCTCTTGCACTATTTTATCTTTATTTCTATTATATTACTCGACATGTAGACTTTGGGCAATAACAAATAGGCTAAAGCAGCCAACTCAAAATGCTAAAACAAAGCCATATCGTTTCTATCGGCAGTTTGCTGTATTTATAAACATTTTTTAAGGAATTTTTAAGTTGACGTTTAGAAATTTGTCAAAACAAGCACGGTGCTAGTTTCATAGTTCTATTCTACATGACAAATTTTTCTGTATCAAATGACTTTTTACTCAATTGGCTGTTTTTTCTCCTCAAATGAAAAAAAGCATCCTTCCGAATGAAGAATGCAGCGATTCATTTTTATTTCCTTATTTCAGGTTCTTTTACAGTGAGCGGATAAAGGACTCCTTCTTTCGCAAACGACATTTTTCCCGTTTCTTCTGATACGACGAGAACAAGTGCATCGGTCATACCAGAGAGTCCGATCGCGGCCCTGTGTCTTGTCCCGAGAGAAGGATTAACTTTTTTTGAAGTAAGCGGGAGCACATTTGCAGCAGATACGAGTGTATTCTCTTTGACTAAAAGAGCACCATCATGAAGTGGATTTCCTGGGTAGAAAATGCTTTCTATTAATGAAGCACTAATTTTCGCATGAAGATTTGTCCCTTTTTGAATAAAATCCTCAACCTCATCACGCCTTTGAATCACAATAAGTGCCCCGTGTTTTTGTTTTGATAAGTTCTCAATGGCTAACGAAAATTGAGCAAATCCAGGTGTGAATTCTTCCATATACGATTGCAAATAAAACGAGGAAGCCTCTGCGTGCATTTCATTAAACTCATCATGTAATGACTCGAGATCACAAAGTAGACATTGCTCGATCTCATCAAGGGAATCAATAATGTCACTTGCATCCTTCATGATTTTCATCAAGTGTGTTCTCATGTCCACTTTAAATAGCGCTTCTTCATTCGTACGATTGATCATTTGATCTTTTCCCTCCTCCTTTTTGTTGTCATAAAATAACAAATTATGCGCATTCTATTGATATGGAGGTGACTTAATATGACCATTCAGAAAGTGATTCAATATGCTTGCAGCATTTTAGGTGTTGTCAGTCTTTCCTTTATTTATGCCCAAATGTTTAAAAAAACGAAGCCATCTAAGAAAAATAATCCGACGGAGAATTGATTTTTTTACATAGCATGATATAATCCTCTCGTTATTTCTGTTCAGAGAGGAACTTATGATGAGAGAAACAAATAGCATTCGAGCTAAGGTGACACTATTTTTAACCATTTTGATTCCGATTTTAATCACTCAAGCGGGTCTTTCGCTTATTACGTTTTTAGACACCGTAATGTCTGGAAAAGTGAGTGCAGAAGACCTTGCGGGTGTTGCGATCGGTTCTAGTATTTGGACACCCGTTTATACAGGACTTGCTGGTATATTAATGGCCGTTACGCCGATTGTCGCTCAGCTGATGGGCGCTGGGCATAAAAAAGATGTTCCCAAGGCTGTCTTTCAGGCGATTTATTTATCCTTTCTTTTAAGTATCGGTGTGATTGCGATTGGTACAATCAGCATCCCTTACGTATTAGGTGGACTTGGACTTGAGCAATCCGTAGAGGATACTGCGCGGCATTTTCTCAGTTTTCTTGCTTTTGGTATCATCCCGCTGTTTGGTTATTCGGTACTCAGGTCATTTATTGATGCATTAGGGAAAACACGTGTGACGATGTTCATCACGTTAACAGCACTTCCTATTAACTTTGCTTTAAACTATGTATTTATTTTTGGGAATTTTGGCTTTCCAAAGCTTGGCGGTGCGGGAGCTGGCCTTGCATCTGCGATGACGTATTGGGCCATTTTCATCATGAGTATTTGTATTGTCATGAAAGCAGAACCATTTGCCTCATTTCGTTTGTTTCAAAAACTGCCTCGAATCAATATCTCCCGTATGGGGCAAATACTAAAAATCGGTCTTCCTATTGGGTTTGCGATCTTTTTTGAAACGAGTATCTTTGCAGCTGTCACGCTGTTAATGGGTCACTTTGATACTGTGACGATTGCAAGTCACCAGGCTGCGATGAACTTTGCTTCTATCTTATATATTTTACCGCTCAGTATCTCAATGGCTTTAACAATTGTCGTTGGGTTTGAATCCGGTGCCAAGCGGTATAAAGACGCGCAAAACTACAGCTATATCGGAATTGGAACGGCGGTATTATTCTCATTGTGTACGGCGGCACTCATTTTGTTATTTAGACCAGAGATTGCTGGTTTATACACAGCTGAATCGGCTGTTTTACAGTTGACACAGCACTTTTTGATTTATGCGATCTTTTTCCAGCTGTCAGATGCAATTGCTGCACCCATTCAAGGGGCTCTGCGCGGCTATAAAGATGTGAACTATACGCTCATTGCCGCATTTGTTTCTTACTGGGTGATCGGTCTTCCTTCCGGCTATTTGATTGGCACCTATACCTCATTTGGGGCATTTGGCTATTGGATTGGTCTCATTGCAGGACTTGCCGCTGGTGCCGTCGTCCTCTTTATTCGTCTCAGATTGATTGAAAAACGCTTGCTTCAGCAAGCGCCCAATCACTAAAGACGACACAAAAAAAGCAGCTGATCGATGTCAGCTGCTTTTTTATTTAGTCATTCCATTGGTACGTCCAGAAAATTTCTTCATCGAACCATTTTTGGACGACAGGTTCTTTGTTTTTCAGCTTCTGTTCAAGCTCTCTCAGCATGCCTTCTGTTTGCGTTCTATGCGCTCTCAGTGCATTTAATTTGATATCTGCTACATCTGTAATGTCGATCATAATATCTGCATTTCCCAGCACTTCTTCTCTATTTCTCGTAATGGCCATGCAGTATGTGACAGGACGGTCTTCTTTTTTCTTACGGTAAAGAGCGCGAATAACCGCTTCTCCTGTAGCATCATGATCAGGGTGTACACCGTGTCCTGGATAAAACGTGACAATCAGTGTAGGTTTGACTTCATCAATGATGTTTTCCATCACATCAGCTAAATACTCGTCGTCTTCAAATTCCAATGTTTTATCACGAAGTCCAAGCATACGTAAGTCTGTGATATCCATTTCTTTGCAGGCATTGATTAATTCCTGTTTTCTTAATTCAGGAAGTGTTTCACGATTGGCATATGTTGGGCTGCCCATATTTCTGCCCATTTCCCCAAGTGTCCCGCATGCATACGTGACTGGGATTCCGCGTTTTCTGCTTTGTGCAATGAGACCTGCAACCCCAAAGGATTCATCATCTGGGTGAGGCAACATCACTAGTACATGTTCGTTCATGACTCGTCACCCTTTCTTCTACACCTGAAATGGTGTTTCACTAATTTGTAATGAGATCGCTAGTTTTCCGTCTGGCAAGTGCCCTGCTAACAGCAGGCGGCCATGGTCATCAAACACATAATCCGTTAATCCTTCTGCGTAAATCCAGCCATCTTCTGTTTTCATTCCAACACGGTACGGACCTTGTCCTTTTATTTTCGCCTGTGAATAGACGACTTTCGCATTTCGGATATATGCCACGACCGTCATATTTTGTTCATTTACATGAGCTGAATAAGAACCAGTTGTCGTTTCAAGATGAACGAAAACTGGACGATTTAAAAACGATTCAAGATGTGTTGTGACATCTTCCGTTTGAATTGGTTTCATGAGTGGTTCCTTCCTTCATTTTGAATTAATTCTCGCAGCTTTTTTGTATGTAAGCTGATCAGCTGCAGCTGATGATCATGCTCAAGCTCACTTTCTAATATTCTCTCTACAGCGAGCACATATTTTTGATGGAATGATTTTCTCGCCCGCGGATGAGTGCGCGCATCGCTTAAATCATCACATATCGCCTCGAGTAAAGAAGACATATCATCGACATCAAGCTGACGATTTTTCCATAAAGATTGATAAGCGGCTGCAAGCTCATTGGCAGATGACATGTAATCACCTCTACAGTTTTGGTAACAACTTATTATGACATGATCCGCATTCAAAAAAAAGCAAACTGCTTGTTCCACTTAATGAGAATTCGCTGTTTTTTTCATGCGTAATTGAGAGGTAGTAAATAATAAAATCGCCACCCAGATACAAAGAAACGTCACGATTTTAGCTGAAGATAAATGCTCGTGATACACAAATAACCCCAAAAACAGCGTAATCGTCGGTGCAATGTATTGTAAAATGCCCACTTGATAAAGAGGAATTCTTTTTGCGCCTTCAGAGAATAAAAGAAGTGGCACCGCTGTAAAGACCCCTGCAAAGAATAAGAGACCAAGCGATCCGAAGCTGTTAGGATTCATTGTCACCACAGGTTCTTTTAAGAAGAACAATATGTACACAAGGGCCGCCGGGGCTAAAAGCAGCGTTTCAATTGTCAATCCAATTGCACTCGTGAAGCTCATTCTTTTTTTAATCAATCCATAAAAACCGAAGCTAAAGGCAAGTAATATCGCAACGACAGGAAATGAACCGTACTGAATCGTGGAAAGAATCACCCCAGTGGCGGCAATTAGTATCGCAATGGTTTGTAATTTATTGAGCCGCTCTTTCAAGAAAATGATGCCTAGTAAAACAGAGACAAGCGGATTAATATAATACCCTAAACTAGCTTCTAGCATGAGATGGTGATTGACTGCCCAAATGTACACATACCAGTTAACCGAAATTAAAATAGCAGATAAAAGTAGTGAAAAAAGTGCTTTACCATCCAGCATGAGACCCTTCACTGTCTGCATCGCCGGCCGGACTTGTTTTAAATACAGAAGAATACCGCACATAAAAACAAATGACCATAAAATTCTGTGCGCTAAAATTTCGCCTGACGAAATATGCTCCATCAGTTTCCAATATAACGGGAATAATCCCCATAATGTAAAAGATGCTGCCGTATAGAGAACACCTTTTGATTGTTGCTGATCGTTCAATCTAACCATTCCTTTCTAAACCTATCGTATATTATAGCACGCACTCAGGTGAATGGGCATATACTAATTCAGGGCATTTAGAAAGGATGATTTGCATGTTTGACTGGAACCGATTATTCCCTTTTCAAAAGCAATTTTCAAAAGAAGCCTTAAAGAATTCAGACCCTAAAGACGTTGAGCAGTATGTCAATCAAGTGATGGAAAGTGTATTCGGCTCCAATTATCCTGCTCAGTTCCCTTTTCAGGATCCACTCTCTCAACATCAAAAAACGAGAGAAACAGACGTCAAAAAAGAAAAAGAACCCGAAGTGGAAGTGTTCGAAACCACTGATCACGTGTTCGTTAAAATTGAGCTTGCTCGGCCGAACACAGAAAAAGTAAAAATCAAACATACAGCCAACCTGCTGTTTATTGATCATTTTCCTGAGGAAGGCACGCAGAAGAAAGTTGTCCTTCCTGCTGCTGTAAAAAGAAAAGGAACGAAGGCTTCGTATCAGGACGGTATTTTGGAGATTATGTTTTTAAAGCATGATGATCCGGGGATCTCTGAAATCGATATTCCATTATAAAAAGCCTGCTTTCATATAGAAGCAGGCTTACTCTTTTTTCTTAATAGTATGGTGGATATCCGCCGCCATAAGGTGGTGGAGCAGGCGGTGGTGGTGGCGGGTAATATGGACGGGGATAATTAAAAATCGCACTTCCTAAAAATCCGCCAAGCAGTCCGCCGACTAAAGGAGCGCCAAAACCAAAAAACAAAGGGACTCTGGATTCATATGGCGGAATGCCAGGGGCGCCGCCTCGGAAATACGGAGTATGAGGGTACATGCATTTCTCCTCCTTTGTCATGTGCCTAACATCAGCATATTCATCAGGAGTCAAAACGTTTGGGCAAACCTGAAACTAGGCTTGCTCCTTTTTTTCATGAGATTCTGTATACTCCCCTGCCCACCTAGATACCTCATGAAACACATTATTTAGCGCATTTCCTTTTTCAGTTAAACAATAAATGACTTTAACAGGCGTCTCAGGCAGAACAGTTCGCTCTATAATCCTTTCTTGCTCAAGTTCTTTTAAACGCTCTGCGAGCATTTTTTGACTGATAGATGGGATAATGTCCGTCATGTCTTTAAAGCGCTTTGGGCCATCAAGCAATACATGAATAATGAGACCATTCCACCTTTTGCCTAGCAGTAAAAAAGCTTGCTGAATGTGTGGACATAATTGAAATTCCATAAATTTCAGCCTTTCTTTTCATGATTGTTTGACAAACTAACGGTATACAATTTAAAATAGCTCTAGTTACAATAAGTAAGTTTCTCACTTTTTTAGTTATTGTACCATACTATTTGCAAAAACGGGAGGAAATATCCATATGGCGACTGATCAAAAAACAATTGACATTTTAAAACAAAGAGCTTCAGTAAAAGAGTATGATACAACTCATGAAATGACAAAAGAAGAGCTAACAGAGCTGCTTGATATCACAACTAAAGCACCATCTGCGTGGAACCTTCAGCATTGGCATTTCACTGTTTTCCATAGTGCTGAATCTAAAGCGAAGTTACTTCCAATCGCTTACAACCAAAAGCAAATCTCACAAGCATCAGCTGTTATTGCTGTACTAGGTGATCTTGAAGCCAATCAAAATGGTGAAAAAATCTACAGTGAGCTGGCAGAACAAGGCTTCATTACTGAAGACATCAAAGAAACATTGATGACTCAAATCAATGGCGCATACCAAAGCGAGCAGTATGCACGTGAAGCTGCGTATTCAAATGCTTCATTAGCTGCTATGCAATTAATGATTGCTGCAAAAGCAATGGGCTATGATACATGCGCAATGGGTGGTTTCAGTAAAGACGCCTTCATCAAAGAATTCAATGTAAGCGGACGTTATGAGCCAGTCATGTTGATTTCAGTTGGTAAAGCAGCGAAAGAAGCTCATAAAAGCAATCGTTTCGACATCGAACAAGTATCTGATTTCCTTTAAAATTGGCAAGGCCTCAGCTTTCATGCTGAGGCTTTTTTTATTTGGTTTAAATATTATTCCTACATACTTTCTTTTCACTTTACTCCTTTTCACCTCCATTCTTTCTCCCTTTTTAAGAATGAAAGCGTTATATTAGTATGATATTCGCCAAAATGATTGTTTTTTCTGAAAATGGACTTGTGATCTAATCTGACAACTGCTATTATTATGAAATTACAAAAAATTCAGGAGGGAATCATGAATAAAAAATTGATACTGGCACTACTTATAGCGATTCCATTCATCGGACAGCTCGCACTGCTGCCCTTTGCGAATCGTATTCATCCATTTGTGATAGGGCTGCCCTTTTTCCACTTCTGGCTCTTACTATGGATTGTTCTCACACCAATCTGCACATTCATCATTTACCGGATGCAACATTCAAATGGAGGAACTGACTAATGCAAGGAAATTTAACAGCTTTATTGATTACTGCAAGTATTATTTTCATCGTCGTGGTCATCGGATTTGCCGCTGGCCGGGATAAATCATCGAGACAGTCAGTAGAGGAATGGTCTGTCGGCGGGAGAAAATTTGGCGGTCTGCTCGTCTGGTTCCTCGTAGGCGCAGATTTATATACCGCTTATACCTTTTTAGGGCTCACTAGTACAGCCTATACAGCTGGAAGTGTCGCTTTTTTCGCTATCCCCTATTCAGTTCTAGCGTATTTTATTGCTTATTTCTTCTTACCAAAGCTATGGACGGTTGCGAAAAATCACAACCTCACAACGCTCGCTGATTATGCACGTGAGCGGTTTGACAGCAAGCTGTTATCCAGTTTGATTGCGATTATTGGAGTACTTATGCTGATTCCTTATATTTGTCTTCAGCTGAGCGGGATTCAAGATACGTTAACTGTCGCTGGTACTAGTTATATTAATGTGAATGCAGTTGTTATTATTTCATTTATTTTAGTCGCACTTTATACATTTTTCAGTGGTATTAAAGGTCCTACATATACAGCCATTATTAAGGATATTCTCGTTTGGGTCATCATGCTGTTTATGGTGGTTTCACTGCCAATCATTCATTTTAACGGCTGGACCCCGATGATGAATACGTTAGCTAAGGAAGCGCCACAGCTTCTGACAATTCCTGACGGCGGTCCTAAAGGCATTTTATGGTTCATTACCGCTTCAGGCGTTTCTGCCCTTGCTTTGTTTATGTGGGCACATGCGGCAACTGGGGTTTTTACAGCCAAAAGTGCAGATGCCATCCGTAAAAACAGTATGTTTTTGCCTCTTTATAACATCGTATTGATTTTGGTCATCTTCCTTGGATTTATTGCCTTTTTAGTCTTACCTGAAGATACAAATCCAAGATTTGCTCTTCTTCATTTAATTCAAACGTCATATGGTGGTGTGATGCAGGGCCTCGCTTATTCAACAATTGCACTGGCTTCCCTCATTCCATGCTCGATCATGGCCATTGGCGCATCGAATTTATTTGCCAATAATTTATACCGTGACTTAATTCATCCGAATGTATCACCAAAAAGATTGACCATCATTACACGTTCAATGGTGTTTATCGTCATCGGACTGGCCCTTTTATTCGGGATGCTCTTCCCAACAGCACTTGTGACGCTTCAGCTCATTGGCGTTTCAGGAATGGTTCAAATTTTCCCAGCCATTGCGATCAGCTTGTTCTGGAAAAAACAATCGAGAGAAGCAACGATTGCGGGGTTAGTTGTTGGCATCATCGTCACCTTTACAGCCAATATCTCACAAGTCACGTTCGGTCTTTATGAAGGTTTTCTCGGTTTACTAGCAAACGTTGTGGTCATCTTGATCTTGAATCCATTCTTCCAAAAGCATGTCACAGACAATTCTGTCATAAATGATCTTTTTGAAAAAGATAACGAAAAAACAGAAGCGACTGTAAACAACGCGTAAACATAAAAAGAGCAGTCCCCCTTATGAGGACTGCTCTTTCTTTATTTCATTTCTTTTTTCAAAACTTCAATGGCTTTTTTCATTTGTGTATCATTGTTCTTTAACTTATCTTGGATCTTTGTCATCAATACTGTCGTTGTATCTCCTGTCAGAATACCGTCTGTTTTCAGATCGTTGTCTGTTTGGAAGCGTTTGACGATAGACTGGAAAGCTTGATCGTACTCACCATTTGCTTTTGCTTTGTAGCCAAGCGCTTGGAACATTTTTTGAGCCGCTTTGACTTCATCTCCATTGTCATTCAGCTGATACGATTTTTTCGGACTTAAGTATGGCAGCTTTGCATAACTTGGGAGCGATGCTTTGACCTGTGGTTCAATTCCTTTTTTGTGAATCCAAGAACCATCCGGCGTCAGCCACTTGGCAATGGTTAACTTGACGCTAGAACCATCATTATAGCTTTGTGCATTTTGAACAGTTCCTTTACCAAATGTCTTTTCACCAATAATTTTGATACCTGAAGATTGGTGCAGAGCCGCCGCCATGATTTCAGCAGCGCTTGCTGAGCCGCCATTTACAAGAACAACTGCCGGCTGATGAACTTTACGTTCTTTTTCAGCCTTGTACTCTTCTTTCTTCCCTTTTTCTTCAACTTGCATGATGACTTTCCCTTTATCGATAAAGTCATTACTCATTTCAATCGCTTCTGTCATAATGCCGCCTGGATTATCTCTCAGGTCGATGACAAAGCCTTTTGCCCCTTTTTTCTCGAGGTCATCAATGGCTTTATCTAGCTCTTTCGATGTTGTTTCAGCAAAGGACGTAATTTGGATTTCTCCTATTTTGTCTTTTGTGAGTTTTGCATACACCGTTTCAAGCGGAATGGTGTCTCTTGTGATCGTCACATCAACATTGCCCACTCCTTGGCGGTTAAGGTGCAGCTTGACATCCGTTCCTTTTTTCCCTCTAATAAGAGAAACTGCTTTATTGACCGACATGCCTTTTGTGCTTTTCCCATCCACCTTTAAAATACGATCATGAGGTTTCAACCCGGCTTTTTCAGCAGGAGAGCCTTTAATCGCTGCGACAATTAAAATTTGCCCATCCTTCTCTTCTACTTGTGCACCAATTCCTTCAAATGATGATGAAATGGTGTTGTTAAATCCTTCGGCTTCCTCCTGATCCATATATGTAGAGTATGGATCATCAAGTGATGCAATCATTCCTTGAATCGCACCATCTACTAGTTTTTGATCATCCGTTTTTTCGTAATACTCATCTTTTACCTTCGTATACGCCGCCATGAGTTTACTAAACTTCTCGTCTCCTGAGACACTGACAGCCCCTTGTTTTGTGATCACAAATGTAATCGCAGAGGACAGGGCCGCTGTCACCAGAATGGCGATCACGAACTTAAATTGTTTTTTCAAAAAAACACCACCTTTATCTCCTTTCATTATTATCAAGGACGATGCTTCATCCGTCAACCAAAGGATCGAAGTTCTCTTTGAAAAGATAAGCCATTTGACCTTGCATTGCATAATCTTTAAAGAGGAACTTGATAAGGAAAGAAGGGATTTTATGAGTGATTATGTAGAAATGCTTGCCTATTTTGGCGTATCCAGTGCCCATCCTGGCGGAATTGAGTTAACAAAAACGATGCTTGAGCATATAAAATTGACGCCGGATGCACGTATACTGGATGCGGGATGCGGGACAGGACAAACGGCGGCATATTTAGGAAATATCGGTTATCAGGTAGAGGCGATTGATACACATCCTTTGATGATTGAAAAGGCCAACCTGCGATTTGAGCGAGAAGAACTGCCGATCCGCGCATTGCAAGCATCGATTGAACAGCTGCCATTTCCAGATGAAGCGTTCACTCTTCTCATCAGTGAATCTGTTTTAAGCTTCACAAACCTTCCTGCTGCACTTGCTGAGATCCAACGAGTGCTTGCCCCTGGAGGTCAAATGATCGCAAATGAAGCTGTGTTAAAAGCACCCCTTACACCAGAGGAGCTCGCCACCGTACGAGATTTTTACGGGTTCCACTCACTCTTTTCACTTGAAGAATGGAAGGAGCAGCTAAAAGCAGCAGGATTCCATGACTTTCGCATTCTCTCATTTGATGAACACATGGTACAGGAGGAGCCGACAGAAATGGAATTATCTGAACACATCCCGCCTTCTCTTTACGAAACGCTGCAAACACACTACGATCTGATTCAAGCGCACCGGAAGCAGCTAAGCCACATTCTATTTGAATGTACCGTATAAAATGAGCGAATCTCCTATATGTTTTGTCCAAACTCTATGAGGTCTCTCGCATAGGATAAGAGTGAAAAGAGTTTGTCATAAGGAGGAAAAATATGGAGCGCTATCAAAAGCTTTGTCAGCAGCACATGGGAAAAGTCGCTAGAATCACAGATCGTAATGGCAGAGTGCATGTCGGACGCATTGAGCGGGTGACAAACCGTAAAGTGTATATTCGTCCAGTCGGCGGTTCTCGCGGCGGCTTTGGCTTTGGTTATTACGGAGGGTATTACGGCTGGGGTGCCGCTTATGGCATCGGGCTTGGTTTCATTACAGGTTTCGCATTAGCAGGATTGTTCTTTTTTTAAAAGAACAATAAAGAAGGCCCCCCGAATAGCTGGGAGGCCTTTTTATTTGATTAGATTTTCTTCACTTTGTTCATGTACTCTTCAAATGTTAAATCGTGATCATGCATCGCTTTTGCTGCTTCTTTTCCAACATAGCGCAGATGCCACGGCTCATATTCATATTTTGTAATATCTTCTTTTCCTTTTGGATAACGAATGATAAAACCATATTTATAGGCGTTTTTAGCCACCCATTTGCCATCAGGTGTTTCACCAAACTTTTCAGAGATGTCAAAGCCGGCACTTTTTGAGGAAATGTCCATGGCAAGGCCTGTTTGATGTTCACTTTCGCCTGGTAAAGCTACTGCTTCCTGCGCTTTGTCTTTGCCTTTTAATTTGACTTCACTATCAAAAATGACTTTTTGACGGTCATAGGAGCGATAGCCAGATACTGCAGCCAGCTCGAAGTTTTTCTTTTTCGCATCTTTGAATAACTTCTCAAGTGCTTCCGCTGCTTCTTTACGAATATATCGTTTTTCAATATCCTCTGAAAAAGAGAATTCTACTTTTGGTACAACGAGATCAGAAGGTTTATAGGTTCCTGGTAATGCGTATTCTTTGTTGACAAGAGCTAGCACGTTTGCAGGATTTTGAATGGTTTTCAACCCACTTACCACCTTGATGTCATTGAAATATTCACTCTTTAATGTCAGCTCTTGATCCGATGAATCTGCTGTATTGTTTGAGTTTTGCTGGGTAGATGAATTTGCTGCGCTCTTTTGTTCGTTTGTTTTGTTCGATTCAGATGTACCGCTTTTTTGATCCAGCAACTGGCAGCCCGATAGTGCGGCTGTCAAACCAAGAATCGATGCGATTGAGAGTATTTTATAGCTTTTCTTCATGACATACCTTCCTTTTGCTCTTCTAAAAAAATAAAGATGCGCTACATCGTAGCACACCCTTTATACTATTATAAAACGGAGTCTAGTGCAATTAAGATCATTTCGTCAAATGTCGTTTGACGCTCTTCAGCCGTCGTTTCTTCTCCTGTGAGAACATGATCACTCACTGTCAGAATGGATAACGCTTTTCGATCAAATTTTGCTGCAAGCGAATAAAGAGCTGTTGTCTCCATTTCAATCGCTAGGATACCGTATTGAGCCATGAGTTCAAGTGGTTTTTCATTGTAAAATTGGTCTGCTGTAAATACATTACCGACACGTACAGCGACATTTTTTGCTTCTGCTGTATCGTAGGCTTTCTTAAGCAGTCCAAAATCAGCGCAAGGTGCGTAATCAATCGGTCCAAACGCCACACGATTCATTTGTGAGTCTGTTGAAGATGTTTGAGCTAAAATGACATCACGCACGTTGACATCCCTTTTGATAGCCCCGCAAGATCCGACGCGGATTAAGTTTTGAACATCATAGCTTTGAATGAGTTCATTCACATAAATCGAAATAGAAGGTACGCCCATTCCGGTACCTTGTACAGAAACGCGCTTTCCTTTGTAGGTTCCAGTATAACCATACATTCCGCGCACTTCGTTATAGCATTCGACATCTTCTAAATATGTATCTGCAATATATTTCGCACGAAGCGGGTCGCCTGGCAGCAATACCGTTTCTGCAATTTGTCCTTTTTCTGCTCCAATATGTACACTCATTTTTTAGCCTCCACTTACGTTTACTATGTGATTTATCCTATTTAGTATAAACGATTGAGCCTAAAAAAGAAAATACCAGCTGAAGCTCAAGCTGGCATCGTCAATCATCTATTTAACTCATCGTTATCAGTCGTTCACTGCGTTTCCATCCTGCCGGAAAAAGCTGATAATAGCACTTTCCTTTCTTCTTATCATCAATCACAACAATATCACCTGTTGTCATAAACCGTGCATTGTAATCATTAGGGACTGTATCATGTACATTAAATGTCGAGAATGCTTTTTCCAGAACATCCAGGTGTGTTCTGCCGCCAATCTTTGTCCGGTACACAGGCTGATGCCCGCTTGCAGCGCCATATTCAGGTGTCTGATAAATGGTTAAGTGAAATGCTGAAGGTTTCTTTTGAAAAAATCTCAACGTCAATTGCATTCAAATCCCTCCCCTTTTATATAAAATTGGCTGGGGTCTGTCAATTTCCTTCTTCTATTTTTGTCGAATGACAGACAATTTTTCGTCAATCTTTTTACAAATGAGAAATAAAGCAAGTCCTATCGCAAAACCGCCTGCAACATCTGTCAAATAATGAACACCGATATACATTCGGCTGATCCCAATCAAAAGAACACAGAACCCCGTGATCAAGTAGACGATTTTTTGTCTTTCTTTCAGCCATGGAATCATTTCAACTAATAGATAAGCTATAAAAGGATAGATTGTGGCTGCATTCATCGAATGTCCGCTCGGAAAGCTGTAATACGTTTCATTGACAAGATGATCAAAGGCCGGTCGCTCTCTAGCAAACAGTCCCTTTAGTTCATGATTGATGGTTTTTTCTGTGAGATATAATAGAAAAAGCATCATGATAGAGTAATAGCGCTTATACATGAATAGTACGACACTAAAAATGAGCATGATTGGGACGAGCAGCGCACTAATGCCAAAGTCCGTCAAAGTCAGCATGACATCATTTAAAAAAGGGAGTCTGATGCTCTCAAACCATAAGATGATCTGGTTGTCCAATTCTTGACCCGCACCAGATACCATGAGCGCAGCAATGGCGCCAAATAAAATCAAAAGAAATAGGATATACACGCGAAAGATTCTCCTCCCTCTCTCTTCAGAATCTCTTCAAAGTATAGTGCCTACCACGCCTCTTCTTCAACTATCATTGCTTTTTTCAGCATATATTCAAACGTAATGTCAGCCAGCTCAAACGTTTCCAGCTCAGCAGGTATGTACCCTCTTTTGACCAGCTCCATGTAGAAGAATTCCGCAATTTCCTCTGTATCAATCACCAAATCTGCTTCTTTCATTACATTCCGCCTCCTTTTTTATGATGTATGAACGACGCCTGTTTTTTATTACAGTTTGTCATAATGGCTCATTCCATACATATAAATGCAGTAAACAAAAAGAAAAGGGGGTTGAGGCAATGAAATGGTTAAGCATATTAGATGGAGAAACGTTTGATCAGGTGATGGGCCGTATCTTGAGGGGATGGTTTTATGTGATTGTTTTTTTCTGTGTGCCTTATTTTTTATTCGTGTTAGGACAAGTCTTTCTTTAACCAAAATGCTCGTGTAAACTTTCCAATATAAAATCCATCATATCTTTGTATTCTGGATCTTCGAAAAATTCGTAGAGAATTTTATAGTCATTATATATATCAAGAAGCTCATCCACTATAGATACAGCGAGGAATTCTAGTGAAGCTTCGCTTTCTTGTTTCTCTTCTAATTGTAATAGAGCCGTTTGAACCATATCTTCTTCCATTTCTTTTGAGGTTTCACCGACGTAATGCACAAAAAGAAGCTGATGAACGAACTGGTCCATCTCATACTTCCTCAGGACAAGCGTTAAGTCTTCCTCTTCTGTTTCCAGCCACTCTCCGTCCTTTAGCCTCGTGAGTTCGTAAATGACATCTTCCCAGCCGTCATCAAGGTATCGCCATATTTCAGTCCGATGGCCAATAATTTTAAATAGCTCTTTTCCGTAATCTTTTACATATACAACATCGCCAATGAGGAACTCATATTCAATGTCCAGCTTTTCTGTATCCACAATCACCCCGTCGTACTCATCGTAAAGCTGAAGTGATGTTTCAAAATAAAGCACCTCATTATGATTGACCTCATACAAATAGTGCTGGTCAATTTGATGGACTTTTGTAATCGTTCCGACTGTGCCGTACATGACAACGACGACAATATCCCCTACTTGATATTTTGGTGCTTTCGCCTTCATTCTGTCTCCCCCTTGCCCGACTTTTGGTCTTAACGTATCGTATGCCGGCGCAAGGAATTCTGCATGGGCAACCACACCATGCAAAACGCCATTTTATTTCTCATAAAAAAAACCGCTTCTCCCATCCGGAACAAGCGGTTGTTTGTTATTTTTTTTTGACTTCTACTTCATATTGCTCAAACGCTTCGTCAAATGTTGTCATTGAGCTCAAATAATCGCCATTTAATTCTAAATAGGCACACAGCTCATGATAATCAGTGGACGCTTTCGGGAAGCTGTGATCCTCATAAGCAGCATTTGCAAAATGGCTGATTTCATCTTTCGGTTTTGGATGTCTGTACTTCATTAAATAATGGTAAAACGACTTCACCTGTTTTCCCTCCGCGACACTCTATTTTGTTGTTATATTATACAGCAATTTGATGACTTGTATAGGCGGAGGTACAACTTATGATGAAAAGTCAAAGTAATTTCGCTTTAATAACCGCTCCATGCTCATTAACTCTTCGTATGAAATTTTTTCTGGAAGTTTTGTCTGATCCACTAAAATTAATTGATCTTCTATCTCTTTGACCGTCTCATCCTTTTGATATAACATGCCGCAGTGCGTGCAGGAAATGGACGGTGTTTCGATGATTTCAATTGATTGTGTGCCAGTGATCAGTTCCCAATAGACTGTTGTCTGCTCTGCGTTTGCTTTGTTTTCCTCACACCAATCACATGTCAGCAAGGTCATTTCTCCTCCTTTACAGTTTGATCTTTTTTGAGCTGTGCTTGATATTTTTTCTCTTTTAATTCATCTCGTTTTTCACGTTTGTTTTTGAGTGTGTCATGCTCAGGATTTGTCTCATATGCTTCTCTTCGTTTCATCCGGCTTAAATTCTCAGGCGTAAACGATTTCGCTTCATCCTGAAATAGTGCGGTAACACCAATTGCCGGTTCTTGTTTCTCTTCATAAATTTCATTAAAATATGCATCTGCCTGCCCTGCGACGTAATGCTCTGGTTCAGGGTAAGAGGTGATCACACCTTCAAAGTTACGAAGAACGACTTTGTCAGGGCTTTGCGATAATAAATAATTTGGCTGTAAGGCGATCTTTCCTCCGCCTCCTGGTGCATCTACAACAAAGCTTGGCACGGCATACCCGCTCGTATGCCCTCTTAAGCCTTCAATGATTTCAAGACCTTTTGATACTGGTGTTCTAAAGTGGCCAATCCCCTCAGATAAATCACATTGATAGATATAATAAGGTCTGACCCGTATCTTCACGAGATCGTGCATCAGCTTCTTCATAATCGGCACACTGTCGTTAATACCTGCAAGGATGACAGCCTGATTACCAACAGGGACGCCGGCATTCACAAGACGTTCGCACGCTTCTTTGGCTTCTTTCGTAATTTCAATGCTTGTATTGAAATGGGTATTCAGCCAAACCGGATGATATTTTTTCAAAATCTCGCACAGCTCATCTGTAATGCGCTGCGGAAAGACGACCGGCGCGCGGGTTCCTATCCGAATGATCTCAACGTGCGGAATGTCTCGTAAGTTTTTCAAAATGTATTCAAGCACTTGATCATTGATTAAGAGCCCATCTCCGCCGGAAATTAACACATCCCGCACCTCAGGTGTTTCTCTAATATATCCAATGGCAGCATCTAACTGCTTTTTTGGCACGCCCATACCGATCTGGCCGGAAAAACGTCTTCTCGTACAATAGCGGCAGTACATGGAGCACTGATTTGTTACAAGAAAGAGCACACGATCTGGGTACCGATGCGTTAACCCCGGGACAGGTGAGTCCTCATCTTCATGCAGCGGGTCTTCCAAGTCATATTTTGTTTTATGCAGCTCCTCAGCGATTGGCACAGATTGCATACGTACTGGGCATCTTGGATCGTCTGGATTCATCAGTGAGGCATAGTAGGGTGTAATGTTGAGTGGAATGGTTTTGGTGGAAATCTTCACCCCTTCTCTTTCCTCTTCTGTTAAGTTCACGATTTTCTCTAAATCTTCAAGCGTTTTCACGGTATGCGTCAGCTGCCAAATCCAGTCGTTCCACTTTTCCTCAGGTACATCCTTCCAAAGCTCAATGTCCTTCCAATGACGCGCCGGTTCATACAGTTTCTGATTCATATCCATTCCCCCTATCAGCATTCACCTTATACTATGCAAGTTATGTGCCAACATGGGAAAATGCCCCTATTCTTTACAAAAGGAGCTTTACCCGTGATATTCAATGGATGGTGGTGCCTATTTTTCGGCATCTGCATATTTCTTCAGTTTATACTGCAGCGTTTGTCGAGGGATTTTTAAGGCTGCGGCGGTTTTTTTAATATTGCCATGATGCTGATTTAAAGCTTCTTGAATCAAAGTCTGTTCAAATGAAGAAACCTGACTTTTTAAGGAGGCGTCGGGTGTTTCTTCCTCGAGCTTCTGCGTACGTAAATGAGCAGGAAGGTATGAAGGTGTGATGTCTTCCGCTTCCTTTGGCATCATCAATACGGCATGCTCAATGGTATGTTTTAATTCTCTGACGTTTCCCGGCCAGTGGTGAGCCATAAACAATTGTTCCGTTTCTTCAGAAAGGCGAGTGACGTTTTTTGAAAACTGCTGATGATAGGTTTGAATGAAATGGCGGGAAAGCAGCGGGATGTCTTGCTTTCTCTCACGAAGCGGCGGGATATGAAAAGATGACACATGCAGTCTATAAAATAAGTCTTCTCTTAAAATTTGCTTTTTCACCGCTTCAAATGGGTCCATATTGAGTGCAGTAATGAGTCTTACATCCACTTGAATCGCTTTTGCATCCCCAATACGGCGCACAACACCATCCTCTAACACACGTAATAATTTCGTCTGCAGCGTGAGCGGCATCGCTTGCAGTTCATCAAGAAAAAGCGTGCCTCCATCAGCCAATTCAAAGAGCCCCTTGCGATCAATTGCGCCCGTATAGCTCCCTTTGACAGATCCGAATAATAGGCTCTCAAGTAGCGATTCTGGAAGTGCTGCACAGTTTTGCGGAATGAACACTTGGTTTTTCCGGTCAGATTCATGAACAATGGCTTGAACGAGCACTTCTTTCCCTGTCCCTGTTTCCCCGTAGACAACAACTGATGACGGATAAGCAGCTGCTTTTTTTGCCTTTTCAAGCATTTCTTTTAAGAACGGATCATTTGTTAAAAATGAAGCAAAATCATGCATTTGTTCTGCCCCAGCCACATCGTGTATCCGTTTTTTCTGATCTAAACGATTTGAAAGAGCTGACAGCTTCGATACATCTTTTGCGACTTCGACCGCGCCTATTAGCTTGCTTTCTTCAATAATGGGCAATGTCGTGTTGACGGTTTCAATTCTTTCTCCGTTTTTATTCAAATAGGTTTGCAGCGAATGATAAATGGGCTTCCCAGTTCTCAAAACATGCATAAGCGTACTTGTTTTTTCTGTTAAAGAGGGATACACCTCAAGGATGTACTTGCCAATCACCTCTTCTTTTTGTAAACAGTCAAACTTAGCGGCATTATGATTGTAAAAGATCGTCATGCCTTGATCATCTACAACATGAATGGCTTCATCAATGGCTTCTAAAATTAATTCAAACCAATCCGCTCTTTCGACAACTTTCCCCATTCTTTCCCCCTCACTTTCAGTGCCAAAAAACCGGCGTCTATTGCCGGATTTTCAGCGGCTTGATCATCTTCATCACACCTTCTCCTGTCCTTTCATGTTTCGCTTTTTCCTTGCAACTTCCTGCTTTTTTTGTCTATAGCGTCAAAAAAGCACCCCTCTTATGAGGAGTGCTTTCGCCCTGATGTTTGATAAAGAGACATATCGAATTCTTGCAGCGATTCCATATACAGCGGCACTATCGGCTTTCCTTCTTGAAATAACGTAAATTGGGAAGGGTATAAATTAATTGGCTGATGATAAAAAGCAAATCGCTTCACGACATCAGGATCAATACGGTAAAAGGTATGATGCATCAGTAAATAGACATCTTGTTTCCATTTAAACAGCCGCCTGTTTGGCGGACTAAATACTGGAGAAACTTGAATGATGCCGCCATCTTCAAACATCTGAAGCCGTTCATTTGAAATCGTATAGATCTCCTTAGGGTGAAACTGAAAATATTGCACGTCACGTTTTGCAGCAAATCGCCTTTTTTTCTGATCTTCAATATAATAGAACGTTTTTCCATGATCTGCCGTGACAACTGTATAATTTGGTACTGCCAGCATGTCTTTCATCTCATATTTCATCGCACATAACGATGGCACCCGAATTGCGCGCCTGTTTTTTTCGTTCACCCAGCACCTTTCAATTTCATGAAGATTGCCGCCTGCGATTTGGTAGTAATCCCCTTCCTTTTCAATCACCGTTCCGTCAATGAGATCATACGGCATACTCGAAAACAGATGATGAAAGGAATGAGGGGTTTTATACGTTGTATCAAGTACATCTCTTAATGGAAAAAACGCGGCAAATTGATTCAGCCTCATCCAAAAAACAGAATCTGCATGATGCCAGTGTTTCGGCTCATCAGCCCAATATTGTCCGTATTTTTCATGAATTAGCGGAAGCAAACGCCTTCTGTGCATGACCGAACAATGATCCACTTGAAAGGACGCATGCTCCAAGATTTGGTCTGCTTCACGCACAAAGCTCATGGTCTCGACTAAATGCTTATCAACATGCACGACCCGCTGCGAGGAATACACAATATCGATATGAGGATTCGACTGAAAAACATCCACCATTTTCTGCAAACGATCTTGATGATACACAGTATCATCTGTTAAATAACAAATGAGCTGACCTGTTATACGGGTTAGCGCTTCATTAATAAGCGTCGCATACCGAACGGTTAACAGCCGTTTTGCAGGATGAACCGTGCGTGAATACAGATGAATGCGTTCATCGTCTAAATAGGGCTGGATCTTTTGGATGGTGCCTTGTTCTGAGCCATCATCCATAATCAGAAGCTCCCAATTTGAATACGTTTGTTCCACCATACTCTTTAGCACACGATCAATGAAATCAGGTTTATTGTAGCTTGTTAAAATTACCGATACTTTCATGATCATTATCCTTTTTAATTAGATTAAAAAGCCCCCCAGCTGACAATGTTCACGTAAGGAACATTCACTCTTAGCTGATTTGTCACGTTTTTAAAGACCGCTACTGTATCAAAGAGCTGCACAACAACTACGTTTTGAAGGACCTCTCCATTGACTAAATGAACACGTGGCAGCGGAATGCCAAGCTCAAGCCATGGACGAAGTAATTCTTTGATGTCTGACACACTCTCTTCCTCACTTTCTTCTAAAAGACGAAGAAGAAGTAAAATCAAGATGACTTCAAGTACTCCTTCTGCTTCTAGTAATTCTTCGTTCCAACCATTTAATAATTGTTCAAATTCCATTCATAATCCCTCTCTCTTCACATTTAATCTTTACTAGAGTATGAGAATCACTTCATTTAGCCTCAGCATTTGAAAACATTTTTAAAAATGTGTGAAGTAATTAAATGAAAAAAAGAACAAAGAATCAGCGTTCTGCTTATACCAAAAAAAGTGAACGGCATATACATAGGGGTGAGTTTGAATTGATGAAGAAAGGATGGGGAAAAAATGAGCGACAAGCGTGCCGAATTAAAAAAAGAACTATTGAAAGTGTTTTTCAAACCACTTACTCGTGCATTAACAGTTAATCTTGAAGAAGGAGGAGTTCAAATGGAAGAAAAATTGAACAATTTATTAAGTGAAGTGGCAGCTGAGGCATCACCTTCAGATTCTGCTACAACACTCGATGTATCGCAGCCAGCAAGATGGATTTTTGCAAGACTTGCACCAGGAACCGTCATTAGCATTGTCACTGACTCAGGAGATTTAATCGGGCCAGTTCAATTCGTAGCATTCAATGCTTCAACGGGTGTTGTATTTGTTACACAAGAAAGCTCAGTTACACCAACAGGCTCTGCAACGACTTTATTAGATGTAGATAAAGTTGAAAGTGTTACGTTCACATCTTAATGTGAGAGGGCCATCATGAAGCTTCTTTATATCAGCTCTGGCTACGGCGGAATCTATCACATGTTTGATCAATGGGTAGAAGAGAGCTTCATTGATTCCCCCTTTTCATGTGTAAAAATTGATCGAGAATCTCTACCCGCTCACATGCACAAAATCCGGACATTTTCTCCGGATTTTGTTTTGATGATGATCGGTGATCATGTTCCGAGCGAAGTGCTTCATCAATTCAAACAAGAAAAGATCCCGATCGTTTTGTGGATGACAGAAGATCCCTTTTATACAGATGTGTCAGCTGCTTGCACGCGTGATGCGCGGCTCATATTAACGATTGATGAAGGAGCTTTGCCATTTTACAAACAATTGGGCATAGGTCACACCCACTACTTTCCCATTCCGGCAAATACACGTGTTTTTCAACAAAACGAATCGCCTGAAGAGATGTGCAACTATGACATTGCACTCGCCGGCTACCCTTATCCCAACCGCATCAAAGCCATTGATACACTCTTACAACAGAACAAATGGCGGATTCTCGTTGCAGGTAAGGAATGGCATCGTCATTTAAATAAGTCACGAAGACATTATCGAGATCTCACACTAGTGACCAATTGGCTAAGCCCTCAGCAAATGGCGGACATCTATCAGCAATCAGCGATTGTTCTTAACCCGCACAGGCCGGCTCAGTTTGCCTATAATAAAAACAAAGCCATGATTCAAAATGTAAGCCTGAACAACAGAGCGTTTGATATCGCTGCAGCTGAAAGCTTTCAATTGACGGATCTACAACCGCCGCAAGCTTTTTCAAGCTTCGTTTTTTATAAAGATGAGGACGATTTGCTGGAACAGGTTGAATATTATGGATCAAATGCCGAGAAAAGAAAAGCGATCGCACGAAACAATTACGAACAAGTCGTTCCCTGGAATACATTTGAGACATTTCCACACAGGCTTTATGAGATTGTAAAAAGCGCCCTATGACCGGGCGCTTTTCTCGTTGAAATTCATCTTATGCATAACCCTCCGCATCTCGCCGAGCCAATAAGACTTTCTCCGCTTTCTCAAGGTCTTCCTCCTGTTTCACCACGAGTGATTTTTGGCAATCCATGATATACGCTCCAACAGATCCTTCTAAAAAGGAATGAATGCATTCTTTTGCATATGGAACATGAAAAGCATACACTGCTCCATTTAAACGGCCATACGTATATGGCTGCTCATGCTTTGGCATGAAAAAGTAATGATTGTCCTTATATAAAGTGGCTTCATTATTCTCATGCAGTGTCCATGTTTCATTTGGGTTTTCTAGCGCCTCTGTAAAAGATGCCATGCAGTCATAACTCCCTTCTACTAGAAGCTGCAAGCACTTCTCAATATCTTCCGGCTCTCTTAAAGGAGACGATGGATGCAAATATAGAACAATATCAAAGGTCTTCCCCTCACGCTCTAAATAAGCAAGCGCATGCTTCACAGCTATGAGTGACGGTGTTTGTTCCGTTACATGCGTGTCTGGCAGTTCAATCACATGGGCTCCGTAGTGAGATGAAATGATTTGAGTATTGACATCCTCTGTAGAGACGATGACTTCATCTAACTCAATCATTTGCAGTAACGGCTGAATGGTCCAATAGATGAGCGGCCGCTCCGCCAATACGCGAATGTGTTCATCATGCTGATCGCGCCTACTTCTAAAAGCTGGTATCAAGGCTAAAATACGATTTCCCCTATACATGTATTCCCTTCTCCCCTCGCGCAAAGCTCTCTTCATTTTCATCCGAGCTGATCGCAGTACTGAAGTGTTCAGGTCTCTCGTTTTTCTACTTGTTCTCTTATCTCTCCATATTCTATTAAGACGTCAAGCAGATGGTTATAATTTGTTCACCTAATTTATATAGAAAGTGGTTCTTTTCCTCAAACGGATGCCGCTCTTTCACATATGATGCAAAGTAGAGAAATGAGAGTTGGGGGATTAGATATGTCCAAAAAGAGAGAAACGAGTTTGAAGGCTTTTTTTCGTGACAAAACGATATTAGTCACAGGCGGTACGGGTTCGATCGGCCGTCAAATTGTGAAAAAATTAACATCATGCTCTCCAAAGAAGATAATCGTCTTCAGCAAAGATGACAGCAAACAATACATGATGAAAAATGAGTATGCAGATCACCCAGAAGTTGCATTCGCTTTAGGAGATGTACGAGATGCAAGCCGCGTGAGACAGCTCGTCAAAGGCGTTGATATCATCTTTCATGCAGCCGCCTTAAAACAAGTACCCACTTGTGAAGACAATCCGTTTGAAGCAGTGCAAACGAATATTATCGGCGGGCAGCACGTCATTGAAGCCGCAATCGAACATGAAGTCAGTCATGTTGTCAACATATCAACTGACAAAGCGGTTTCTCCGACAAATGCCATGGGTGCAACAAAATTAATTTCAGAAAAACTATTTTTCCAAGCAAACGAAAGTATTCCGAATCAAAAAACGATGTTTTGCTCTGTGCGTTTTGGCAATGTGCTTGGATCAAGAGGTTCAGTCATTCCCATCATGCTCCAGCAGTTGTTAAATGAAAAACCTTTGACCGTAACTGACCCTAATATGACACGTTTTTTTATGTCCATCGAAGAGGCTGTCTCCCTCACACTTCAAGCAGCGATCATGATGAAAGGCGGCGAAACGTTCATTCTCAAGATGGAGTCATTACAGCTTGCTGATCTCTTAAAAGCGTTTCATGAATATGCCGCTCAAATCAATGTCGCACCCCCGGATATTCTCGTTGTTGGGAAAAGACCTGGAGAAAAGCTTCACGAAGAGCTCACATTTCAGCACGAAGCAGATGCACTATTTGAGCATGAACAATTTTATGCCATTTTACCAAGACCACAACTGCACGCTGACTTTCAAAAAGTCGACTTAACCAATTACACATCAAATGAAGCGCCTCTCATTACAAAAGAAAAGCTATTCCACATCATTGAACAATTACATCACACGCATCATAAAAAATAAAAAATCGTCACACGGAAGCAGATGCCTTCCATGTGACGATTTTTAAATAGATCAATCAAATAGATGTTTCAAATCCCCATAGCCTTCTTTTTCAAGATCATCTTTTGGGATAAACTTCAAAGCGGCTGAGTTAATACAATACCGAAGACCATTTGGTCCTGGTCCATCAGGAAAGACATGACCTAGATGAGAATCAGCTGTCTTGCTGCGCACCTCTGTCCGCACCATCCCATGGCTCGTATCCACCTTCTCCGCTACTTCCTCATCTTCAAGCGGCTTTGTGAAACTCGGCCAGCCGCAATGGGCATCAAACTTATCTAAAGATGAAAAAAGCGGCTTGCCTGAAATGATATCCACATAAATGCCTTCTTCTTTGTGATCCCAGAATTCATTTTGAAATGGCGGCTCAGTGCCATTATTTTGCGTGACTTCGTACTGCATTCGGTTTAATTCTTTCAGACGCTTTTCTTTTTCGTTTGTCATGATTTATCACTCCAATGGGACTCAATAAAACCCGCTCTGCCCGAACCGACATGATATCGTTCGTAGTGCATTTTGTTCTTTTTATAATAATGCTGATGATATTCCTCTGCGGGATAAAAAGGACCAGCATCTAAAATTTCTGTCACAATTGGCTTTTGGAAAGTGCCGCTTTCGTTCAGCTTCTCTTTCGATGCTTCTGCAAGCTTTCTCTGCTCGTCATGATGAACATAAATACCTGTGCGGTAGGACTCTCCTCTATCACCAAATTGCCCTCCATCATCTGTTGGGTCTATTTGCTGCCAATACAGTTCTAATAGCTTTTCATACGGGAAAACGTCTGGATCAAACGTGATTTGAACCGCTTCTCTATGTCCCGTTGTATTTGTACATACTTCCTCATAGGTCGGATTCACTGTATGTCCGCCAGTATACCCTGATTCAACTTTGATAATGCCCGGCTGTTCATCAAAAGGTTTAACCATACACCAGAAGCAGCCTCCTGCAAATGTGGCTAATTCTTGTTTTTCAGACATATTAGTGCCCCCTTCATTTAAAAAATGGTATCATCATATTATAACATGATGAAAAATAATGAAAATGATACGACTTGTATACCTAAAATAAAAGAAAGCATTCTGTCGTATCTTAAAATATAATGGGGGTTTAATGATTGGAACAAAGAAAACAAATGATGTATGAAATGGATTCTTTACTGAGAACCGTATTTAAGCAGATCCGTTATGAGATTAACAGCCTGCTCGAAAACGAATTATCTCGGAATGAATTTCTCATTTTAAATCTGCTTCGTGAGCAAGGTGCAAAAAAAGTAACGGAATTTGCGTCCATTCTAGGGGTGTCAGCAAGCCATATCACAGCTGTGACCGACACACTCGTAGAAAAGGGCTGGATTACCCGTATCCGTTCTAAAGAGGATCGCCGCATCATCAAAATCCACTTAACCGATAAGGGTAAGGAAATTACTGAGCATTTTGAGAAAAAGAAAACAGAATACTTTATGGAGCGATTTGAGTCATTCGACGACGAAGAACTGAAAACAATGATCAAATTATTTAAAAAGCTGGATAAAAGTCAAAAGGATTAAGCATAGATTTTAGCGCTCTGGACATGCTACGGATAAAAAGAGGTGGAATGAACCATGACAAGCCCTTATCTTTGTCCAAACTGTAAAACAAACAGAACGCGCTTTAATCTGATTGAGCAGCTTTCAGAACCTGTGAAGCTGGATCCTGCGACCGGAGCAGTTGTCGAAAGATACGAAGGAGAGCAGCTTTCTCCTTTTCACGTGAGCTATCAAGGTCCTCAAATAAAAGTCCAGTGCGGCGTTTGTGGTTTAATTGAGGATGAAAAAACGTTCATTAAGCTAGCTGAATATCATCAATATTCTTCTCCTTCTTAACTTTCGGGCCTGACGGAAAACGTCAGGCTTTTTTCTATGCTTCTTTTGCCTATACAGATCGCCTTTTTCATGCATACGCTACAAAAAACACCATCGCATAAGAAAGTAGGGATTGATGACATGCAGCAGCTCTCTTATCATGGCTTTCCATACCGTCCGCTCGCTGCGGGCTTCGAGCACCCTCAAAGCAGCCTTTCATCCAAAGCCTTTATTCGGCTCTTTCACGCTGCACCAGATCTTAGTGAGCTCGCTGTATATGTGAATCGGAATGAGGTCTTGAAAAAAATGCCTTACAGTCATTTGACAGCTTATATGGAGTGGGATGAGGGAATTTATGAGATAGAAGTGTTCAAGCTGGCTACAAAAGAAAGAGTTCTTCATTCTTGCATGATGATTAAACGTAGCGAGATTTACACCCTATGTATCACAGGTGCTCATGCAGGTTTTGCGCTGCTGACAGAGCGGCAAGACCCTGTGATTCAACACGAGGACCTGTCAGCCCTTACATTTGTCCATCTGTCTCCAGACCTTCCTTCCATTGATATATATGAACGTGATCAAGGGATGTTATCAAAGGAGCTTCATTATGTACACGGCACTCACATTCATCATTTCTCCCCGAATAAATATCATTTTGAATTAAAAGCCGCCGGTACTCAAAGTGTACTGCTTGATATCCCAAAAGTTCATCTGCAAGCAAATCGCGCATACCTCATTCTGCTTCATGGCTTTGCTAACGGAGAGCCAGAGCTTATGGCGAAGGTGGTCTTGTCTCAGCAAATATAAAAAAGAGCCTTTCCTCAATGGAAAAGGCTCTTTACGAGACATCTTCAGCTTTTTCTTGCTTTTGAAAATCAAAAGCAAGAATCATGATACCTAGAAATAATGCACAATAGGCAATATTTAAGTAAAACTGATCGATATTTTCTGCTCTTAAATCAGTGGCAGCTGTAATGCCAAAGTACGCAGCAAATAAAAGCGACAGTAAACTAAAATATTGATAGACTCGCTTCATGATTTCACTCCTGACTCACTTTCTATTGCTTTGGATGATAATATGAGAACTCAATTTCATCGTTCTCTAGATCAATTTTGTTTGCTTTCACATACATATCATTCGTCAGTGGCATTTCTGAAAGGCGTACTTCAACCGTTTTTTGATCCGGTTTCACATGAACGAATTCTGGCAGTTCATAGAACTGGCCCATGTAGCTTAAAACAAAACTAATCGGAATGCTCAATTGTCCAATTGAAAGGCCATCCACTTTCAACAGCACATCACCATTATCTTCGACAGTTGGCGTAAATGAGACGTTTGCATCAATAGTCGAAGAGAAAGCTTTAATTGCGCCTGTTACTTTCACATCTTGATCGATCGCCACATGAAAGTCTGGCATATCACTTGATCCTTGATTTTTCAAGTAATCATTGATAAAGCTGGTGAGCGATTCCTTTGAGCTAGATATATTAAAAGAATACTCGCTTTTTAATTCTTTAGTTGAAGCGGATTGACCGCCTGGCAGCATCATCAAAATACCGCAGGCAAGAACAATCAATAGATTGATTGCAAGTAAAATAAAAAATAAGCTTTTCCACTTTTTCATACGTTCACCCTATTCCTTCGGCAGTCCTTCTTTTTTCACTTTGGAGAATAAACGATTTGCCATAAGAGAGTACCCCTTTTGGTTTGGGTGGAAATCATCATCTGCCAGTAATTTTTCATCAGAATCTTCCTCAAATAAATCTGCTACATTGATGATATCAGCGTTGCCGTCTTTTTTCAGTTCCTTTTTGGCAGCGGCATTCCAATCTTTGACGACTTCATCAATATCTCGCAGCTCAGACAAACTGAACTTAAAGGGATTGTACATGCTGACATACATGATCTTCGCATGATCATTGTGCTTTCTCAATTGAGCAAGAATGGTTTTAAAGCGCTCCTCAAAAGGACCCTGCTCTTTTTGAAAAGGAGCAAACGTCAAATTGAGCACATTTTGATGGACAACATGCATTAAGTCATTGCCGCCGATCGTAAAGAAAATATAGTCAGCGTCTTTCAGTCCGTCTTGCACCTTTTTTTCTTTTAATCTTTTTAATAAATCTACCGTTCTACTGCCTTTAATGGCATAATTTTTTAATGTGACAGATTGCACGCCGTCCACCGCTTCTAACTTGTCACGGGTCATGCCTGCATATCCTTTTTTATGTTGATCTCCGATTCCTTCTGTTAAGGAATCTCCAACCGCTGCGATCGTAATATGTTCTTTTACGTCTTGTGTGTCTTCTAGTTTATCCTTTATGCCAGCCTCTTGCGCGGAACATGCAGAAAGAACAAAAGCTAGAGACATCACAATCAAAATCAAACGAGCCTTCAAACGATGATGTCCCTCCTTTTTCTGATTAAAAAAGTGTATCATGTTTTCGCTCATTTGAACATCCTTATGCTAGCTTCGATTCAGCGTTTTGATGTCCTTGATAATTTCATCATAAGGTGTATTTTGTACACCATCATAATTTTTCATCACTTTCCCTTCTTGATCAACTAGGAAAAACAATGACTGATGAATCACTTGGTCTTCATCTTCAGGTTTCTTCACAATGGTTTTAAAGCTCTTCATTGCGAATTTTTCGATTGCGGACTGTGAATAGCCAGTGAGAAAATCCCAATTTTTAAAGGACAATGGATATGCTTTCGCAAATTCTTTTAGCTTGTTCGGTGAGTCTACCTCCGGGTCCACGCTAAAGGAAATGATATGAGCATCCAATTTTTCTTCTTTTAACCGTTTTTGCAGCTCTGTCATATGAGCAGTCATCGGCGGACAGATCGTTTCACAGCTTGTGAAAATAAAATCTGCAACCCATACTTTCCCCTTCAAATCATCCAATGACACCTTTTGACCATCTTGATTTTCATACTCAAACGGCTGTATTTGATAATTTAACGCATCTTTGATTTGTCCATTTGAACATGAGACTAAAAGAAGCACGCTTATGATCATAAGCGTACCAAGTGAGGCTCCCCTTTTTTTAAGCATGGTACGTCCATCCCCTTTTTTAATCAATCGGTATAAAAAGTAAAGCCTATTGCGCCTTTTCCAGTGTGACACGAAATAATCGGTGTTGTGTAGGCGATGTCAACAAGTGCTTCAGGTGTGTGATCAAGCAGCGCTGATTTGAGCTTTTCAGCGAGTTCTAATGCATCTGCATGCGCTATTCCAATGGCTTGAACTGTTTTTCCTTTCACGGCCTGTACATACTGTTTGGTCAAATAGCGGACAAGAGCAGAATAGCTTCTCACATTCGCTTCCGGCGTGTATACCCCGTCCGTTAAGCTGGCAATTGGTTTGATGTGAAGAAGGGAGCCGATCAGTGCCTTCCCTCTTCCAATTCTTCCACCTTTCACGAGATTTTCTAATGTATCGATTGTGACAAATAGCTTTGTTTTAAGGCGGATTTTATCCATTTCTTTGATGATGTCTTCACGGCTTGCACCATTTTTTGCAAGTTCTGCTGCTTTGGTGACTTGAAACCCTAATCCATAGGAAATAAAATTTGAATCAATCACCGTGATGTTTCCGTCTACCATTCTCGAAGCGCTTTCAGCAGTTTGAACAGTACCACTCATCCCACCCGTTAAATGGATACTAATGACTTCGCTTCCATCTGCTGTGAGCTTTTCATATAATTCGACGAATTGACCGATCGCAGGTTGAGACGTTTTCGGCAATTCCTCAGCGGCCTCCATTTTTTCAATAAATTCATCTGGCTGTATATTCACTCGGTCAATATAATCAACCCCAGAAATGGAGATATTGAGCGGAATCACGTGAATGGAAAGATCATTGATTTTTTCTTGCGGAATGTCCACAGTTGAATCTGTTACAATTTTAATTTGTTTCACTATCGTCTCATCCTTGCTGTCTTAGTCTTTACTTATGATATTACCTTATTTCGTGCATACTTGAAAACAACTGTCATGACGTTTTTAAAATTGTCACATTTTCTTCTTTTTATGAAAAAAATCTTTGCCAAGCTGAGCAGCTGTCATTTCAAAACGACCGCTCACTCCACTTGACAAAGATTTCTATTTACGCATTGTGTTTCAGTGTAGGCTCCTGATAGATCTGCTCATATGTGCTCCACTTGACGTTACGTTTCACATCCTCTCTGAAAGAGTATACAGCTCTCTTTCCTTTAGATACATAGACTTTTTTCAAGAAAGCTTCAAGTCTAAAGGTGAGCATGAAACCATACGTCTCATCTCCCTTTAGTACAGGGACTTCTGTTACCTTGATCTGAGCTCCATCCATCCGTCTAAAACATATTGTTTTGAGCAGCACAAACGATCAATCCTCTTTTCCAATGTTCTGTTAGGCCTAAATAAATAGGTGGAATAAATCTTGATCTTTATTCACTTCAACATAATGGAAGCCTTTTTTATTCATCCGTTCAATCAGTGCCGCATAGTCATCTCTTTCTTTCAATTCGATGCCAACAAGCGCGGGGCCTTTGCTTCGGTTATTCTTTTTCATATATTCAAAGCGTGAGATATCATCATTTGGTCCTAATACTTCATCTAAAAATTCCCGAAGCGCTCCTGCTCTTTGCGGAAAATTGACGATGAAATAATGTTGAAGCCCTTCATAGATCATCGACCGTTCTTTGATTTCCTGCATTCTGCCAATGTCATTATTTCCTCCACTGACAATACAGACAACATTTTTCCCTTTAATCTCCTCGCGATGGGCATCCAGCGCTGCGATCGGCAGTGCGCCTGCCGGCTCTGCTACAATCGCACATTGATTATACAGCTCTAAAATGGTTGTACATACTTTTCCTTCAGGTACAAGACTGATTTTATCAACAACGGACTGAAGCGATGTAAACGTCTTTTCGCCAATCCGCTGAACCGCTGCTCCGTCTACAAACTTATCAATTGAATCAAGTGTCACAACCTTGCCCTTTTCATGGGAAGCATGGAGTGAAGCTGCGCCAAGCGGTTCGACTGCAATGATTTCGGTTTCTGGGGCGATATTTTTGATATATGTACCAACTCCAGATAACAGACCTCCACCTCCAACACTTGCAAATAAAAAGTGAGGCTCCACTTCGATATCATTTAATATTTCTACAGCAGTCGTTCCTTGTCCTGCCATCACATCCAAATCATCAAACGGATGGATAAACTCGCGCTTCTCTTCATCTCCGCATTTTACTGCTTCATGATATGAATCATCAAACGTATCTCCGGTTAAAATAATTTCAACATATTCTTTTCCGAAAAGCTCGACTTGAGATACTTTTTGCCTTGGTGTCGTGGCAGGCATAAAGATTTTCCCGTGGATCCCTAAATATTTACAAGAATAGGCAACACCCTGTGCGTGATTTCCTGCACTTGCACAGACAATGCCGTTTTCTAGTTTATCTTTTGGAAGCTGGCTCATTTTATTAAAAGCGCCTCTTAATTTAAAGGAACGAACTACTTGAAGATCCTCTCTTTTTAAGTAGACATTACATTCATATCGTTCAGAAAGTCGCTCATTTTTTTGAAGAGGTGTATGAATCACTACATCCTTCAAATTTTGATGGGCCTTTAAAATGTCTTTCACTTGAATTAGCGTGTTTTCTTTGAGCAACGGTTTCATGTACAAGATCCTTTCTCTTTAACCTTATTTAATTTGTCATTATAACATGAATATTCAAAAAATAAACCAATAGATCATGGATCAAGCATAAATTTCATAAACTTTTTCGTTTTTCTGTACATTTGGTTTTATTGGGTGTTACAATTGAACCAATTAGAACCACAAAGAAAGGAATCACCCGATGACCACACATTCGTTTACGTCTATATATGGAGAGCATCAAGAAATGAAGCGTGCCATTCATCTGGCAAAGCAATTCACAAAACACGAGCAGCCGGTCTTGATAACAGGAGAAATTGGCACAGGCAAAACACTATTTGCCCAGGAAATTGCAAATGCAGCTGCTCCAAACGCTTCACTGACACATCTATATTGCCCCGTCTTAGATGAAGATACCTTACAGAAAGCCTTCACGGAAAAGACCCGTCAAATTCTTTATTTAGACGAAATCGCCGCATTAAGTATTCCTATGCAGCATCAGGTCATTCGTTTTCTAGAAACATCTTTTGCAACAAAAATCATTGCCACTTCGTCTTTATCAATAGAGGCATTGAGGGTGTCATCTACCTTTTTACCTGAGCTGTTTTATCGTTTAAATGTTTTTCATTTGCCCCTGCCGTCATTAGCAGATCGAAAAACAGACATTCCTGTGTTAACAACTGCTTTCTTTCAGGAGCTGAGCATGACGCCTGATATTGATCCAAGTGTTTGGGAAACCTTGCAGGAGTATCCGTTTGAAGGAAACGTACAGGAACTCAAAAATATCGTTCATTATGCTGCAGTCATTCTCGAGGGGCAAACGGTGTTTTTACACCACCTGCCGCCTTTTGTGTTAACACCTCTTTCGCCGGACGTAAAAGGAAAAAAGGAAGAACACCAGCTCACACTAATGGAAAAACAAGAGTTTGTTTTCCTGCTGGAAGCCATTAAGTCTCTCAATGAGAAAGGTGAAGCAGCCAGCAGACGCATCTTGTCTGAATTAAGCAAACAAGGCGACATTCCGCTGACTCCTCAGCAGGTGAGGAGCCGATTAGATGATCTTGAGAAAAAAGCTTACGTGACGAAAGGAAAAGGCAGGGCTGGCACGAAGATTACACTTGAAGGTCTTTCATTCCTGAAGTCACTTGATGGTTATATACCGGTTCAATAAAAGGAGGCTATTCATTGTTTACTGTAAAAGAAGAAATTGCAAACGCCATTACACATGGCATTGGCGTTATTTTATCCATACCAGCCATTGTTTTTCTCGTGTTATTCGCTGTTCAATACGGCACTGTCACAGACATCATCAGCTTTTCGATATTTGGCGCATCCATGCTGCTGCTCTATTTAAGCTCGACCTTGCTTCATAGCATTCGGCACAAAAAAACAAAAGATGTATTTGAAATCCTCGACCACTCGGCTATTTATGTATTGATTGCTGGTACATATACGCCCTTTTTACTAGGACCATTAAAAGGCGCACTAGGCTATACGCTTCTTGCGATTGTATGGGCGCTTGCTGCTGGCGGAATTGTCTTTAAAATCTTTTTCGTCAAACGGTTTATCATTGTGTCCACGCTCGTTTATTTATTAATGGGCTGGATGATTATCATTGCCATCAAACCACTTTACATTGGGTTAACGGGCGCAGGATTTGGCCTCTTACTGTTAGGCGGTCTATTGTATTCAGTCGGAACCATCTTTTATATTTGGCGGAAAATCCCCTATCATCATGCCATTTGGCACAGCTTTGTACTCGGCGGCAGTGCATCGATGTTCTTCTGCATTCTCTTCTATTGTGTGAACATTCCTGCTGCATGAAAAAAACCAGCATCCACTTTCGGATGCTGGTTTTTCTATGCGCGCTTTTGGGCGTAATCACTCATCATGACAGGTGCTTTAATATGAATATCAACATTAACAGGGCGCAGCCTTTTCACGACTTTCCCAGTTAATAGACGATCCGTTCCACTTGTTTCAATCGGTACAAGCGGACAATCACAATCTTCAGCAAGTGCCTCTGCCATGTGACGCTGTGCTTCTGAAAGCAATACGCTCTGCCCAGATAAGATTCTTTCCTTTGCTTCTTCTAATAAGGCATCATCAGATTGATTCTGATGAATAACCGCCATCTTCTTCAGCCATTGTTTTAAAATGGGATATCGAAAAAGATTCGGCTTTGCCATGAAAGCAAATGGCTTCTCAAGGTGACCAATCAATAATGTCGTCGTGACTGGATTCAGTGCCTGTGTGATATAAATAACGGGTCCATCTGGCAGCTTCTTTTGCTGGTGAATGGTCATGACTGATCCTGACTGATCAATACAGCCCCGTGCAAAGCTTTTTGCATGCTCATGAATGAGATGCATTCGTTTCGTATAGGAAATGCGCGGATCAGTTAATTCATGAGCATGCAAATGCCTCATACTTTTAAAAAAGGATACAACAACATAAATCGTTAAAAACCAATAACGAAACAACCGTACTCCTCCTACTCATTTATCCTTTTTTGTCATATACGACAAATTCATAATTGTAGGGGTTCTTTTCGTCACGATGGCCTTTTTCGCGTGATACAACCGTCCATTCGTTTTCATTGTAATCAGGAAAGTAGCGGTCTCCTTCAAACGCATGGTGAATATGCGTGATATATAGACGATCCGCATATGGCATCATTTCTTCATACAGCTTAGACCCGCCGATGATAAATAACTCTGTCTCGTTCTCTCCGATTGCCAAAATATCAGCAATGGAATGGACAACCTCGCATCCTTCTGCTTCAAAAGAAGAACTTGTTGTCAAAACGATATTTCGGCGGTTAGGCAGCGCTCTTCCAATTGATTCAAACGTTTTTCTGCCCATGACAATCGTATGCCCGCCTGTGACTTTCTTAAAATACGCTAAATCAGCTGGTAAATGCCAAGGCATTTGATTATCTTGACCAATGACTCTGTCTTTTCCTGTCGCCACAATCATCGAAATCATACACTGACTTCTCCTTTGATATGCGGATGCGGGTCATAGTTCTCAAGCACAAAATCATCGAACGTGAAATCAAAAATGCTCTTCACATCTCTTGTAATGCGAAGCTGCGGAAGCTTGCGTTCCTCGCGCTCTAGCTGCATTTTCACCTGCGGAAGATGATTCTGATAAATATGAGCATCTCCTAGCGTATGAACAAACTCTCCTGGCTCAAGATGTGTAACTTTGGCAATCATCATCGTGAGAAGGGCATATGAAGCAATATTAAATGGCACGCCTAAAAAGATATCTGCCGATCTTTGATAAAGCTGGCAGGAAAGCTTCCCGTTTGATACGTAAAATTGAAACAGACAATGACATGGAGGCAGCGCCATTTGATCAATTTCACCCGGGTTCCAAGCGCTGACGATCAGTCTTCTTGAATTCGGATTATGCTCGATATCGTGGATCAGCTTTGTGATCTGATCCACAGTCTCACCGTCCCCACTAGCCCAAGATCGCCACTGCGCTCCGTACACACGGCCCAGTTCGCCATTTTCATCTGCCCATTCGTTCCAAATCCGGACGCCATTTTCCTGAAGATATTTGACATTTGTATCACCTTTTAAAAACCACAGTAACTCATGAATAATTGATTTCAGGTGCAATTTCTTTGTTGTTAAAAGCGGAAATCCTTCCTGCAAATCAAATCTCATCTGGTAACCGAACGTGCTGATTGTACCTGTTCCCGTTCTGTCACCTTTTTCATCCCCGTGCTGTAATACATGACGGCATAACTCTTTGTATTGTTTCATTTTTTTCATCCTTTATTTATGTTCTTGTTGTAGTTTACCTTATTTCTGCTTTTGTTTAAACCAAAAAAACATGCCTGCATGATGAGCAGACATGTTTTTCTTTTTATACTTGATTCACTCGATCCTGCTCTTCGTCCTTAATATCTTGGTGTGAGTGAGCAATACGGCTAGCTGCTGCTGCGGCAAGCGCGGCGACAAGGTCATCAAGGAAGGTATGCACTTCACCTGGACGACCTTCATCTAATTCTCGAATAATACCGAATTTCTCTTTATCTAAATAACCGAAGTTTGTCAAACCGATTGATCCATATACATTGACAATGGAAAGCGGAATAATTTCATCAATACCATATAGCGGCTCGTCTGTTTCAACTAAGTGCTGCAATGGTTCTGGCAATAGCTTTTTTTCAGCCAGCTGATCAAGGGCAAGTCCTGTTAAAACCGCATGGACAATTTCCCTTTTATTCAACACTTTTTCAACATTTTCAATACAGACACTAAGTGGAAGGTTTGGATGATATTTTTCTTGAAGCTTTAGCACAATATGTGCAATATCTTCAATTTTCACTCCACGTTCGTTTAACATTTGTTTTGTAATCTGCACCATTTCGTTCATTGTATACTTTTTCAATTGGCATGACATCTCCTTCTAGTGGCTCATCCAGCTCGGTGGGGTGTTTTTGTCCCAGTAAATATTACCGAGTTCATGATGCGTCTGGAATCCATCTTCTGCTGTATGGTAGTGAAAGTTAAACCAATATCCGCTGTGTGGCGGCTGATCTCTTCTCACATGAAAACGGAGCAAATCTTCTCCAGTCTTTCGGTTGTAGATGTGGAAGATTTTTTCGCCATTTCCGCTTGAAGGCTGATCAGTTAACACAACATCTTGAAATTTTTCGTCATCTTTGAAATTTGTTAAAACATCTGTTAACACTTGTTCAATTTTCGGTTGAATCTCTTCTCTGTACTCGTCTTCAATGACAGGTGTGATTTTACGGCCGAATTTGAGAAAGGATTGATTTTCTGCACTTGATAGAACCTCCTCCTTATATTGCTCAAAGGGGTCTACCTGCTCTTTGTTGTCCTCTTGCGATAGTTCCCAGCTGCGCAATTCATCTGATGTATCATAAACCGCTGTATAAGGCGTTTTATCAGATGAAGAAAGTTCAGATGGCTTGTCTGTCATCAAAGCCGACGGAGGAGAGATCAAACCAAAAGTTGCAATTGTAAAGAGCGCAACAAGCGTTTTTCTCATCCACATCTTCATGATATCTAATTCCTTCCATAAGTTATCATACTGCTATTCTAGCATATAATGAATTTTCAGTCATTCAATTTGGTCACTGATTTGAGACTTTCTTTTTCATAATAAAACGTTTACAATGACAGTAATGACGACTAAAATTTGGGAGGAATGGGTATGCTTGAAGGTTTTTTCATCACAGCTTCCTTGCTGACACTGTTTTATTTTGTCTATATGGAGATTACGGATTAAAAGCCCTTAGAAAGGGCTTTTTCAGATTGTTGACAAAGGGCTAAAATAATCTTGATTTTAGTCCTTTGTCTTCTATTCAGCGTGATAGAAAACCTTTGAAGTCTAGGAAGGACGAGCACTGGAATGGAGCGAATTTGATATTCGTGAGTACCGGAGCGCGGGACTGACAACGAATGCAAGGGTTTGTCTACACGCTGTAAAAGCCCTTAGTGAGGGCTTTTTTCTTTCTCAATATAACCATAATGAAATTGGGCTGTTTTTCGTTTTATGACGTGAAATTGATAGGATTCCGCTGTAAATCGTGTACTTTTCCAATGATCTTTTAAAACCACTCTTTTTCTTGCCACTCTTAACGCCTCTTTCACGGCTATTTCGTGATCAAAGTGATGCTCTGCCGCATGACGTAGCGGCGCTATACTTGTAGATTCTTGAATCGTTTCCTCAAACATCGGATCAAAATAGACAATATCAAATGAACGGTCAGGACACTGCTTTAGCTGCTCGATACTGTCTCCACTGATCACAGATATCCGTTTCATCGCTTCATCTGCTTCTTCTATCCCTGTCTCCCATGTGTTCAGTCCTTCTCGCACTAGTAACGCCGTAATGGGATTCTTTTCTATACCGACGACCCTTCCATTCCTGCCTATCGCACAGCTTGCAGTAATAGCATCTGACCCTAAGCCAAGTGTGCAATCTAAAAAGGAATCTCCCGGCTTTAGCTGTGCTGCTTCGATTAAAGGATCCTTTTCTCCGCGCAAGAGCCGCTTCACCCTGAACATCGCTGAGCTTGGATGAAAAAAGAACTTTTCACCATTAGGCTGATACCATTCGAATCTTTCTTTCCCGACAACAAGTACATCTCCTCGTTTCATCGCAAGCTGCTTGACGGATTGTTTGCGTCTTTCTACATACTCACCATGTAAATCCTCTGCAAGAGCCTTCGCTGTTTCAATCGTTTGTTCATTTGCTCTAAAGCTTGTTGTAATGAGCATATTGTTCCTCCATCATGATCAAGAAAAAATGCCCTGATCTGATCACAGGGCATTTCAACACTTGTATTAGCAATGTTTTTCGAATGCAGTTAAGACATTTTTCATGATATCTTCCATTTCATGACCTTCAATTTCGTCACGCGGGATAAAATGAACGAGTTCATTTCCTTTTAAAAGGGCCATAGAAGGAGATGATGGCTCTTCACCCGTGAAGTATTCTCTCATTTTTGCCGTTGCTTCCCGATCCTGCCCAGCAAATACTGTGACGATTCTGTCTGGAGCTTTTTCTGCCTTCATCACAGCTTGAGTCGCTGCTGGACGTGCTAATCCGGCAGCACATCCGCATACAGAATTAATGACAACAAATGTTGTTCCTTCAGCTTCTTGCATGGTTTGTTCTACTTCTTCTTCCGTCTTAAGTTCTTGAAATCCTGCACTTGTCAGCTCTTGGCGCATTGGCACAACGAGCTGGCGCATATATTCTTCATATGCCATTGACATAAAAAAGCCCCCTCTAAAAATCCTTATGTTGTGAATAAAGGATACTATAGAGAGAGCCAATTTTCAAATGTTCCATATCAGATTAAATTTTCATGATTCCGCCTGTATTGGCTGATGTCACAAGTTTTGAATATCTAGCAAGATAGCCAGTTTTCACTTTTGGCTCAAAGCCTTTCCAGTTTGCTTTTCTTTTTTCCCATTCTTCCTCTGGAACATCGACGCTTAAAATGCGTTGTTCAATATCAACCACGACATGGTCACCATTTTCAACAAAGGCGAGCGGGCCGCCTTCAGCTGCCTCTGGAGAGACGTGTCCAATGGACAAACCACGAGAAGCGCCGGAAAAACGTCCGTCAGTAATTAAAGCAACCTTTGGCCCAAGTCCCATGCCGACAATTTGTGAAGTTGGTGCAAGCATTTCTGGCATACCAGGTCCGCCTTTAGGTCCTTCATAGCGAATAATGACAACATGTCCTGCTTCTACTTTTCTATTAATGATGCCTTCAAGAGCTTCTTCTTGGGATTCAAATACGATCGCAGGTCCTTCGTGACGTGTGATCCCATCTTGTACCCCGCCCGTTTTAATGATGGCTCCATCTGGCGCAAGGTTTCCAAATAAAACGGCTAAGCCGCCCTTTTCAGTAAATGGCTTATCGATTGGATAAATGACGTTATAGTCTTTTACCTCATGTCCTGCAATGTTCTCACCAAGCGTTTTCGCTGTGACGGTCATTGTATCTAAATGAAGTGCGCCTTCTTTTTTGGACAATTCATTTAGCGCAGCTGTGACGCCGCCTGCTTCATGTAAATCCTCAATATAAACATCCGAAGCTGGAGCAAGTTTTGATAAATGAGGCACACGCTCTGCTACTTCATTGATACGTTCAAGTGAATATTCAACACCTGCTTCATTTGCGATCGCCAGTGTGTGAAGAACGGTATTGGTTGAACCACCAAGTGCCATATCTAATGCAAATGCGTTATCAATTGCTTTTTCAGTCACAATATCACGTGGTTTAATATCCTTTTTAATGAGCTCCATCAGTTGTTTTGCTGACTTTTTCGCAAATTCTCTTCGCTCTGGTGATGTCGCCAAAATCGTTCCATTTCCAGGAAGAGCAATTCCAAGCGCCTCTGCTAAACAGTTCATTGAGTTTGCTGTAAACATACCTGAACAAGAACCGCAGGTTGGACAGCCAAACTGTTCTAATTCATTTAATTCCTCTTCGTTAATTTTACCTGACTGGTATGCACCAACGCCTTCAAATACAGAAGAAAGAGAAATCTTTCTGCCATCACTTGTTCTACCCGCTTCCATCGGACCACCGCTGACAAAGACAGTCGGAATATTGACACGCATCGCTGCCATCATCATCCCTGGTGTGATTTTATCGCAGTTAGGAATACAAACCATTCCATCAAACCAGTGAGCAGATACAACGGTTTCTACAGAGTCAGCAATGATTTCACGGCTTGGTAATGAATATCTCATCCCGATATGACCCATCGCAATTCCATCATCGACCCCAATCGTATTGAATTCAAATGGGACCCCGCCAGCTTCACGAATGGCTTCTTTCACAATTTTCCCGAATTCCTGAAGATGGACATGTCCTGGGACAATATCAATATAGGAATTACATACGGCAATAAATGGCTTGCCGAAGTCCTCATCCTTTACCCCCGCCGCTCTTAGTAAGCTTCGGTGAGGTGCTCTGTCAATTCCTTGTTTAATCATATTACTGCGTAGTTCTGCCATCTGTTTAAAAAGCCTCCTATACTACAAGTCTTGTTGACTGCATGATTTTGAGTTGATTTTATTTTACAAATTTTCTGTTTATTTAGCCACCGATGAATGACTGATGACCAACATGTCTGCTGAAACTAGCGCTCAGCAAGGTTCGTGTCATAAAATCTGACCTCCAATATTCTATATTGGTACTACTATATAGAGTTTTTTCGCATATTTCAACAATATTCAAAATAATTTTTCTAAAAAAATTTTTCTGTCTATCACTTTAAGAAAAACAAGCTGCCTTTCATTGGCAGCTTGCTCATATTTCTCATCATTCTGATGCATTTTTTCTACTTTCTGTCATTTGCTTCCATACAGAGCCTTTCGCTTCTTCTCCGTGCTCAATGCGCTCAATCGCCATTTTCACTTGAAGGCTGACTTCAAATTCAGGGTCTTGCTCAGCTTCTTTTAATGCGTCAAGTGCTGTTTCGTCACCTTCTTCATAGAGGAACATAGCTGCTCGCCAGCGGACAAGTTTACTCGGATCCTTTAATGCTTCGATCATTGCTTCCATAGCGCTAGGATCACCAAGGTCTGAAATACAGTCTCCAGCGGTTCTGCGGACCGTCACAGTTTTGTCTTTAAGTCCCTTATATAATATAGGCAGTATAGCAGGATCTTCAATCATTCCAGCATTCACAACGGCTTGTCTGCGAATGGATGTTTTTGGGTCCTCCATCGCTTTCATTAAAACAGGTATATCCTTTTGCTCTGGCTGCATTTGCTCTAAATGGGCAAAACGCTTTTTCCAATCTTCCTCGCGCAGCATGTCTTCTGTTACATCATAAGCCTTTCGGTTCACCTGTCTATCTACGGCTTCTTGCCCTTCTTTGACCGCCTCTGTTAAGCGGGCTAAACGCTCGTCATCATAGGCTGCTTGCAGCTCTTCTGTGACTTCCTGGCCGATATCAGCAAAGTCACCAAAACGAACGCCATGTTCTTTCCACACACGTTCAAATACGACATTGTCTGAACTGCTTCTGAGCTTTAAAATGGCTGCTTGGAAGCGTTCAGGCATTCCGAACCGCTCTTCTCTTTCGCCGTCAGTTAATTTGACTTGCATCGGAATCCCATTAAACATTTGGACAAACACTTTGACTTCGCCAAATGTGTCACCGCCTGACTGCGGTCCTTCCTGAAGGCCTTCTGTTTCTTGACCAAAGGCTTCTCTCACCTGTTGTAAAATGCCCTGCCAGTCAAACTTTGCATTACGCTCGACCGCTAAGAAATCTGCGACATGATAAACACCTTTTACACCTTCAATGTTCAAAATGCGCTTGATCATTTCTGGCGCTTCGTCTTTTTGATCCTTTTTGTAGTTGTTGCTTTTACCGCCGGCAAGTGCTTCTGTCAAAATGACCTTCATGGTATTTGGACTTGGCGTCGGTTCTATCGCTGTTATTTTCATCTATACATCCTCCTTACACACATAAAGACCCTACTCATCTGTAAGGCCGCATTCTTCTTTCCACGTCTTGATAAATAAGCTCATCAATTCATGCCGCTCCTCAGCAAGCTGCTTTCCTGCAGAGGTGTTCATCAAGTCTTTTAATTTGAGCAATTTTTCTTCCATATGCTTTAGCACGGAACCCTGCTGCGTGTTATTTGTATAGTGGGGCTCCCCTCTTGCGCCTGCATAAGTAAACACTCTTGCAATACCGCTTGCCCCTATCGCATCGAGTCTATCTGCGTCTTGAACAATGGCCCCTTCTAACGTCATAGGCCTATTCTGCTTATGTCGATGACGAAAAGACATCGTGGTAATGATATCCATGATATAACGAATATCCCGCGTATTAACTTCCCAAGAAAGGAGCTGAAGCTCAAGTTGTTGCGGTGAAAGCTTCCATTCACTCGACAGCTTTTCATCAATGACATCATGAACAATCGCTGCCATTTCGATCATAAAAAGAGAGCCGCCTTCCTGATTAGCAATCTGGCGGGCAAGCTGGCGCACACGATCAATATGAGCCGCATCGTGTCCAGTCGGTTCATATTTCAGCTGATCTGAAACAAAGGAGGCAGCTGCCTCCAATTGTTTTTTCTGCATGACTGTGAGCACCTTATTTGTCCAAAAGAGCGATGATGGAGCTTTCTAATTCTTTTGGTGATGTTTTCGGAGAGAACCGCTCAGTGACTTCTCCGTTTTGATCCACGATAAATTTTGTGAAATTCCATTTCACTGTTTTCGTTCCAAGTACACCTTTTGCATGACTTGTTAAATGTTTGAAAAGCGGATGCGCATTGTCACCATTGACATCTACTTTCGCAAACATAGGGAAGGTTACGCCATAATTCAAAGAACAGAATTCCTGAATCGCTTCTTCCCCTTCTGGCTCCTGGTTCATAAATTGGTTGCACGGAAATCCTAAAATTTCAAGGCCCTTTTCATGATATTGATCATATAGCTCTTGCAATTGTTTGAATTGAGGAGTCAGTCCACATTTGCTTGCTGTGTTGACAATAATGAGTACTTTTCCTTTGTAATCTGCCATTGATTTTTCCTGACCGTTAATGGTCTTGACCTGAATATCATAAATTGACATCTCATAGCCTCCTAGGATTCACTTTTTCCTATCGTAACATGCTTCTTTTATAAAATCGCTTTTTATGCCTCCTGTTAAAAGAGCCCTGTCACACTGCCGTCTTCTAATAAATCCATCTCGAGCGCCGCAGGTTTTTTAGGTAATCCAGGCATTGTCAGAATGCTTCCGGTTAAAGCAACAATAAATCCTGCTCCTACAGATGGTTTTAACTCACGAATCGTAATGGTAAAGCCCTTAGGTCTCCCAATTAAAGCTGGATCATCCGAAAGTGAATATTGCGTTTTTGCCATACAAACCGGTAAATGACCCCAGTCGTTTTTCTCGATGGCTGCCAGCTGCTTTCTTGCTTTTGAAGTGAGTGTGACCCCGTCTGCTCCATAAACCACTTGGGCAACTTTAGATAACTTTTCTTCGATAGAATCATTTTCTTCATACAAATAGGAAAAGTGGTTCTTCTTCTTTTCAATAAGTGTCGCGAGTTCCTCGGCAAGTGCTGTCCCGCCTTCGCCTCCTTCTTCCCATACATTCACAGCTTTGACTGGATGGCCATGTGCGTGGCACCAATCTTCTATCGATTGAATCTCTTCTTTTGTATCAGTGATAAACCTGTTTACTGCGACGATGTATGGAAGACCGAAGGCTTGCACAGTTTCAATATGCTTTTCTAAATTATGTATACCTTCTAATACGGCATGTGCATTCTCTTCTTTGAGTTCAGTTTTCTTCATTCCGCCATGCATCTTTAATGCTCTGACAGTCGCCACAATGACCACTGCACCAGGCTTGAAATCACCAGCTCTTGTTTTAATGTGCAGGAACTTTTCTGCTCCAAGATCTGCTCCGAATCCAGCTTCTGTTACCACATAATCGGCTAATTTCGCCGCCATTTTGGTTGCAATCAAACTATTACATCCATGCGCAATATTGGCAAAAGGACCACCATGTACTAGGGCCGGAGTTCCTTCAATCGTTTGAACAAGATTCGGTTTGAGCGCGTCTTTTAAAAGTAACGTAAGAACACCTTCATATCCAAGTGCTCCAACTGTGACTGGCTCGCCATCTTGATTATAGGCAACAACAATAGAAGAAAGACGTTTTTTTAAATCGGTTAAGTCTTCTGCTAAACAAAGGATGGCCATCATTTCGGAGGCAACTGTGATGTCAAATCCGTCTTCTCTAGGATACCCATTTAACTGACCGCCAAGTCCGACAACGACCTGTCTTAATGCACGATCGTTTAAATCAAGCACTCGCTTCCATACAATGCGGCGCGAGTCGATGCCGAGTTCATTTCCGTGATGGATATGGTTATCAATGAACGCAGATAAGGCATTATGTGCAGAAGTAATGGCATGAAAATCTCCTGTAAAATGAAGATTGATTTCTTCCATTGGCAGCACTTGTGAATATCCTCCACCCGCTGCACCGCCTTTTATGCCCATTGTAGGACCTAATGAAGGCTCGCGCATCGCAATGATTGCTTTTTTCCCAATTTTTTCGAAGGCTTGACCGAGGCCGACTGTTACGGTAGACTTCCCCTCACCTGCTGGCGTTGGATTGATCGATGTGACAAGAATCACATGTCCTTCTTTTTGTTCTTTTAAACGGTCAAAAATAGTCAAAGATATTTTCGCTTTTGTGAAACCATAGCATTCTAATTCTTCGTCATGTATTTGCAGCTTTGCTGCGATGTCTTGAATAGGTCTCAGCTTTGCCTTTTGGGCGATGTCAATATCTGATAAATGCTTTGTGATCATAAATAAACGGCCTCCTTTTTTTCCAGAAACAGCTTTGTTTTTGCTCTGTTTTTCATTGTAACATAATTGAAACATTGAAATATCGCCAGAAAGTTCCTATAATGAAGTGAAATTAGCTTTGGTTCAGGGGGTGGCGAGTTGCCTATTAACATACCAGTTCATCTGCCGGCAAAACAAATACTAGAGAGCGAAAACATTTTCGTCATGGATGAGACAAGGGCATTCAAGCAAGATATCCGTCCTTTGAATATCGTGATCTTAAATTTAATGCCAAAAAAAATACAAACTGAAACGCAGCTGCTAAGAATGCTCGGAAATTCTCCTTTGCAAGTGTACTTTACGTTTTTGATTCCAAGTACGCATACACCGAAGAATACGTCGAGAGAGCATCTAGATGAATTTTATACGACCTTTGAATCGATTCGCCATAAGAAATTTGATGGAATGATCATCACCGGCGCACCAATTGAGCATTTAGCTTTTGAAGAAGTGTCCTATTGGAAAGAGCTTCAGGACATCTTGGACTGGAGTAAAACCAATGTGACGTCTACCCTTCATATTTGCTGGGGTGCACAGGCAGGCCTATATCACCATTATGGGATTGAAAAAATCAAGCTTCCCGAGAAAAAATTTGGCGTATTTGAGCATCTTGTGAAAGAGAAAAAAGAAAGATTAGTCAGAGGTTTCGATGAAGTATACTATGTCCCACATTCGAGGCATACAGATATTAATACAGAACAATTAAAAAACACGCCGAATTTGAAAGTATTGAGTATCTCTGAAGAAGCGGGTGTTTGTTTAATTGTTTCAGATGATGATAAACAAGTATTTTTAACTGGACATCCTGAATATGATACGGACACATTGAAGCAGGAATATGAAAGAGATTTGTTGAAGCATGATACAGTCCAAAAACCTGTCCACTATTTTATAGAAGATGGTGACACATTAGTCCCAGTGAATCGCTGGAAAGCCCATGCCACTTTACTGTTTATGAATTGGCTCAATTATTATGTTTATCAAGAAACACCATACGTTTGGGAATAAAATAGACTGTGGTCTGATGATAAATGATCAAAATGTGTTAAAATACAAATGGCTCTGTCTTCCATTATCAATTTAGTCTCGTTGTTTTTTAAAATTAGTTTAATTCTTTCGTAACGAATGATATGCTCTGGCTGTTTATATGTTATCTTTATGTATATGTAGACCTATGAGATTAATAGTTTTCGTACGAAGTTTTGTTGTTGTTGATTACATTTGAGGTGAATATTCTTGAATACCAATAAAAAAATATTAATCTTGACCGCAAATTATGGAAATGGACATATGCAGGTGGCTAAAACACTGTATGATGAATGCAAATCCCAAGGGTTTGAACATGTTGTAGTTTCTAATTTGTATCAAGAATCAAATCCCATTGTGTCAGAAGTGACTCAATATTTATACTTGAAGAGCTTTTCCATTGGGAAACAATTTTATCGCTTGTTTTATTACGGTGTAGATAAAATTTACAATAAACGCAAATTTAACATTTATTTAAAAATGGGAAATAAGCGTCTTGATGAACTCATTCAATTACACAATCCGGATATCATTATTATTACATTCCCGATGATTGTTGTTCCAGAATACCGGAACAAAACAGGCAAAGTCATCCCGACATTTAATGTCATGACAGATTTCTGTCTTCATAAGATTTGGGTACATGAAAACATCGACCGATACTATGTTGCAACCGATTATGTGAAACAAAAATTAGTGGAAATCGGCACACATCCAAGCGATGTCAAAGTGACAGGCATTCCTATTAGACCACAATTTGAAGCAGACGTGCCAAAATCGAAGATTTATAAAAAATATGGATTATCATCAAACAAAAAAGTTCTTCTGATTATGGCTGGTGCTCATGGTGTACTGAAAAATGTCAAGGAATTATGTGAAGCGCTGCTTCTCGACAGTGAAGTACAAATTGTTGTTGTATGCGGAAAGAACGCAGCGCTGAAACAATCACTGAGCGATCTTGAACAAGCACATCCAGATCAATTGAAGGCGCTTGGATATGTGGAACAAATTGATGAATTGTTCAGAGTAACAGATTGTATGATCACAAAACCAGGCGGTATTACTTTAACAGAAGCAACAGCAATCGGTGTCCCGGTCATTCTTTACAAGCCTGTCCCTGGACAAGAAAAGGAAAATGCTCATTTCTTTGAAGATTATGGTGCGGCCATCGTCATCAACAGACATGAAGACATTTTAGAATCTGTGACCAACTTGCTGCAAGATGAAGAAAAGTTAGAAGTCATGAAACAAAACATTAAAAAACTGCACTTAAAGCATTCTTCTCAAACCATTTTGGAAGATATCGTTGAGCAATCAGATCTCATCACGAATAACAAAACGTATGCTCGTGCATTATCATAAAAAGGTGTCCGTCATTGACGGACACCTTTTTCTTTATCCTTGATTTCCATTTGTTGTGTACACTTCTTCAAACGGCTGCACGACAACAAAACCGCTTCCGCTAAATTTCATTTGAATAGACTCTCCGCTTCCTCTGCCAATAAAGGTTTTGAATGAAACATCTGTCACAAATTCAGTTTTTAAATCCCCTGACCATGCAACTGTCGCGTTCGGATCTGTATAGACAGAGTCACCCGGCTGAACAATCAATGTGAGCGGCTCATAATGACTCGTAATCGCAACAAGGCCTGGTCCTTCTAATTTGACATTAAATAAACCGCCTGCAAGCATGCCCGACACTTTTTTCATCAATTTGATATCCCAGCGCACTGACGGTTCAAATGCGAGCAGATCATTCCCATTCACAAAAATGGAATCCCCTTGAGCCAAACGAAGAATTGAGATTTTTTTGCCTTGATCTGCCACATATAATTTCCCATCACCTGTTGCCTTCATGAGTGAAGTGCCTTCTCCTGACAGCATTTTTTTGAACATCTTTGAGACGCCATGTTCAAAAACGCCCTCGCGTTCAAACTTGATTTTGCCTCGGTACGAAACCATGGAACCTGTTTTTGCCCAAATGGTATCAGTCAAATTAATTTCTAAAAGTCTTGATGTTTCAAGTTCGAAGACCCCTTCTCCTTTATCTTCCTGCTGCGTATTCTGAACAAATTCTTCAAGTGTATAACGATTCATGATAGCACCTCTTCCTGTATTTTTTTTATATACGGACAAGGTGTGCATAAAGTTTCAGAAAATGGGGACGGTTTATCTTTTATTATTATTCGCCAAAAAAAATCAAACATTCTGCTCAAAATTTGGCTCTCACGCTTGACGCTTTACTTTTGATGGTGTATAGTGGAACCATCATTTAACAACTGCAAAGTCGTTAGGTGATGAAAATTTTTTTTAGTATGCCAAAAGGTATGCTACAGTACTAGGAGGAAAAAGCAATATGCAAAACGGTAAAGTAAAATGGTTCAATAATGAAAAAGGTTTCGGCTTCATTGAAGTTGAAGGCGGAGACGATGTATTCGTTCACTTCACAGCTATCGAAGGTGACGGCTACAAGTCTTTAGAAGAAGGACAAGAAGTTTCTTTTGAAATCGTTGAAGGTAATCGTGGACCTCAAGCTGCAAACGTAACAAAAATCTAATCAACTAAATCAATGATGTAAAGACAAAATAAAGAGAGGCCTATGCCTCTCTTATTTGATTTTCAGCTGAATTTCAATCGCTAAAATATTTTGCTTCAGTCGTTGTTCAATTTCAGAGATATCTTTTTCGAGAAAAGGTCTTCCCTTCTTTGCTACATCTACTAGTTGCTCTAGATCGCTGTACACCTCTTGAAATGTTCGATGTAATACCGTTTCGAACTCCTTATTATTCATACCGGCCTTCCCCTTTTCCTCTAATATCCGTCACTTAGTCAAAAAGTAACTCAACCAAAACTTTCTATAGTTATATCGGCTCATTTTTCAGAATATGTTCTTTTTTTACACATTCTATCCGTTTTTTTTCATGAACGGATGTTTGAGCAGGGAAAACCGGTGCGTCCGCTTACTTTTTGAGCAGCGTCTGTCCATATTCTTTTATTTTCTCTCCAACGGTGCATTGCTGTATACAAAAGGAATGGGCATATTTTTTGCCAAATTCTTTCCGAAAATGCTTCTTAATCAAACAATCTGAACAATACGTGTCTTGAAGATCGGTCAATTCTTGTACTGCTGTTTTTTTATCCACATTATTCAGCTCCGTCTGCTTCTAATTTCAATGTACTTTCGATTGGGACGTCTGCAAGAATCTGTCTTGCAAGCTGATCCGCTTCTGCATTTTGTTTCCGATCGATGACTTCATAGGTTGGCGTCAGCTTCAGCTCTTTTAAAGCCGCTTCAATTCGGTCAAGCCATTTGTTATGTACATCATCATAACAAGGCCATTCTCCTTTTAACTGATTCATGACAACAAGTGAATCTCCTCTAATCGTGACAGAATTTCTGCTTGCCCCTAGGTCTTTTAAAGCTTTTACTGCCTCAAATAAAGCCGCATACTCTGCTTCATTATTGGTGCTCCCTTGGAAAGGCTGATTTTTTCTCAATCGATAAGCGTCTTTTCCCAGCTTATAGTAGACGACAACTCCAAGACCAGAGTCGCCTGTTTCTTTATGAAAACTTGCATCAAAATAGACTTGAAGCTGATCAGGTTCAAGCTTTAGTTCTTCATTTAGCTTTTCAAGCTCTTTTATGGACCACATGGCCCCTTTTTCATCTTCAAATGACAGGAGTGACTGTGGTTCTTTTTTGTCGATATGTTTTGCTAACCTCAAGGCCTCTTTTAGCTCCAACCAATCTTCTTGGTAAAAAGCAATGGACCCAATTGATTTCACTTTCATTGTGTAGTGTGCTCTTAATTTCATTGATCACATCGCCTTCCCGTGCTTTTAAGGTAAACATACGTTATGCTATAATCAAAAAGTTACATTTTACAATGAGAAAGGAAGTTCATGTCACTTGTTTAATGAAGGTATTTGGATCTTATTTGCGATCATTAATTTTATCATTGTTCTTCTATTTTATAAAGGATTTGGCAAGATGGGCCTTTTTGTCTGGATTGGCTTTGCGACGGCTGCCGCAAATTTACAAGTTGTCAAAACCGTTGAATTATTTGGCTTAACGGCAACACTTGGAAATATTTTGTACGGCAGTGTGTTCTTTGCAACGGACGTATTAAATGAAAAATATGGACAAAATGAAGCGAGAAAAGCTGTCTGGATTGGCTTTGCCACCCTTTTAACACTAACTGTTGTCATGCAGGAGGCTTTGCTTTTCCATCCCGCTCCATCTGATATCTCACAAACATCGCTGGAAACGATATTTGGCTTTATGCCAAGGGTTGCACTTGGCAGTCTCGCTGCTTATATGATCAGTCAAATGCTAGATGTTTATGTATATTCGTTTATTCGCCGGATATTTCCTTCCGATGGTGCGCTCTGGGTGCGCAACGCCGGAAGTACGATGATTAGCCAGCTTCTTGATACACTGATTTTCACGACCATTGCCTTTCTTGGCACGTATCCATTTCATGTATGGATTGAAATCTTCATCACGACATATGTCATTAAATTTATCGTAGCTGCGATTGCGACACCTTACGCGTATGCAGCGAAAAAAATGGTTCCGCTTGATGAAAGGGTGAAATAATGTGCCAGCTGAAATATACATTGATGGTGCAAGTGCAGGTAATCCAGGTCCCTCTGGCATCGGCATTTTCATTAAATATGATGGAAAGGCTGAATCCTTCTCCATTCCTCTTAAATCAATGAGCAATCACGAAGCAGAATTTTCCGCTCTGATCGAGGGGATGAAAATATGCGCGGAAAAAGGATTGCGTACCGTTTCATTTCGAACAGATTCACAAGTAGTTGACCGCGCAGCCAATGCAGGATTTGCTAAAAATCCAGCCTTTCAGCATTTTATCAAAGAGATGATCGAACTTCAAAGCCAGTTTGATTTATTTTTCATTAAATGGATTCCGAGTAAGGAAAATCAAATAGCGGATCAGCTCGCTAGAAAAGCGATTCACCTTTCTAAAGGATGAATCGCTTTTTTTCGGTTATGCTAATGTGTGTGAGGTGATACTGATTGGATAAAGAAAATAAAGGTCGTGTCACAAATGGGACAACCCCACAAGGTGATGCGCAAACAAAAGATAAACAGCCACTATCTCAGCTGGAAAATAGAGCGAAGAAAAGCAATACAAAAAGATGAACCTGAGAGATCGGCTTTAGCTGATCTCTATTTTACTTAAACGATTCATCATCGGTTCGATTCCTTTGATTTGATGGTACCTCAGCATAGCAGCAGCACGTTTTTGATTGATGTTCATTTTCGTTTCATCAATTGGACAGCTGAGCGGGACATCACATTTGATCTCTGCCAATAGACGAGAAAGCTTCAGATCTTCTAATCCTGCTTGCATTTTCTTTTGCTGTGCAGCCGTTAGTTCATGGACATTTTCTAACAAACCGTCAATCGTTTCATATGTTTGGATAAATTTTAATGCGGTTTTTTCTCCGATTCCTTTGACACCTGGATAATTATCACTTGCATCACCCATGAGTGCTTTCATATCGATCAGCGCCTTTGGAGAGATTCCCATTTCCTCTTCGAATAAGGCTTTTGTATAATGCTTATAATTGCCAATTCCTTTTTGCATCAAGGCAACAGTGACTTGTTCATTCAAAATTTGCAGCAAATCTTTGTCTCCAGTTAGGACAGTCACCCGTGCTTCTTTTTGGTAGAGCGCAGCAAGAGTACCGATACAATCATCTGCTTCAAAGCCCTTTAAACCAATGTTTACAATTCCCAGTTCTTCTGTAGCTTCTTTTGCTAAATCGAATTGCGGAATGAGCTCGACAGGCGCCTCTCCTCGATTTGCTTTATAATCTTGAAACAATTCGTTTCGGTATGTTTGGCTTCCCATATCCCAGCAGCAAACAATATGAGTTGGCTCAAATGTCTGTACAGCCGTTAATAAGTGCTTTAAATAGCCATTGACTCCATTTGTCGGCACACCGTGATCATTTATCATAAAATTGCGATGTACAGCCGTTGCATAAAACGATCTGAACAAAAGCGCCATTCCATCTACAAGCAGTACGTGTTTATTCATTCTTATAAACTCCCTTTTTCAAAACAATACTCCTATTCTATCACAGAACACAAAACTCGACATAAAAAAGGCGCCTTCTTCTTTTAGAAAAGAAGAGGCACCCTGTTTACTTTTGACCGTATTGCATTTTTTTCGACTCTGCTTCTGCATAGGACGGCATGTCTTTTTGTTTAGGGTCACGCTCATCCTGCTGCTTTGTCTGTTGCTTTTTTTTCATGATCATTCCCCTTTCTCGGTACATTCATTAAGATGACCAAAAAAGAGAAAGTTACTCTTTACTTCTGTTTCCGCTTGACATACTCCCTGACCATATCATTCGTCACATGCTTACGCAGCGGAACAATACCGCCTCGTGCAAGCTCATTCATCTTCGACGTAATGGCATTGATGTCGTCTGTTGTAAATGGCTCGTTTTGCTCACATTTGAATACAGCAGTCTCTATTGCTTGTTCTCTTTTCTGTTCAAGCTCAAGAAAGGACTGAATATGAGCATGCTGCTTTTGTGAGTGAGCGGAAATCTCTTCGTGTACGCTCGTCATTTTCTATCAACTGCTTTCTTTTTTATTTAGTCTACCATGAATCAAATGGTTTTCAACTGGTTCTTCCATTCGTTTGTTTGTTCATATACTTGTTCAATTACCGCCTGTTCTTTGGCATCTGTCGTTAGGCTCGTGATAAATGTTTGTTTTTGTTCACTTAGCTGCTCGAGCGCTTCTGTTTCATATCTTTCAGTAAAGGTCTTCACCATTGTGTCGTACCTGCTCAGTAATTCTTCTTTTTCTTTATCTGCCCATTTCGTGGTTAACTGATGAAGAATATCTCGAATCGCTTCAATGAACGTAACCTTTCCATTCTGTTCAAAGAAAACTTTCGCTGATTTTTGCTTCTTTAAGAGCGGTTCGAATGGTGTCAGTTCAGATTCGACTTCAATTTGTTTCAGCTCAGCATTTTTCTCTTCTGGCGGCGACAGTGTGAGAGAAAAGTAAGGGTCTTCTGCACTTGCCACCTGCAATCCTTTCTCCCACTCCTCTTGGAAATATTGATGAATAAACGATTCCATTCGGATATCAAGCGCCTTTAACTCCTGTACAAATTCAAATTCATAATCCTTCAGTGCCTGTTCAAGCGCTTTTTTCAACTGCTGCCTGAAGTCTCCTTGAGATATTCCAGGGTAAAAGGCTGTCTTTAACAGATCATTCGCAAATAGTGATAGGCGCTGCACAATATGATAGAGCTGTTCATGTAAGTCCTTTTTCACACTTTCTGTCACTAGCTTAGATTGTTTGATATGACTCATTTGATCAAGAATCGCTTCATATGATGTGTCTATCTTTTTCTTTTCCGCTTGCTTCTCATCTTCTGACTGATGCAGTGTCGCATGCAGCTTGTCGACTGTGCTACATAACCTGCCGGCTTCAAAATACAAAAACTCGATCGCATCTTTCGTTAATTCTTCCTCAATAAAATAGTCGAGCTGTTTTCTAAGCTTTGCATATTGATTATAAGCTGTCTCTCCCTTTCCTTCGATTTCTTCCTTACTGGACACATGATGAAGGTTTGGGTTTCGGATGCCTTCTTTTGTGAGCTCATTTTTCACATAGTCAAAGACGGTGTCAAGCTCTGCTTGATCCTTTGCGAGATCAGCTGCATTGATAATAAAGAACATTTTATCCATGCTAAATGAATCTTTTACAAGCCCAAGCTTACGTAAAAATGACCGATCTGCCTTCGAGAAAGAGTGCTGGTAGTAAGTTAAATAAAGAAGAGCATCTGCGTCCTTCATATATTGAAAGGCAATCTCTGTATGGCGCTTATTCATACTGCTGGCGCCTGGCGTATCAACAATAGTCAGCCCTTTATCTGTTAAAGGTGTACTCAAATACACCGTCACTTCCTTCACCACACAAGAAACAGCTTCTTCCGCCACATATGGCCTCAGTTCTTGAAGAGTGACATGAAGCGGCGTTTGCTTCGTAATGTGATGAAGGAAACGTGTATGCGCTTGTAAAAAATGTTCAACAATGATGCGGTGATCTTGTTCAAGCTGTCTTTTTTTCAGCGTTCGTTCGAGCTTGGATGTAAACGTCTCTCCCTTTTCTTCTGAGATCGAAAATCCGAGGATCTGATTGAGCTCCTCTAATATATCCTGTTCTGTTTTGAACACCACTTTTACACTTTCATGCGGGTGATCTTCCGTCGGTCGCGTCAGCTTATTAATCGTTGCCGTTGTTGGCGTGGGAGAGGATGGCAGTACCTTTCTCCCAACAAGGGCATTTGCAAAGGAAGATTTCCCCGAACTAAAAGCCCCAAATAAAGCGAGTGTGAATTCTTTCGCTTGCAGCCGCTTTGTTCGTTTTTCAAAGGACTTTCTTTGAGATTTGAGAGCGTCTAATGGCAATAAAATCTGAGAAAGCTGTTCAAACTGGTCAATTGACTGTGCCGTCGTGACATGCTGTGACTGACGCATTTGATGTTGCTCTGTCTGCTGCTGCGGTTTTTCTTGCTCGCTCTCTTCGGGATGAATGGGCGCGTGATCCTGCTTTAGCTGGTCATGCTGCATCCGCCTCTTTTTCGCATAAAACCAATCTTCTTCGATCTGTTCATCCGTTCCGTTTTGCCATATATCCCATACATGCTGAATATCACGCTTCATTTGTTCATTTTTTCCGATGCACTGCTCAAGCGTTTGGAGTTCTTTTGCAGACTGGTCCCATTTTTCTTGATGTTTTGCTTTATCTTTCATAAGCTGGGCTTTCAGCGACTCAGACATTTGTTCAATCAGTGTCATCGCTTTCTGTTTTGCCTGTCTTCTCAAGGCTTCGCCAGCATCTTTTGCATATTGTAGTACGTATTCATTGGAGAACGTCGCACCATGATGAATCACACTTTCAAGGAGTGCTTCTTGCACAGGTGTTTCAAATGCCATCACTTGATTTAATAACTCTTCACCAAGCTGATGCTTCTTGACTTCTTTTTTAAGCAGCTCAGCAATATGCCAGTCCACTTCAGCTTTCATCCTCGCTTTGACATCTGTTAAGAAGTCGGTTGCCCGTTTTTCTTTTTCTTGCTCAGTTTTATTTTTAGCAAAAAGCAGTCCCACTTTAAAGCCAGGTGCTTTTGATTCAATATAGTCGCTTGCGAGTTCCCTCATTTTAAATGGAGTGAGGTTGGCATTCTTTAAAATGCCCTCGACTTCAGAAGATACTTCATCTTCTAACTGTTTGGCTCCATTTTCAATGAAGTAGTTTTTCGCTTCAAACTCCTTTACTTCTTTTCTTTTTTCTTGAAGCTGTGAATCAAGCTCTTCACCTTGCAGCTCTTCTTTTAACGAGTCAATGTGTTCTTTTAAAACATGCTCAATTTTCTGCTCCGTATAAGCCCGAAGTGATGCTTTCGGCAACGTCTGTAATTCTTGTAGTTTTTCGATTAAACGAATCATTTCATTTCTTGGGTGCGTCTCATCGGTTACAGATGTAAAGTATAGATGATCTTCTTCAATGCCCTCTTTAAGGAGCATGTCTACCACTTGATTTTTGTAGTCTTCAAATGCTGTCTCATGCTCATCATGCCGGTCCACTTGATTCACGATGAAATAAAGATTTGGCACTTTTTCTTTAATGGAACGAATGAAACGAATGTTTTCTTCAGAATGAACATGGTTGTAGTGAACGACATAAAAAAGAGCATCTGCTTGATGAAGAATAGAGGCAGCAGACAAAAAGTGTGCATGATCCGTTGAATCAATTCCTGGCGTATCAATCAGTGCCACCTTTTCTCCCAGTCCTCTATAGTCACCGCTAATTTCCACCATCTCAATCTGTTCTCCATCCTTACAAAAACGCTGTACTGCTTCTTTATCATAAGAACCGCTCATTTTTGCAAAACGGTCATCAGAGGTGTGAAGCTGCACTTCACTTTCCCCTTTCCTCACGACGACCAAGTTTGCACTTGTTGGGATTGGGCTCGTTGGCAAAATGTGATCATGAAGCAGATGATTCACAAGTGATGACTTTCCAGCAGAATAGTGGCCGGTAAATGCGATATACACTTCTTCTTCTGCTTCCTTTTTGATAATCGATGCAAGTTTGGCTGCGCGCTCATGATCATCCCTTTTGAGAAAGCTTTGATATAAAGCTCCTGTAGTTTGAACGAGCGAATCTCGAATAGACAAGTCTTTCATGACGATAAACCCCTTTGTTTTTAGAAAAGTCAGTTATGTATGTGATACCATTTTACACAAAATAAAGAGATTTTTCTTCTGATCTGAGGAAATAAAAAAAATCTGCTGCCCGATCAGTCGCAATTGACTGAGATCAGGAAGCAGATTTTTTGGAGACACCTTTTAATACGAAGCCAATTAATAGGCTGTATATACACACCGTACCGAGTAAGAAAATCATTGTCATGTGATCACCGTCCATCCTTCATGATTGAGAATGTTTATCATTAATGAAAGTGTAGCACAATTGATAATGATTTTCAATATTAATTTAGCAAATACTGATTTAACGCTTTCTCCTCTGTTTGAATTCTTACAGCCATCATCCATGCATTTAAACACGTAAACAAAATGGCAGTGACATACGCCTCAAACAATAGCGGGATCAGCAAAAGCTCAATCGCCACGACTACATAGTTAGGGTGTTTCAACCAACGATACGGCCCTTTTTTTACAATCATTGCGTTTGGCACGACTAAAATCTTTGTATTCCAGTACGTCCCAAGGGAGCATAATGCCCAGTATCGAATGACCTGTGTAGCCATCAGGAAAAGGAGCAGCACAAGAAAATACCGGGACGACCCCTTATGTAAAAGCCCTATCTCAACTATGAGTGAGAGAAAAAAGGCCGTATGCATAGCGACCATATAGGGATAATGACTAGCACCAAATTCAATGGCACCCATCGCTTTTACTTTTCTTTCATTTCTTTTGGCCACAAGCATTTCAATGAGCCGCTGACAAACGAAGAAACCGATAACAAGCCAAATGATCATGACAAGACATCCTCCCATTTCATAAGCAGCAGTTCTGAGGAAAAGCCTGGACCAAGCGCCCCGCAAAGGCCAATATCCCCCGCTTCAGTTGATTGATGTTCAAGGAAATGCTTGATGACATACAAAACTGTGGCAGAGGACATATTTCCGTGTTGTTTGAGTACTTCTTTTGAAGAAAATAGCTGATCCTCTCGTAAAGATAGACTTTCAACATAGGCATCAATCACTTTTTTTCCTCCAGGATGGGCAAGAAAAACGGATAAGTCTTTAGTTGAACATCCAAGCTCCTCTAAAAATTGATCCACCTGCTCTTTTAACCAGCCTGAAATCATAGACGGTATGTCACGGGAGAAAATAACCCGAAAGCCGTCACTTGTAAATTCCCAGCCCATCACATCCTCAGAATCCTTCATCGTGACGGATTGTGTGCTTAGTACTTTAGGGACTGTTTTTAAATGGGCATATTCTAGTGCAGCCGTTTCTCCAGCTAAAAGAGCCGCAGCCGTCCCGTCTCCAAATAAGGAGGTGCCGATTAAATTGCTTTTTGATTGATCTTGCGGCTGAAAGGTTAAACTGCACAGCTCACAGGCAACGACGAGCACCTTTGCTTCTGGATATGCCCTTATGTATTCATAAGCCCGAGACAGCCCTGCCGCACCACCCCCGCACCCTAGCCCCCAGATCGGTACTCGTTTCGTATAAGGAGAAAAGGGAAGTACGTTCATCAGCTTTGCATCAAGACTTGGGGTCGATAAGCCGGTACTTGAAATAAAAAACAGTGCATCGATCTCTTCAACCGGGATCGGCTTTTTCAGAAACGCCTTCTCTTGAAGACAATGTAAGATCGCTTCTTTTGCATGAGCCAGTGCCTTCTCCAAATAGATATTGTTTTTCTCTTCAAAAGAGTGGTGCGTCTGATACCATTCAATGGGCTGTACAAATTGCCTGCTCTGAATTTCTCCATTTTGAAAAGCTCTCAGCAGCCGATCAATATCTTTAAACGATCGTTTAAATTGAGACCTAGCAAATTCAGCAGCTGTTTTCTGATCCACGTGATGCTTGGGGAGACTCGTTCCAACTGAAAGAATGTACGCCATCGGCTTCACCTCTTTTTTCGGTTAATATCCCCTATCGAAAAAAGGATATACATGCCAAATCGTCACAATTCAGTCAAAACATTTTCCTCCGTCTAACTTTTTGTCTTGACGACAATTGATAAATATTGGATAATATAGTTGAAAACATGATGTAGTTTTCCTCCTTCACAGGTTCGTTCCAAGCCAAGCGAACCTGCTTTTTTTATGCAAAAAAACACCTCTTAATGAGAGGTGTTTACATAACAGATTGCTTAGGTTCTTCTATCAGATCCTGCCCTGTTTCTTTTTTAAATGGAATCATGTGATAAATAATATGAAGCAAAATAGCGGTAAAGCTACCGGCCACGATTCCGTTACTTGTTAATAATTTCATTGATTCTGGCAGATGCTCAAACATTTGCGGCACGACGGTGACACCTAAGCCGATCCCAACTGAGCAAGCAACAATTAGTAGGTTTTCCTGTTTGGCAAAATCCACGCGCGAGAGCATTTTAATACCGTAGGCAATGACCATCCCAAACATGGCGACCATTGCGCCGCCAAGAACTGATTTTGGAATAATCGTCGTAAATGCAGCAATTTTAGGAAAAAGTCCAAATAACATGAGCAATGCTCCTGTCACAACGATGACTTGATTTTTCTTGACTCCTGTCAACTGGATCAACCCAACGTTTTGCGAGTAGGCTGTGTAAGGAAATGCATTGAAAATACCACCTAATAAAACAGCAATCCCCTCTGCGCGATAGCCTTTCGCTAAATCCTTCTCTTTTAATGACCGGTTTGTTAAATCACCTAATGCGAAATAAACACCTGTTGATTCGACTAATGACACAATCGCAACTAACGTCATCGTCATAATGGGTGCAAACTCAAAGGTAGGCATGCCGAAATAAAATGGTTCAATCATACGGAAAACTTGAGCGTTCGCCACCTCAGCTGTTTCCACTTTCCCCATAAATGCAGCGACTGCTGTCCCAAGGAGAATACCGATTAAAATAGCGATCGCCTTCATAAAACCTTTTGTGAATCGATAGAGCAGCACAATGATAAACAGCACAAGGAAAGCGAGGCCTAGATTTTCAAAAGAACCATAATCTGCACTTCCTTCTCCTCCTGCCATATTGTTCATCGCTACTGGAATAAGGGTAATGCCAATAATGGTAACGACAGACCCTGTCACGACAGGCGGGAAAAATTTCACAAGCTTCCCAAAGAAAAAGGAAAGAAGAATGATGATACACCCCGAAGCGATAATACTTCCATAGATAGACGAAATCCCGTATTTAGAGCCAATCGCAATCATAGGAGAAACCGCAGTAAATGTACAGCCTAATACAACAGGCAGACCGATACCAAAGAAACGGTTTTTCCATACTTGAAGAAGTGTGGCAGCCCCGCACATGAAAATATCTGCCGAGATTAAGTAAGTCAGCTGTGCAGGGGTGAGGCCGAGCGCATCTCCCACAATGAGCGGCACAAGAACGGCACCTGCATACATCGCCAGCACATGCTGAATCCCTAGCGAGAGCGTTTTGGCTTTTTTAGCGGCACTCATGATTGTACCTCCCGTACAAACGTGACTTTCCCTTCCTCAAGTGATTCAATACGTGCAAGGGACTCGACGCGGTAGCCCATTTGAACAAGCGCATTCCTTCCGGGCTGAAATGACTTTTCAATGACAATGCCAAATCCGGCTACTTTCGCCTTCGCCTGCTTTGCGATTGCAGCAAGCCCTTTAGCGGCTTCACCGTTCGCTAAAAAGTCATCAATGATTAATACACAATCTTTTTCACTGAGATGCGTATTTGAAACAGCGATCGTGCTTTCTACTTTTTTCGTAAAAGAGTACACACTCGCTGTTAATAGGTTATCTGTTAGTGTTAGTGATTGACGTTTTCGAGCAAAGACAACTGGTACTTGAAGAGCTAGTCCAGCCATCACAGCAGGTGCAATGCCAGAAGATTCGATTGTGACAATTTTTGTAATGCCATCATGCTTGAATAATCTAGCAAACTCTTGCCCGATCTCATGCATTAACACAGGATCAATTTGATGATTTAAAAAGGCATCTACCTTTAACACTTGATTTGACAGAACGATTCCTTCGTTCTCAATTTTTTGACGTAACAATTCCATCATTCTTCCTCCCAGCATATTGGCAAACATTTTAATTTTTTGCATAAAAAAAGCATTGCTGTCCATGAGGAGCAAGCAATGCGAAAACGATCCACGGATCTTCAGCTCAAACAAGAGCTGTTTCATTTTGCTCACTCATAGTCGGACTGTATCGGTGTCCGGTAGAAACTTGCGTGCCATCATCACGCGATTATATGAGTGTTATAGTGTTCAAATTATAACAAGATTTCAGACGCTTGGAAAGCACTTTTCCAGAAAAATACCGAACTTAAATAATAGATCAGATCAAAACGTTCGTTTTTAGAATATTCAAGCATCAAAAAAGCACCCTTCTGAGCAAAGGGTGCCTTTTATTTAAGATAAATACAATTTCGTATATTTATCTGTTAAATAATCGATTAAATATTGCACATTTAATTCCTCACCAGTCGCATCTTGAATGATTTCAGATGGTTTTTTGCGTTTTCCATGCTGGTGAACATATTCTGTGAGCCATTCTTTTATCGGTGCAAAAGACCCGTTTTGAATCAGCTCATCAAAATTCGGTAAATCTTTGATCATTTGGTGCTTTAGTTGCGCCGCATACATATAACCAAGCGCATATGAAGGGAAATATCCAAAGCTTCCATCAGACCAGTGAACATCCTGCAAAATACCGAGTGCATCATTAGGAGGCGTAATGCCAAGATACGCTTTATATTTTTCATTCCACAGTGCAGGCAGGTCTTCAACTGCTACTTCTTCATTAAAAATCGCTTTTTCAATTTCATAGCGGATGATAATGTGAAGCGGATACGTCAGTTCATCTGCCTCAATTCGAATGTAAGTCGGCTTCGATTCATTCACTGCATGCACAAAGTCTTCTAAAGAGACATCTTTAAATTGCTCAGGAGACGCTTCTTGCAGCTTATGATAATACGTTTTCCAGAAATCTTCATGTCTGCCGATAAAATTCTCAAAGAAAAGAGACTGTGATTCATGGATCCCCATTGATGTGCCATCACATAATAGCGTTCCGCTCAGTGCCTCATCAATGTTTTGCTCGTAGATGGCATGACCACACTCATGAATCGTGCCAAAGATCGCCATCCGAAAATCATGCTCATCATAACGGGTCGTCACACGAACGTCCCCTCTGCTCAATGTCACAGCAAACGGATGAACCGTTGTATCCAGACGTCCTGCGTCAAAGTCATACCCCAATTCTTTTAAGAAGAAGAGACTCAGTTCCTTTTGTTTGTCGATCGGAAAACTTTTCGATAAAAATGAAGTATCCGGCTTATGAGGAGAGGCTTCGATTTTTTTCACGAGAGGAACAATGGCATCACGAAGTGCACCAAACTTTTGATCGAGCTGTTCAACTGTCATATCTGGCTCATAGTTATTGAGCAGCACATCGTATGGCGTTTGTTTCACGCCCCAATATTGAATAAAGCGCTTGTTAAAATCAATGAGCTGTTTTAAGTATGGTGCAAAGAGTGAAAAGTCTGATTTCTCCCTTGCTTCTACCCAGACATGCTCTGCTTTTGATTGCAAAATCGAGTATTCTTTAAATTCTTCTTTCGGAATTTTGCTGTTTTCATCATACTCTTTTTGTGATAATTCGAGCGCCTTTTGTGTATCTTTTGACAGCTCATCTCGATGTTTGTTTAATGCGTGAAGAAGATCTCTCATTTCATCAGAAGTCTTCATATTAAAAATATCACTTGATAATTGACCGATGGTTTCAGCTCTGAAATCGGCGCTTTTTTTAGGCGCCTGTGTTCTAGAGTCCCAATAAAGTAAATGGAGCGCCTCCGTATAATGGGCGATTTTTCCTAGTAATTGATAAAACGCTTTCTCTTTTGCTTCAAGACTCATACGTTTGTTCCCCCAATCAATAAAATATGTATGTACGTTTCAAGGCTACTTCAAGGAATGTTCTTTTGTCAATGAAAAAGGAGGATACTCAGATGGTATCCTCCTCTTTTCCTCGTTCGGGCGTTATTTAGATGATTGGCTTGACTGGCAGAACGGATTCAATTTTACTTTGAAGCTCTGTATCTTCCTTACGGTCAAAATAAATATGAATGGTTCCTGCATCTTGGCTTGTCCGAATCAGCCTTCCAATACCTTGTCGCAAGCGCAGCAGCATATACGGAAGGTCAACTTCAGCACGAGCATCCTTTGCTTCATTCCGTTTTGCCTCAAATACCGGATCATGAGGCGGGTAAGGAAGTCCCCAGATGATCACATTTGTTAGTGATTGTCCTGGAATATCCAGCCCTTCCCAAAGGTGAACAGAGCATAACACGGATGTCTCATCTGCTTGGAACTTTTGAACAATCGTGCTGATTTCCTCGTCTCCCTCAAAATACACGTGGAAAGGCAGTGATTCATCCGATGCCTCAAGCTGCTTTCTAAAGAAATGAAGTTCATCAAATGAAGGGAACAAAATCAGAGATCGTCCTCCGTTTTCTTTCAGCTGAGTGATCACTTGCTGTCCTTTTGCCTCTTGCTCTTGAAGCTGCTGAATCCCGTGGAAATAAATCTTCATTTGCTCATCGTAATCATACGGAGAAGCGACACTCATTGATAAATAATCTTTGATCCCAAGACTTTCAGCTAAATAATCAAAGGATTGATTTTCAGACAATGTAGCAGAAGAGAAAATGTATGGTCTTTTTTGCGAGAATACTTTTTCACCAAGCACCTCTGCGACTGTCTTTGGCATCACAACAAATGTCGTATCTAACTCCTGCTTTTCAAGCCAGCTAATCGCATTTTTTTGATATAGCGACAGAGAATACGCCATTTGTTCAATGTACTCTTCCACAACAGACAATTCGTATTGATCGATTGTATACATCTCTGATTCAAACACGAGTGCTTCTCCGATTTTTTCAAGCAAATCACACAATTCACTTGCAGACCGCTTCACTTCATCCACACGTCCAATTTCAAGTCGATGCGAGCCCTTGATTTCTTTGGCATGTGTTTTTAAGAGATAGAAGAACTCATCGTTTGTGGCAAGTGCATCTTCAACGAGCTCGGCAAACTCTTCACGTATATCGTTTTGCAACAGGCGCTCTAAAAATGTTTCGAGCATTGATTGCTTCACTCGGTACGTCAGTGCTTTTTGTGCGGCAAATTCAAGAAGGTGCCCTTCATCAAATACGACGGAGCTATGTTCTGGAAGCAGCGGAAGCTGGCCCTCGCGTTTGCGGGATTCCTTCGTCCACACATGCTCCATGTAAAAATCATGAGAACAGATGATGAGATCGGTTGCTTTCCGGTAATGATCTCTTGATAAATTCAGACCGCAGCGATGACGCATATCGCACGTCAAGCAGTCTTGAAACGAGTCATAGCCAATGCGTGACCATTCATCATTTGATAGTTCTGGATACTCTTTTCGATCACCATACGGATAAAAGTTTTGCATGCCATGTGATTCATGAACAAATGAAGGAAGCGATTCATAAATATCGAGCCACTTCTCATCATCTTCACGCTGCATGGTTTTCTCTAGTTTCTTTAAGCATAAATATTGGTCATGCGATTTACTTAATCTCGCATCTATTTGAATATCAAGGTGATTGGCAATTTTATAGATATCACCCTCTTGTTTCACCAGCTGTTCAATTAACGTTTCGTCTGCACATGCAATAATCGCAGGTTTCCCTGTATACCTTGCATATGTGACCGCAAATAATAGATAGACGATGGTTTTGCCTGTGCCTACCCCAGCTTCGGCAAACATCACACTTTTTTCTTTAAAGGCTCTTTCTAGTTGAAAAGCCATAAATATTTGTTCATCTCGAAGATCAAAGCCCTTTTCTGGCAAAATGTCATAGAACACATCACCAATCCAGTTGCCCAGTTCTTCGTAAAAATTATGTTCTTTTGATAATGAAAAAGGCAAACGAGATGCTGTCACCTGCTTCAACCCCCAACTTTTGAATCATTCAGACATTCAATAGTAACATTTATGCTGGGGAATGACAATCTTTTTTACGACCGCAAACGATGTTGATAGGTTTCTTTCATTAAAAATGCATGCTCTGAACGCTCTATGTAAGCCTGAGCAAGCGCTAAATCTTCGATGGCTGCTGTCAACTGAGCAGATTGTCCACCTTCTTGCCCTTCAATTTTTTGAGCAGTCGAAGCAAGTGCTTTTTGGATTAACTGAAATTGATCATATTGTATCATGGAGACACCTCTTTTTTTAAAATCAAGTTCAGTTTATTCCGTCCCGTGAAGGTTTATACCTTTCTGCGATAAAAAAAGCCACACCTTCTGTAGGTGTGACCATTTTTTTATGATTCAGTTGTCTGTTTTCTAGGCGGGCGTTTTCCCCAATATTGGTAATAGTCTGTTTTAATAAAACCATTAAACAGTTTTCTCTTTTTCGTTGCTTTTCTGCCGAAGCACTCTTCGAACTTTTCGTGTGACGTTAAGATGTAAATGGACCAAGTATCTAGGCTCTTAAATGCTTCGCCCATTCCTTGATACATTTTTTCAACAGCTGGTTTATCACTGAGTCGTTCTCCGTAAGGCGGATTTCCGACAATCACACCATACTCTTCTTTCGTTTGAAAGTCTTTCACTTGCATTTGTTTAAATTGAATCAATTCACTTAGACCAGCTTCTTCAGCATTCATTTGTGCAATGTCTACCATCCGATGGTCGATATCACTTGCAATAATGTGGAGCGGCTGATCATAGTTTGCTTTTTCTTCCACTTCGTGACGCGCTTTGTTCCAAACGTCTTCACCAATCCATTCCCATGACTCGGACGCAAATTCCCGGTTAAATCCTGGGGCAATGTTTTGTCCTATCATGGCCGCTTCAATAGCGATTGTTCCTGACCCGCAGAAAGGGTCAACAAACGGACGGTCAGGTGTCCAGTTTGTTAATAGCACGAGTGCAGCCGCAAGGGTTTCTTTAATAGGTGCTCCGCCTTGATCCATGCGGTACCCTCGTTTATGAAGACCCACACCAGATGTATCAAGCGTGAGCACAGCTTTATCTTTTAAAAGGGCAACCTCAATTTTATACTCAGGTCCTGTTTCTTCAAGCCATTCAGACTGTATGTTGTAAGAGGAAATGAGCTTTTGCGCGATCGCCTTTTTGACGATACGCTGACAATCCGGCACACTGGCAAGCTGTGATTTCACAGATTTACCGATGACAGGGAACGTGCTGTTTTTCGGTAAAAAAGCGGACCAGTCAATCGCCTTCGTCCGTTCAAACAGCTCATCGAATGTTTTTGCCGAAAATTCAGCTACTTGTACCTTAATCCGGTCTGCTGTACGCAGCCAAAGGTTCGCACGGCAAATCGCAAGAGCATCCCCCTCGAAAATCACTTTTCCATTGTCTACTGTGCAGTCATAGCCAAGGTCTCTTACTTCTTTTGCAACAATCGCTTCAATTCCCATTGGAGCTGTTGCGATGAGTGTATAGGTTTTCATTGTTTTATCACCTGTTTTCTCGTCCTTTTATGTATTCAAGATAAAAGCTCTCCATATGTTGAAATAGGAGAGCTTTGTTTTCATCATGTTTATAATAACGGATATAACGTTCTGTAAGCCATGTTTTGTTCCATCGTACTGCAAACGGCAAATGCCTCGTACTCAGGTGGTAATCATCTATCTACAGAATACTCTGTCCTTCTCTCCGTTTGGTTCCTTTGAGAAAGTTCCCCTACCAAGTTTGGGTTTCTCGCTCGAGGGGTTTACCGCGTTCCACTCTCACCATTTCTAGTGAGACTTCGTCACTGTGGCACTTTCAAGGATACTTTGCCATATCCTAAAAGGACGTAGGCATTTTTCCTGCCGTCAGCCTTTCCCAGGCTGCCCTGGCTTATTTTTTCGCCAGGCACGAACACTACGGGCATCTCAGCACCGTGCGAGCATGGACTTTCCTCTGCAATGTCTAAAAGCATTGCAGCGATTACCCGAACGTTAATCAATAATCGTTATTATAAACGACAATGACATCAGGCACAAGCTTTTTTCAGCAAGGCTCAATCATAAAGTTTGCTGCCGAAAACGTGTTTCTCAAGGTTAGATAGTCTTTTTAAAATATCAAAGTTTGTTGTATTAGACTGTGCAGGCTGTCTTTTTCCTTGCTCAACGGCTTCTTCAAGCTGTTTAGACAAATGGAGGTTTTCTTGTTGAAGCTTTTCGATTTCTTGGTTGAATGTCTCATAGTCTTTAATGACCATATCTAAAAATTTATCGACTTCTTCTTGTTTGTATCCTCTGACACCTGTTTTAAATTCTTTTTCTAAAATTTCTTTCGCAGAAAGCTTTACTTTATCAGCAAGCATCTTTTTCACCTCATATCGTGAATTCATAGTATATTTTTTCAGAAATACGTGACGTTGTCAAATTTTCTCTTGCTTTTAGTCAAAAAACGGATCTTCTGCCTCAACTTGCGCTCTCAAATCATCCATTGTGATGTACATAATGGGGTAATCGGTATAGGTTTCCGCTTCTTTGATCATGTACTTTGGCGAGCCATCATGCTCAGGATCATAAAGGACGAGAAGGCCATCTGTTTTTTCAATAAAAAAACGGTTCTTTTGTTTAAATTGTGCCGGACTTTCATACGGTCTATGCGTGACACTTTCTACAAAATCGGCCTGTGCAAGAATCCCTTCATACAACTCTTTGTTTTGTTCATTCCAGCGCTCTTCCTGTTCATAAAATGGTGTAATGACGGCCAGTTTTAACGCTGGATACTCCTCTTGAAGCTCAAATACCACTTCGGCAGTCCAGATTTCTGCCCCAAGCTGGCCTGATATGAGAACCCATTCCAGGCCTTCTTCAATCAGGGCTGTCAGCCTTTTTTGAAGCTCCGCTTTTATGTATTGAAGTGCAGGCTCGTCTTGTTTGAATATCCCAAGCTCAAATGGCTTGTACCCTGTGACAGCAATAATTTTCATTTTTTCACCTGCTTTTAAAAAAAGGGACTTCTAAAAGTCCCATTTCACTTTATCTGTTACAGCAAGGTCCACCGCAGTTAAAGTGTTGATGTGTTGCCGGGTCCACCTGAGAAAACGTATGCGGGAAGTAGTGAACATGTTTGAAATTTTGATGGTGAACATTTGTCACATGCTGCGGATGGATATGCGGCACAATTGTTGTTGAATCGCTGTGTGTACAGCAATGATTCGTCGGATGAACAATTGGCTGTGTAACATTCGGCTGGCAATGATGATGATGATGGTACATGTAGCATTCCCCTCTCCTTAATTTTCTTACATTAACAATGTATGAATTAAGAGGTGTACATGTACTAATGCATTAACCTATTTTAAAAGTTTGCAAGAAAAACATCCTTATAGTTTGAAAACACAAAAGCGACCAAAATGACAACAAGAAAAAACAAGTAGAAAAGACCCTTATACATGCTCTACGCTCCTCATTCAATATCTAACGTTATTTTACAGGATTCGTGACTTTTCTACAATAAAAGTGCTAAACAATTTTTATTTTCGGCCGAGAGCCGAACGTTGTCATGTTTTGCGCTTTCCCGGGCAATAATGTTCATTGCCCAGCTTTTCTCAAGAGACGTTTTTTTCGCTTCTCAAGTTCTTCCGTGTCTCGCTGACTTAACGATGAGAAAGATAATAACGATTCAGTGATGGATAGAGCTGACCTTGCATTTTTTTGACGATGCTCTTTACACTTCGCAAGCTCTATACCCGCTTTTAATGCTAAATGGACATCGCTTGATTTAAATAATTTTTCCCATATTTGAACCGCTTCATCCCACTCGTTTTGTCGTTTATATTGTAAGGAAAGATCATAAGACGCCTGATTCGCATGCTCAAAATCAGCATCCGTTAATTTTTGCAAATGCTTCGTTGCTTCCTGTACATCACGATGAGCAAGATGCCACCTGGCGAGCGCATACTTCTCATTGTGTTCCTTTACCGCATCCTCAGATAGTATTTTTTTGGATAGATGAATGTAGAGGCTGATTAACGATAAGACGTCTAGTTCATTATGAGTCAAGATCCCTTCAATCAGCTTCGGATTTTGTTCCTTTAAAAAATGAAAATAAATCATCGGTGCCAAAAACCCCGGCGTGTCGTTTTCACGATGCACGTGCAGCTCTTCTTTTTCCACAACGGATAGCGCCATTCGTTCATATTTATGCTTCCACAATCGTCTAGATCCGTGCAGAAGATCAAAATGTCCGAATTCAGGAAGTGCAGGGATTTGATCTCGTAAGAGCGTATGTCTCGTTTTCACTTGCGGCCAGTCGAACGATTTACCATTATATGTAACCAATGATTCTACGTTTACTTCATCGAGAAAGCTTTTGTACAGAGCCGCTTCATTTCCTGGATTGGTGAGCAGGTGCTGTTTCACCACCACTTTGTCGGAAAAGACACGTGCATGTCCAAGCAAGAAAATCATATTTCCCGTACCGCCAGATAATCCTGTTGTTTCTGTATCAAAGAAAAACAGCTCGTGCGGCTCGTACCCTTTAGCCGATAGCGAATGCTGGATGCCGCTTTCGTTCCATGCCTCGATGATCTTCGGCAGTTCCGCAAACGAATAGCGCCCATGCTGATCTTCTAATGAATAGATGACTTCCCGAATCAGACAAAAGGAACCCTCAAAGTGATAAGGAGATACACCTAATGTTTCCCATTCTTTTAAAAATGGGATATTTTCTGAAGTCACAGGCTGTGGTTGTCCTTCTAAAGTTTTCTGCCGGTTTTCATGTGTCTGATTGTGCGATAGGTGCTTCTTCATTCTGTTTAATTTCCCTTTTAAAGACATGAGCAGGTGTCCCCCTCCTTTCCCTTAAAATACGGACATCAATTCAACGATGCTGCTTTTTCCGCTCACCTCTTTCATTTCCATGCCAATGCAGGATGGACAGCCATTTTCACAGCGGCACCGCTCAATCAGCTGAATGGCTGCGCCTGCTATTTCATCGAAACGAGCTTGTACTTCCTTGCTTAAGCCGATTCCGCCAGGGTAGTGGTCATATAAAAAGACCGTCGGTTTTCCGGTATGTGCCGCTTTAATTTGTGAAACAACATGAATATCAGAACGGTCACACATCACAAAAGCAGGTACAATGTGCTGAAGAACATTTGCGATGCCAAGCAGCAGCTGTTCAAGTGTTTTCTCTTCAAATCTCCGCTCTGCTTCATGTAATTCAAACCAAGCAGCACTCGTATGAATTTCTTCTTCCGGCAAGTGAATCGGTCCAGAGCCGATATTTTCACCGGTACTTAGCCGGATTTTTTTAAAAATCGTCGGCATTGCGTTGACAGTCACATCACCGTAGTGAACAGATACGGCTTCCTTCTCTGTCGTCTGATCGATTTCAAGCACCTTAAGTTGAACAGCTAAATTCGCATCCGTATAATATTCTACATCTACTTGTTTCACATAAGCCTTCAGATGCTCGTAATCTAGCTTTTCCACTTGATACTGAACCCCTTCGTGTAAATAAATGGCTTCATCATGAAGCAGCGTCATCGCACTGAATCGATCCATCTCTCCAATAATCCGAACATTCGCCACATCTGATTGATCCACAATCACCACATTTTCCTGGCTTGCAGACCGGAGGCTGATGCCATGCGCTGGGAACGATTGATCTGACCAATAATACCGGTTCCCGCTAAAATGAAGAACACCTTCCTCATGTAAGTATTGCAAAATCTCTTCTACCTCCATGCCGCCAAACTGTTCATCCTCCCGAAACGGAAGCTCGTAGGATGCACATTTTAGATGATCCACTAAGATAATGAGGTTTTCAGGGTTGATTCTGGCAGCTTCAGGCGGCCTGTTAAAGAAATATTCAGGGTGTCTGACAATATATTGATCAAGAGGTGAGGAGCTTGCCACCATAATTATGAGTGCTTCCTCATGACGCCTTCCAGCTCGTCCTGCCTGCTGCCATGTACTCGCTACACTGCCAGGATACCCTGTCATGATACAGACCTTTAGCTGACCTATATCCACTCCTAATTCTAGTGCGTTTGTGCTGACGACACCTAGAATGTCTCCTTCTCTCAATCCTTTTTCAATCACTCGCCGCTCTTTTGGTAAATAGCCTCCGCGATATCCACGAATCGATTTTGGACCGATCTCTTTTTTCACTAGCTCTTGAATATGGCTTAAAATCACTTCAACTCTTACTCTGCTTCTAGCAAAAACAATCGTTTGGATTTTTTCTTTCAAAAAAGTTTTTGCCAATTGATTGACAACAGTGGCGGCACTTTGTCTAATATTTAATGGTTTATTCACAACTGGCGGGTTGTAAAACACAAAATTCTTTTTACCGCTAGGTGCCCCGTTTCGTTCAATCAGATGCACCTTGCTCCCCGTTAGCTGCTGCGCTAGCTCTTTTGGATTCGCAATCGTTGCGGAAGTACAAATAAAAACCGGTTCACTTCCATAAAATGCACAAATTCGTTTTAACCTGCGAATCACATTGGCCACATGACTGCCAAATACACCTCGATATGTATGAAGCTCATCAATGACAATATACTTCAAATTCTCAAACAAGCTGACCCATTTCGTATGATGAGGCAAAATGGCTGAATGCAGCATATCCGGGTTTGTGATGACAATATGTCCTGCTTGTCTGACTCGCTGCCGAATGGCCGGAGAGGTGTCTCCGTCATATGTTTCACTATGAATCGGAACATCCATCTCGTGGATGATCTCGTTAAGTTCACTTTTTTGATCTTGTGCGAGCGCTTTTGTTGGGAATAAATAAAGGGAGCGGCTTGTCTGATCTTCTGCGATCGACTGAAGGACAGGCAGATTGTAGCAAAGCGTTTTACCTGAAGCTGTTGGTGTGACGGTTACCACATGATCTCCATCCATCACACGTTCAAAGGCTTCCTTTTGATGAATGTAGAGTTCGCTCACGCCTCGTTTCTCAAGCGCCTTTTTCAGCCTGTCGTTCACTCTTTCAGGAACCGGAGAGGTCTGTGCAGGCTTCGCATCAATTTCATGCCAATGTTCTACCTGTTCGTCTTTCTTTAATTCTTCTATGAGTTCGTTCATTGTTTTCTTTTTCATATCGCATCACCTCTCTTACATAGTGTACCGAATATTTGTTTGCATGACTAGGCGGCAATTTTTTGATGCGCAGCCTATGAGCAAATACTTTGAAGTGTTGTAACAGTATCTATTACACTTCTATAGTGAAATGATTTTATCAAGGAAGAAGATGATGAGAGTGAAAAACGAATTTAAGCCTTTATTTGAACCATTTACGTTTCCAGGAGGTGCGTCTATTGATGGCCGGTTAGTCGTTGCGCCAATGACACACTTCGGTTCTCACGAGGATGGCACCATTTCTAAAGAGGAAATTGATTTCATTACAGCTAGATCAAGTGATATGGGCATGGTGATCACAGCATGTGCAAACGTGACTCCAGATGGTAAGGCATTTGAAGGACAGCCTTCTATTGCAAGAGATGAAGATATACCTGGCCTGAAAAAACTTGCTTCTGCGATTCAGGCAAAGGGAACAAAAGCCATCATTCAAATTCATCACGGCGGTTCTCAGGCTCTCCCTCACTTAGTTCCAAACGGTGATGTGGTTGCGCCAAGTGATGTGTTTAAAGATGGAAAGCAGATTGCACGCGCTTTAAAAGAAGAGGAAATTGTCCATATCATTGACTCTTTTAAAGAAGCGGCAAGACGAGCGGTTCAAGCAGGGTTTGACGGCGTGGAAATCCACGGTGCAAATGGTTATCTATTACAGCAATTTTACTCTCCGCATAGCAATCAGCGGACAGATCAGTGGGGAGGAAATGAAGAAAAGCGTCTAGCCTTCCCTATCGCTATTGTGGATGCAGTCAAAGAGGCAATCGAAAAGCATGCAACAAAACCGTTTATCTTTGGATATCGATTATCCCCAGAAGAACCAGAAACACCTGGTTTAACAATGACAGAGACGTTTACCTTAGTGGATGTTCTCAAAACAAAAAACCTCGATTATTTGCATATCTCTTTAATGGAGATTGACTCTAAAGCAAGACGTGGTGCAGATACTCATAAAACACGTATGGAGCTGCTAAAAGAACGCTGCGGCGATACCCTTCCACTCATCGGTGTGGGCAGCGTCATTACAGCCGAAGATGCACTAAGTGCTTATAATCAAGGAATTCCGCTTATCGCTGTCGCACGAGAGCTGATCGTCGACCCAGATTGGGCAAAGAAGATTAAAGAAGGCAGAGAAAGCGAGATTGAAACTGTCATTAAACGCAGCCAAAAAGATAAGTATTTGATTCCAGAAGGATTGTGGTCTGTCATGGAAGCGAGTCAAGGCTGGGTTCCGATGGAAGATTAATGTCATCAAAAAAACTACCCTCATACGATTGGGTAGTTTTTTTTGTGTCCTGATTATTTTAGTTTAACGGTAAAAAGCTTAGAAGTCTGTTTTTCCACAGGTCCCTTTGGTTCTTTATCAAGATGCTCGATCAAGTCACCATTCATAATGACAATCGGAGTCACTGTACTTGCCGCTTTCTCTTCAATCAGTTCTAAATCACACGTAATGAGAGGGTCACCGATCTTCACTTTATCCCCTTCTTTTATGTGCGCTTCAAATCCTTCACCATTTAATCCCACTGTTTCAAGCCCGATATGAATCAGAAGCTCAAGCCCTGAGAGTGTTCGAATGCCAATTGCATGTTTTGTATGGAAGAGCTGGATGATTTCACCCTCTACTGGTGACACAATCGTGCCACTTTTTGGTTTTACTGCTACGCCGTCTCCCATCATCTTTTGAGAAAAAACAGGGTCTGGTACATCCGTCATATCCATTAACTCTCCATCAGCTGGAGAATAAATGATTTCTTCCTTTACATCATCTTGGTTTTTTCCGAAACCGAATAATTTTTTCAGCAATGTCAATTGCTCCCTTCAAGCTTTGCTTCTAGTTCTATTCCGCGTATGAAACGCTGCGCTCATACACCTTGCTTCATTCAACACTATTTAATCATAATTTTTTCCTCTCATCAATTGATAACCGCCTGAGCCCTTTCTGCATAGGCTGTAGATGAGAGGTGATTCAAATGAAACATGAAGGCGAAAAGAAACATGAATTGCTGGCAAATGAAGATATTCTCAATGAAGCGATTGAACAATTTTTCGCATCCTCCCCGTTTCACGAGATAATAAATAGTGCGGAGGCGCTCATGACCACATCACATTCACTTGCATCGATTACGACCGATGTGACAGAGGATGAGCAGTTTGTGTATATCGAGATCCAATTTCCCGACCATTTTGTCGAAGGGGATATCGCGCTAGAAGTAAAAGCCCAATATTTACACTTATCCGTGCAGGAAACAATCAAAACGGATACAACTTCCTCGTATTCGAGCTTTACCAAAACCATTTTAATGCCGGCAAAAATAGATGAAACGAACATGAAGAGCGTGTGGAAAGATCAAACGCTTCGTGTGACGGCACCAAAGCAAACTACCCAATAGGTCCATCTATTGGGTTTTAACTATGCTTTAAAAATGCTTGTAAATCCTTTCGCTAATGAACCTACTTGATTCATCGTACTCATCATTTGCCCAGCTGTATCAAACATTTTGTTAAAGTCGTATTGTCCATTCGTTTTTTTGAATTGTGACAGCACACTTTTAAATTGAGATGATTGCTGTTTTTGCGGTCTTGGCAAAGGATAAGGGTTCATAGGCTGCTGCATGGGCATCATGCCTGGTGGCGGCATCTGGGGTTGATTGATCGCTTCAGGCGGATGAAAAGGCGGCACATTTTCTTGGTATCCATAAGGCGGCTGATAGACAGCAGATGGTGCCTGGCTCATTCCACCTTGATGTGGCGGCATGAAATATTCTGGAGGCTGCGGAGGCTGCTGCTGCATATCTGGATACGGAAAAGGCCCTCGATTGAATGGATTGAATTCATAAGGCTGCTGGTTTGAATAAGGGATCATATATCTCGCTCCTCTCGCTCTCAACACATAGTGATGTCACTCATATATTATGATCAAGAACAGAAGATGTGCCTAAAGCAGCCATAAGAAAAACGCAGCATATGTCTTCAGCTGCGCTTGTTGATTTCTTCTATTAAAAGGTTCAGTGTGTAAATCACTGACTCAACTAAATTTTTCACACGGGGTGCATGCTGTTTGCCAAAATAAGATTGCAGGACAACCTCTTTTCCATTTTCTTTGACGGCTTCAAGCTGTTCTTGGTGTAAATATCTAGGTTTGACCAGATGAATAAACGAGATCGCAGCAGTGAGCCACTCTTCCATTTTCTGATCAAATGTCTCAACGGCCGGCTGAATGTCCGTGTGAAAATCATATACGGGGTATTCCTCTTCAGCCTTTCCCTTTTGGTACTGCTCATACGCCTCTTCGATCCATATTCTCAGATCTTGTGTATGTTCAAGTAATGTTTGATTATCCAAAATGTTCACCTCTATGAACCATCCTATCAAACGTTTACTTATTGCTCAAATAGAAAAGCTATCCGGCGTGATATGCCGGTCTTGCCGCCAGTTTATACTCAGCCGCGTGAATCTTCACTTCACAGTCCTTTACTTCTGATTCAAGCCGGTCTATCATTTGTTCTTGCTCCTCTATGGCTGCACGTTTTGTTTGGTTCACAGCAAGAGACAGTTCTTCTTCCACCGCATCAATTTTCCGCTCGATTTCCTCTAATAACTGCATAATGGATTCTTTTGATACAAATTCGCTCATCATCAGATTCCTCCTTTATCGTCTCTCGTTACATTCTCTTTTCTTTCACACCCTCCTTCACACATGACAAAACTAGAAGCAAATCGCCAATCTAAGTGTAGATGAGCGCTATTTCTTCCTTTTCGACATATGCTTGTCCTTCTTTGTATGATTGCGTCCGATTGTGTAAATTCTAAGGACAAAGGAGGTAGATTTCATGAAAAAGCAGCCAGCACCAAAAGAGCAAAAGCCAAAAGGGAAAGAAAACAGTACAGATCAGCTTGATAAAAAGCTTGGCGGTCCTAATCGACCATCCACGTAAAAAAAGCAGGTACCCCCTGCTTTTTATTTATGCAAAAAATAGTGCTCTAATGAGAAAAGAAAACGAAGCTGTCTTTTTTTATGAAAATACCAGTCGGTCAGCTCAATTTGTTTTGGTAACGTCTCTGCATCAAATAAGGATGGGCTCAATTTCTTTTGAAACCAATCGTCCCTTTGATCGTCTAATGAATGTGCCATCACCGGATAAACTGTTCGAAGAAAAGGTGTTGACCTCCTAGCGATCCCTAAAAACGGCTCAAAATCAAACCGTGATCCGGTATGCGGAACAGTATGCAAAAAATGATAAAAATCCGAAAATAAATCGGCTCGAAATAATAGTTTCGCTAGTTTTTTTCCTAATGTAATACGCTCCTTTACGCGGGAAAACTTCCGTATGGTTAACCCGTACAAATGCCCGTCCACCGTTGGAAAAACAACGGTTTGGAAATGTCCCCACTCGCTGAACAGATATTGAATCGATTGAAAAACATTCTTTTTCAGAAGAGGATTTTGTATAATAGGAGATTGTATAGTATATTGTTCATTTATGATGAGTGCATAAAGCAGGCGCTCTGTGTCACGCTTTAGCCAAAAACGTTCCCACTCAGTGCTCATAAAACGAGAAACAGAAAAATATGGAAGCAGATGGAACAAGGGTTTGCTGCACCGCTTAGACCATTCATACAAAAGAAGCTGAGGGTAAGCATCCGAAAAGATCAGCCAATTCGCTCTTTCATACGCTGTGAAAAAAAGGTGCCCCTGCTGATCTGTTAAACCTGGATGAAAGAGCTCGCCCTTTAGATCCGTCATAGACCATCCAGCATTTCTCGAGACAAAGGAAGCAAGCAGCGACCATTTCATCTCTGGATGGCGGTCATAAAAGCGTTTGTAAGCATTTGTCCTCGTCAGGTTGTCTTTATTTTTCGCTTTCGTTTCACGCAATATATACTGAGTGATGATGTGCTCTTCTTGTGACAACATAGTAATCTCTCCAATACAAAATGCATTAAAAGGAGGCTGAAACTTGATGATTCGGTATCCAAACGGAAAATCGTATCAGCCCATTCAACAAATTGGGACAAAAAAAAGATTCAGCGGCGAATCCTCTTATAGTAACCGCGGGATGACGCTTGAGGCTGACTTAAATGAAACCAACCAGTACTATTTGGTCAACGGGATCGCAGTCATTCATAAAAAGCCTACCCCCGTTCAAATTGTGAATGTGGATTATCCAAAAAGAAGCGCTGCTGTTATCAAAGAAGCCTATTTTAAACAATCATCCACAACAGACTATAATGGAGTGTACAAAGGGCGCTATATCGATTTTGAAGCAAAGGAAACCAAAAGCACCACCTCGTTTCCACTCAAAAATTTTCACGATCATCAAATTGAGCATATGAAACAGGTAGAAAAGCAAGGCGGTATTTGTTTCGTTATTATATCCGCATTTGGCTCCGTTTATTATTTGTCCGCTTCAGATCTCTTTTTCTTCTGGGAGCGGCAGCAGCAAAACGGCCGGAAATCCATTAGCAAAGACGAATTAATGGAAGCTGGCCACTTAATGACACTTGGATATTCGCCAAGAATTGATTATATTAAAGTAGTGGAGACACTTCATTTTTCGGATGAAAGTGAGTAGCAATGACGTTCGAAAAAGGTTTAACACGAAAGGTTGAGATGTGATGTCTGATCAATTTACAAGTCGTGAACAGCGACGTAAAGCAAGTCAAGAAAACAATAAGAAGCAAAAGAACAAAAAAGGCAAAAAGAAAGCAGGTCTATTTAAAAAAATATTTTTATCTTTACTCGTGATCGGTCTTCTTTGTGTAGTTGCCGGAATCACAACTTTTGCCGTTTTTGCATCAAGCGCTCCTTCTATTGATGATAGTAAGCTCAAAACACCGTATTCTTCAAAGCTTTATGACAAAGACAAGAAAGTGTTTGCAGAAGTAGGTGCGGAAAAAAGAACGTATGTCTCGATTAAAGATATACCCGATGTGGTAAAAGAAGCATTTATTGCAACTGAAGATGCACGTTTTTATAAACACCACGGGATTGATCCAATCCGTATCGGCGGTGCCCTTGTCGCAAACGTCGAGGACGGCTTTGGAGCTGAAGGTGGAAGTACGATTACACAGCAAGTTGTGAAAAACTCTCTACTTAACAATCAAAAAACGTTAAAACGTAAAGTACAGGAAGTATGGCTCTCGATTCAGCTTGAGCAAAAATACTCTAAAGATGAAATTTTAGAAATGTATTTAAACCGTATTTTCTTCTCGCCTTATGCTTATGGTGTTGGGAAAGCGGCAGAACAATTTTTCGGCGTGACAGATTTAAATAAACTAACTGTTGCACAGGCTGCTACACTTGCAGGTATGCCGCAAAGTCCTTCTGCCTATAACCCAGTGAAAAATCCCGAGGCAGCGGAAAAACGCCGTAATATCGTTTTAGGCCTCATGAAAAAACAAGGCTACATTTCAGAGAAAGACTATGAGGATGCAAAAGCTACCCCTGTCAGCAAGACGGTCGTCTCAGCTGATAAATATAAGAGCCAGAACTCAAGTAAGTACTCTGCTTATATTGAAGAAGTCATGGAAGAAGTACAGAAAAAAGCCAAAGTGGATGTATCAACAGATGGATTAAAAATCTATACTTCACTCGATCGAAAAGCACAGGATCACCTAGATGATATTATCAATGGGGATTCAGTTGGTTTTACGAAAGGTATGCAGGCGGGTGTCACCCTGCTTGATACGAAAAATGGCGAAATCCGAGCTATTGGCGGTGGACGTGATGTACCAGCCGGCGGCTTTAACTATGCGACAGATGCAAAACGTCAGCCAGGTTCAACAATCAAACCAATTTTAGATTACGGTCCTGTCATTGAAAACAAAAAATGGTCTACGTATCAGCAAATTGATGATGCGCCGTATACGTACTCAAACGGTACACCAATTAATAACTTTGACAGAAGACATTTAGGGAAAATGTCGATGAGAAGTGCTTTGGCACAATCACGAAACATCCCTGCCCTAAAAGCTTTCCAAGAAGCTGGCACAGACAATGCTGTTCAATTCGCTAATAACTTAGGTATGGACTTACCGTCTGACATTCAAGAGTCTTACTCAATCGGTGGATTTGACGATGGTGTCTCCTCCCTGAAGATGGCTGGAGCATTTAGTGCATTCGGTAATAACGGATACTATAACGAACCACATGCTGTCACGTCTGTTGAATTTAATGACGGTACAAAGCTTGACCTTACGCCAGATTCCAAAGCAGCTATGAGTGACTACACAGCATTTATGATCACAGATATGCTAAAAACTGCTGTCCAATCTGGAACTGGGACACTTGCACAAGTACCAAACGTTCAAGTAGCTGGTAAAACAGGTACAACGAACTTTGAACAAGATGATATTAATAAACACAATATTCCTTCTGGCGGTGCGAAAGATTCGTGGTTTGTTGGTTATACGCCGCAATATACAGCAGCCGTTTGGACTGGAATTGGTAACTCAAAAGATGCGGACGGCAAAATATGGCTCACAAATTATGAACAGCGTGTTGCCAAAATCGTCTTCCAGCGATTAATTTCTCAAATTGATGATGGAAGCGGCTCATTTGAAAAACCAGACAGTGTCGTTGAAGCTACGGTTGAAAAAGGATCGGATCCAGCGAAATTAGCCGGACCAAATACACCGAGCGATAAGAAGACAACAGAATACTTTGTAAAAGGAACGGTTCCGACAAAAGTGTCTGACACATATGAGAAAAAAGAAGCCGATAAGCCTTCTGACTTAAAAGCGGTGTATGATGAAGAGAAAAAATCCATCACACTGACTTGGGGCTATGATGACGACGCAGATGCAACATTTAATGTGAAGCAAGCGGTTGATAATGGCGGCTATAAAGAGATTCAAAACAGTTCTGCTAAAGAAGCGGTCATCTCTGATGTGAAGCCTGGATCTACTTATAAATTCCAAGTGACAGCCACTGTAGAGGATGTCACAAGTAGTGCAGCTTCTACCTTCCTCACCATCAAGGATGATGAAGAAGAGGAAGAAAAAGCAGATGATGAGAACAAAGAAGAAGAAGAACCGCAGCAGCCTGACGACGAGCAGACAGACCAGACTGACGATAACAAAAATCAACCCCCAGGCACTGACGAGCAAAAGCCAGATGATAAAAAAGATCAAGACAAAGATAAAGATCAGGATCAAGGCGGAAATACGGAAAACGGACATAATGGTTCTTCCGATGATAGCTCAGACAGTACAAATGGGAACTCACAAACTGACAATAAAGATAAAAAGAAAGATGATGCGAAAACGAACTCTCAAAGCTCAAATTCGCAATCAAATTCTCCTAGTCGAAAAGAAAATGAATAATGAAAAAGCACTTGCCCATATGGCAAGTGCTTTTTTTAACGGTTTTGTCTGATCTTTTTAAGTGCTTCATGTTTTCCATACTGCTTTTTTAGTTCCGTGTATAGCTCGTCCAGTTGAATAAAGCAATGATATTGAGTTGGTTTTAGCAAAATGAACTCTAAACGTTCTGTCCAATTAATTGGAGCTACAGGAAATGTCTCTTGCTTGATATGTTCCCATTCAAGCGTTTGAAGTCTCTCCCCTTTGATCCAGTAAAACATCGCAATCATACTGACAATACCTTGCAGCATATCGTCTTCTTCACACCGGGACTTTCTTGTTTGAAAACGAGGAAGCATTTTTTCTTTTAATTCATTCCACAGTTCGAACATCACAGGAACAAACTCTTCTGTTTTCTGCCATGGAAGCTCATCTGTTAAAAGATCTGATGATAGATCATATGCGAGTGGATGATCTCTAAGTATGTCTACTCGATCGCCTTTCATCTCTACCTTTTTCCCTTTTAGCTTTTCGACATATGAGGTAAAAACAGCTGCCCCGCTCATGCCAGCTTCACCAATCCTTTTTTCAGCCTCTTCTGCCCTTCTCTACACATATCAAGAAGCGGACAAGACTCGCACTGCGGCCGCTGCGCCTTGCAGTGATATCTGCCAAAAAAGATGAGGCGGTGATGCGTCACAGACCAATCTTCTTCTGGCACCTTTTTCATTAAGGTTTGCTCTACTTCAAGAACAGAATCCTTCCACCGGCAAATCCCAAGACGCTTGCTGACTCGTTCTACGTGTGTATCGACAGCAATGGCCGGCACTCCAAAAGCGACAGATACGACGACATTTGCTGTTTTCCGGCCCACCCCAGGAAGTTTCACAAGCTCGTCCCGATCCTTTGGCACTTCACCGCCATATTCTTCAATCAGCATTTTGCTCAACTTTTGAATGTTTTTAGCTTTATTGCGATAAAGGCCAATCGAACGAATATCTTGCTGCAATTCTTCAAGCGGTACACTTAAATAGTCTTCTGGTGTTTGATATTTTTGAAATAACGTTTTGGTGACTTTGTTGACAAGCACGTCTGTACACTGCGCAGAGAGTGCCACAGCGATCACAAGTTCAAATGGATTGGAATGAACAAGCTCACACTCAGCCTCTGGAAACATATCTCCTATAATATCTAAACATTCATTGATTTGTTTTTTTGATAACATGACTTCTCCTTTATTGGTTATTGTTCCAGCCAATTATAAAAAGGAACTTGTCGTTTATATGTTGACGTCTCTTCTTTTGAAGGTGGCGCTTTTTGCTGAGAACGGAAATGCTGGCTATGCTCTTTTGCTTCTTCCGCTGTTTTCAGCCCTTTCTTTTTCCACTCAAACAGAATTCGGTCGATATAACGGAAATTTAATTTTCCTGATAAAACCGCTTCTCTTAACGCTAGGCGAATCATTTCAGCATCATGATGGTCTTGATCCATCCAGATCGAGAGTGTTTCTCCTTCAAGAGGAGACAGCGGTCTGCCAAATTCATCTTCAAATAGAGCATATAAAGACTTTTCAGCCTGCACATGAAGTTTTTGACCTTCCTTTGCTTGTTTTGCTTCTAAAAAGTCATACAGTACGCCCCATAAAGGCTCAACTGAGTAGCGGTCATGCTGAATACCAGACCCGTCCTCAAACGGCTGAATCGAAATAAATCCCTTTTGAATTAAATGCTGAACCATATACGCACACTCTTCAGCTGAAATGGTCATGCCATGGGACAGCTCTTCAAATGTTTGAAAGAAAACACCTTGTTCTTCATTCATTTTAATCTTGAGCATCACCATCATTTGTGATTCATTCAGTCCTAACTGCTCATAATGAGCAATCAGCAAATTAGGCAAACTGGTCGAACCCATTTGCTGCATATTAATAAATTGCTGCCTATTCATCGGATACACCTCTTCAGTTTAAGTATATCACGTTTTATTTCACGTGCCCCTTCAAAAAACGTTTGAAAAAGCCTCCATATGTTGGAGGCTTTCACGTCTTAAGGATATAAACGGTTTAATAATCTTGGGAAAGGAATGGTTTCACGCACATGCGGCGCTCCACTAATCCAAGCAACTGTACGTTCAAGTCCAAGACCAAAACCTGAATGCGGTACAGAACCATATTGTCTTAATTCTGTGTACCATTTGTAAGTTTCTTGATCTAGCCCATGTTCTTTCAATCTTGCTTCAAGCAGCTCTAGATCATGCACACGCTCAGAACCGCCAATGATCTCTCCGTAGCCTTCTGGTGCAATCAAGTCTGCACAAAGGACGACATCATCACGATCCGGTGCAGGCTGCATGTAAAATGGTTTTAATGATGTTGGGTAATGAGTGATAAACACTGGTTTATCGTAGCTTTCAGCGATCGCTGTTTCGTGAGGCGCACCGAAGTCATCTCCCCATTCAATATCGTCAAAGCCTTTTTCCTGCAAGAATTTAATCGCTTCATCGTAAGTGATGCGCGGGAATGGTGCTTTGATGTTTTCTAATTTTGCTGTATCACGGCTAAGTGTATGCAGTTCAACTTTACAGTTTTCAAGTACACTTTGAACAACATGAGTCACATAATGTTCTTGATACTCAAGGTTTTCATTAAATTCGACAAAAGCCATCTCAGGCTCGATCATCCAAAACTCAATTAAATGACGTTTTGTTTTAGATTTTTCAGCTCTAAATGTTGGGCCAAATGAGAATACTTTTCCGAGTGCCATTGCCGCAGCTTCCATGTAAAGCTGTCCACTTTGAGAAAGGTACGCATCTTCATCAAAATATTTCGTCGCAAACAGCTCCGTTGTGCCCTCAGGTGCACTTCCAGTTAAAATTGGCGGATCTACTTTCACGAAACCTTCTTGATGGAAGAATTCATATGTAGCACGAATAATTTCGTTACGAATTTTCATAATGGCATGCTGCTTTTTAGAACGAAGCCATAAATGACGGTGATCCATTAAGAATTCTGTTCCATGCTCTTTTGGTGTAATTGGATAGTCAGTTGCTTCGTGAATCACTTCAATGGATTTCACTTGCAATTCAAAACCAAGAGGTGAACGCTCGTCTTTTGTCACTTGTCCTGTCACATAGACAGATGTTTCTTGAGTGACTGATTTCGCAAGCTTAAAGACTTCCTCTTCCACTTCTGCTTTTACTACGACTCCTTGAATAAAGCCTGTCCCGTCACGCAGCTGCAAGAATGCAATTTTACCGCTTGAACGTTTATTGGCAATCCATGCGCCGATGGTTACATCTTCATCGACATGTTTGAACACTTGATTAATCGTTGTTTTCAACATAATTCCCTCCAAAGCCAGAAAGAAGCTCACCTTTTCGACAGGTGTGAATCTTTTTTCATACATTTTATTATAACCGTTCTAAATCAGCATGGTCAACGCAAGACAGGAGAAACTACGGCGTTACATTTTTTTCCACATGTCCTGTCGAGAAGTCGACATAGCTGAAGCTGTATTGATTGTTCTCATTTAAGTACGTCACTTCCCAAAGGAGTACGTCACCTTCTCTTGCTAATTGAACGTCCTTTAGCTTAGATACAGTGTTCTCCTTTTGAACGGCTTGTACTGCTTGATTTGAGGTAATGCCTTCTTTTGCTTTTTTTGCGATCACTTTTTCTTTATTGCTGGCAGGTACCCAAACATAGGTTGTTTCATTTTGTTTGTTTTTTCCTTCAACAATAAATTGTTTTTCTTTCCCGACAAAGGTTTCCACTTGCTCCACTTGTACGATGTTTGCTTGTTTTTTTGCTCGTTCAATCGCCGCCTCATGACCTTGTTCTTTTTGTCCCATGGCAATCTGATAAATCCACGTAAAACTGATGATGCCAATGAGCAAAACGAGAGCCACAACGGATGAAATGATCCAGACTATTTTTTTCATGTCAAGCTTCCCCTATGTGCGATATATCGTAAATATCGCTTGATTTTGATCTTCTTGATCTAATGCTAATCCAAACATGAGATCTTCTCTTTTAAGCGTTCTGTTCAATAAGTCAACAATTTTATACAGGTCCTCTGAATGCTTAATTTGAACAGTTGAAAGTACCTCTATTTTACTTTCCACTTCTAATTCCTCCTCGGTACGTAAATATTGTTAGTCATACTTTTCGGCGCGGGAACCGATACTATTTTTACAACGGAACACAAAAAGCCGTTACGATAAATTAACTCCAAACCCACACCAGCTAAAGGCCGCTTATGACAGCGGCTTTTCGTTGTTGAGCTTCTCTATATACGCCTCAAGTGATTCTTTTGACATCTCGTGGACTGGCGCATGAGGGAGTGATTCTAAAAATAGCTTTCCATATGAAGCGGTTTTCACTCGGCGGTCTAGAATCAGCAATGTACCTATGTCTTTTTCAGAGCGCAGCAAGCGTCCTGCACCTTGTTTAAAGGTTAGCACAGCTTCTGGGAGAGCAACGGCTTTAAACGGGTTCTTCCCCTGTTTTTTAGCGGCCTCACATTTTGCTTCAATGAGCGGTGAATCAGGCGGCCTGAACGGGAGACGTGCCATAATGACTGTTGTCAGCTCTGATCCAGGAAAATCGACACCTTCCCAAAAACTACCCGTACCAAGTAAAATCGCATGTTTTGCTAATTTGAACATTTTCGTTAATTTAACAGGGCTCCCGCCCGTCAGACCTTGAGCAAAAAGGGCGGCTTGCATCCCTTCTGTTTTCAGCTCTTCATACACTGCTTTTAACATCTCATGTGAATTAAACAACACCAATATCTTCGCTTGATGCTGCTTTTCCATCACCTTAATGTACCGTGCTGCTTGCTCTACATAGTCGCGCTCATCACGGTTCGTAATCGGCGGCATATCAGCTGGTACAATCACCTTGAGCTGTTTTTCAAGTTCAAACGGTGACTCAATCTGTACAAGATGCGGATAAAAATCCTGCAGACCAAATCGTTCTAAGCAATAATCAAAGCGCCCATTGATTGTGAGTGTTCCTGATGTGAGAACAACACTTTTTTTGTTCATAAAAAATCGGTCCGCTAAAAGCTCTCCAGTATCTAGCGGCTGTGCATGCATAAAGACAGCATTTTTGGCACCCTTTGCATCAATCTCAATCCAAACCGTTTCATCATTTTTCGGTTCAAAAATAAACCGGTACAGCGTACTGCAAAATGTATGCATAAACGACATCACTTGATCGTATTCCTCTGCTTCAAAGGCAAAGTGTTCTGTCAGCTGATCACTTTTTTGAAGAAGCTCGCTTTTTTGCTGCTCATACAACTTTTCACAAGCAATTAACAAGGAACAAAGCTTACTTGCCGTCTCTTTAATCCGTTTCCACTGCGCATGCTTCGAATGATGACGTACTCTATGAATGAGACGATTGATGTCTGCTTTTGGTTTTGTCCTTTTGACAAAAGAATGAACGGTACTAAAGAAGGCGTCACTTTCCATTTGAAGCTGATGAAGATACTCATCCATTTCGATAAAGGTGTCCGTCTGTAAACCTGCACCGTGAAATCTCTTTTTCAGCTTGTTTAAAAGACCGCCCTGTAAGGAGCCAAGCTGCGTTAATTTCGCATGAAGCTGGATATACGACGCACTATCTCCTAGTGTTTCATTGGCTGTTTTCTCAAATTGATGAGCCTCGTCAATCACATATACGTCTGCATGCTGAAAGATAGACGATGCTTCCGTTTGTGATAAGAGCAGGCGATGATTTGTTAAAATTAAATTGGCTGTTTTGGCTCTTTTTTTGGCGCGTTCATAAAAGCAGTATTCTTTAAAGCGGCGCTTTTTCGATGTAAACGGCATGTGCACACACGAAATACGGTCTTTTATATTGGCAGCTCCTGAAGGTAAATTCAGTTCAGATAAATCACCCGTTTCTGTGACAAGAAGCCACATTAATATTTGTGCCTTCGTTAAGACCACATCATAGTTATCATCTTCCTCATGCAGCACATGCTCAAACTTATCTAAGCAAATATAATGCGCCCGTCCTTTGAATACACAGGCAGCTGGCTCAAACGGAAGCAATTGATTTAAAATCGGCACATCGCGCTGAAGCATTTGCTGCTGCAAAAGAATGGAATATGTACTAATAATGACAGGTTTTCCTGATTTCTTTGCCTCTAGTGCAGCTGGTATGAGGTATGCCAGCGTTTTTCCAATACCTGGTGCCGCTTCAATTAAAGCATAGGCCCTTTCATGAAACACATCTCTCACTTTATTCATCATCGTGAGCTGGCCTTCTCTTACTTCATAGCCTTCCACTGTTTGGGGAAGCTTCTTTTTGATCTCCTCAAACAGCTGTTCATCGTCTTCCCCTACTGAATCTGTCGTATCCGTTTCAGGATTGGTGACATCTTTTACAGCAAAAGAGCCCACTTCTACCAAAGAATCTTCACGGCTAGCACGACTCGTTTCAAGCTGCTGTATTAAAAGTCCTATATCGCTTAAGAGATAAGAGGATAATCTGCGCAGCTGCTTTAGCACATTTGGCGGTGTATGTGTTAATTGATGTAATAAGGTTAAAAATAACATGGCAGTAACTTCCGCATCACTATCCGCCCGGTGCGGGTGGTCATGTGGAAGCATGAGCTCTTCACTTAATTCAGTGAGCTTATAACCTTCAAGCTCTGGATAAAGAATTCTAGAAATCTCAACTGTATCAATCGCTAGCACATCCAGCTCATTTTTCCCGCATGCTTTTAGTTCATCATTTAAAAAATTCAAGTCAAAATGAACATTGTGCGCAACAAAATAAGCGCCTTGAATAAGATCATACACCTCTTGGGCAATGTCCTCAAAAAACACTGCATCGTTAACCATGTGCTGCTGAATACCTGTCAGCTGTTCAATAAATCCAGGGATCGCTTTTCCCGGGTTCACATATTTTGAATACCGTTCGACAATTTGTCCATTTTCAATGACCACCGCAGCAATTTGAATGATTTTATCACCCTTTTTGGGTGAATTTCCGGTGGTTTCAATATCAACGACAACAAACCTTTGATCGGCCATAAAATGGACACCTCAATTCCTCGTTTCACTCGAAGTGAAACACGCTCTGGGCAAAATAGCTGAAACAGAACAGCTTCTTTTCTTAAAACTGTTCTGTTTCCTTGCAGCATGCGTTATAAAATCGTTCTCGCAGGCTCTTGCCCAATCATTTGTTCAATTTGATTTTGTTTATTTAATACGACCACTTTTGGTGTATGTGTCTTTGCTTCTTCTTCTGAGAGCATTCCATAAGCGATAATAATCACTTCATCCCCCGGCTGAACCAATCTTGCTGCCGCGCCATTTAAACAAATGACACCGCTCTTTCTTTCACCAGGAATAATATATGTTTCAAGTCTCGCGCCATTGTGATTATTGACAATCTGTACTTTCTCATTTGCCATCATGCCTGCCGCATCAAGTAAATCTTCGTCAATGGTGATACTTCCTACATAATGTAAGTTTGCTTCTGTTACCGTCGCTTTATGAAGTTTAGAGGTCATAAAGGTTCTATACATGTTTTTCACCGCTTTCAGGAACATGGAATATCACATTATCAATCAGTCTTGCCCGTGAGAATTTCACCGCAATCGCAATGATGACCTGACCTGCCAACTGCTGAAGCGGCTCAAGCTCTGGATAGGAGTAGATCTCAATATAATCGATTTCCCCGCTCGTTTGAAGAATTTCCTCTTCTACCAACTGATAAATACGACTGACGTCACGTTCACCTTTTTCAACCGCTGACTGTCCTTTTTTCAATGCGCGGTACAAAGCAGGTGCTTCTTGTCTTTCTTTTTCAGATAAGTACACATTTCTTGAACTTTTCGCTAAACCGTTTTCTTCTCTAACTGTCGGCACAGATACAAGGTGAAGATCAAAGAAGAAATCCTTGATCATCGCATCGATCACAGCGACTTGCTGTGCATCCTTTAGACCAAAGTATACATTTGTTGGTGCTACAAGATGAAATAGCTTTGTAAGCACAGTAACAACGCCGTCGAAATGTCCTGGACGTTTTTTCCCGCATAAGACATCAGTCCGCTTTTGAACCGTCATCGTGATAGATGGCTCATTTGGATACATTTCTTTCACATCAGGTGTAAATAAAATATCCACACCTGCTTCTTCTGCAAGGCGCTGATCTCTTTCCATATCCCTTGGATAGGATTCAAAGTCTTCGTTCGGTCCAAATTGCAAAGGATTGACAAAAATACTCATTACCACAATGTCATTTTGATCCCTTGCTTCTTTCGCGAGCGTCAGATGTCCTTCATGAAGAAAGCCCATCGTTGGGACAAAGCCAATGGAATGCTGTTTTTCTCGATGCTGCTTGATCAATTCCTTCAGCTCGTGAATATGGGTGACAACGTTCATTTTTTCATACCCCCATATAAACCATCAAGGACTTCTTCTTTGATATGAAATGTATGCTTGTCTTCTGGAAATGTGTGTGCTTTTACTTCTTTCGTATATTGAATAAGCGCTTCTTCTAGTACAGTATCAATTTGCGCGTATTGTTTCACAAACTTAGGTGTTCTAGACACCCCGTATCCTACCACATCATGGTAAACGAGAACTTGTCCGTCTGCCTCAGCTCCTGCACCAATCCCGATGACAGGAATTTTCAGCATGTCGGTAATTCGTTTTGTCAGTTCACCAGGTACGCATTCAAGCACAAGTGCAATCGCACCAGCTTCCTCACATTTTAAGCTGTCTTCAATCAATTTCTGCGCACTTTCGTGGTCTTTTCCTTGCACTTTATATCCGCCAAGTACTCCAACTGACTGAGGGGTGAGGCCTAAATGACTGACGACAGGAATCCCGCCTCTTGTGAGAGCTTGAATGGATTCAAATACGCCATCTCCGCCTTCTAGCTTTAAGGCATCCGCACCGCTTTCTTGCATGATGCGTGCTGCGTTTTTCAATGTTTCTGCTAATGAATAATGGTAAGACATAAATGGCATATCCGTCACAATAAATGTGTCTTTTGCGCCTCTTTTCACTGCTTTTGTGTGATGAATCATATCATCCATCGTGACTTGGACTGTCGAATCGAGTCCAAGTACAACCATCCCAAGTGAATCACCAACTAAGATCATGTCGACTTCCGCTTTTTCTGCTTGCTTTGCAGATGGATAGTCGTATGCTGTCAGCATCACAATCGGTTCGTTTTGTTCTTTCATTTTGAAAAAATCTAGCTTTGTCTTCATTTGTTCCTCCTCATTCTGGAGAGGAGATGGCTTGCCTCACATCACATGTTTTGATTTCTCATGCGCGGCGAATCATCCCTCTGTCCAAGTCCCTTAGGATCAAGGCAGAAATTTATCAAATTTTTGTTTCTACAGGTACAGCTCTTTTTCAGATACTGCCCACACGAAGTATATCAAAAATGTGCCGGGTGTTCCACTTAAGTTGACTTTATCTCGATGTCTGCGGAGTAGATTTTTTGAATACCTTCCTCCGTTTCAAGCAATAAAACACCTTCTTCATTGATTCCGAGCGCTTTTCCAGTGTATTGCCCATTGACGGTGCGGGCAACAATATGCTGACCGATCGTCATCGCATACGATTCCCATAATTGTTTAATCGGTGTAAATCCATGCTTCATATAATCGTCATACCTTTTTTCAAAGGTGGACATGATCTGTTGTATGAGCGCAGCACGGTCCACTTTTTCATTCAGTTCCATTCGCAGGCTTGTGGCGACATCCTTTAGTTCATCCGGAAAGTCATCAGCCGTTTGGTTCACATTAATGCCTGGACCAATTATCACCGCATGAACCTGGTCCGCCTCTGCTTTTAATTCGGTTAGAATGCCAACGACCTTTTTCCCGTTTAACAAAATATCGTTTGGCCATTTAATGGATGGACTGAGTCCTGTTTGCTCTGCAATGGCTTCTGCGATGGCTACAGATGCTAAAAGCGTCATCTGCGGCGCTTTGTGCAGCGGAATTTCAGGCCGTAGAACGAGACTCATCCAGATGCCTGTCCCATTTGGTGAATGCCACGTTCTTTGAAGGCGGCCTTTCCCATTTGTCTGATGATCACTGACAACGAGCGTACCGTGGGGCGCACCTTCATTTACAAGATCATGGGCAATCAGCTGTGTGGAGGCGACTTCTTTCTGAAAATAAATGTGCCTTCCAAAGCTCTCTGTCTCTAGACCAAACAGAATTTCATCCTCACTAATTTTGTCCGGTTTACGAAGCAGGCGATATCCCTTTCTTCTGACGGCTTCTACCTCATAGCCCTCTTTTCTGAGGCCCTCTATATGCTTCCAGACAGCCGTTCGAGAACAGCCAAGCTCATCACATATTTGCTGACTTGAGACAAAGTCCTCACTTGATGCTGTAAATAGTTCGATTAATCGTTTTCTAATTGCTGATCGCATGCTGTAAGCCACTCCTCTATGGCTTTTTTTCGGTTTTCCAAATGATTTTGCAGAACGGCTTTTTTCACCAAATCGAGCTCTTCTGCGATCCATTTTCCTGATGTCTTTTGCCGAAAGGCCATTAAATCTTTTCCTGAAACAGCGAGGTCTTGAAGCGTTTTAATCGGAAGGGCATCATAAGAACGCTTCGCTGCCTCAAGCTCGTCAAAGAAAATGCGGCGCTCGTGTTTTAGCTGTGAGATCTTCAAACTAGATAAGAGCACGTGTTCACCAGCCTCAAACATCTTCTCCGCATCCCAGTCACAATCGACGTATTGGCTAATAGCCACCGCGTCTTTCAAAAGCTTTGTTGACAGCTTCCATTCTTTTAAGAAGAGCACAGCCTCCGCTTCATCTAAGCCAAGCAAATGGATAACAGCCCCCCATACTTCTTCTAGTCCATCCAGTAAATAATACGGAAATGATTGAAAGGATTCTTGCAGACCATCCTTTTTGAGACCCGGCAATTCTTCATACAATTTGGTAGAAATGAGCACCTTAATCGCCCGCTCACAATAACGGCCTTTTAAAAGCTTCTCCATTTCAATCTTTTTGCGTTCAACTGATATGTTGGCAAGCAGGTGCTTATCTTTTTTCATCGCTTCAGCCGTTTCTGCAGCGAGCTCAAAGCCAAGCTGGCTTAAAAAACGGACCGCTCTCATCATACGAAGCGCGTCTTCCTGAAAGCGGCACGCAGGATCTCCTACGGTTTGAATTCGTTTCCGCTCAATATCCTGTTTGCCCCCTACATGGTCAATGATCTCCCCATTTATATCCATGGCCATCGCATTGATCGTTAAATCTCTTCTTAAAAGATCTTCCTTCAATGATGTGATAAACGCCACTTCTTTCGGTCTGCGAAAATCTTCATATTCTGATTCAGTTCGAAACGTCGTCACCTCATAGCTGACCCCATCATGTAACACGATGACAGTGCCATGCTCTTTGCCAACATCAACTGTTTTTTCAAATAAGGATTCGACCGTATCAGGCGTTGCATCTGTTGCTATATCGATATCGCCGATTTCCCTGCCTAAAAGGACATCTCTCACTGCTCCGCCGACAAAGTAAGCCTGATGCCCATGTTCGTGCAGTGTATGTAAAATAGGGATCGCATGTGTGAATGGTTCATTCATGTTCATCATCACCTTCGATCAATTCTAGGTAAAGCTCTTCATATTCACTCACAATTTTTTCAGAAGAGAAATGGGCCTGAACACTAGACTGGGCCGCCGCAGACACTTGTTCATGAAGCGCTTTGTCTTTGAGTATAGAGACTGCGTGTTTAGCTGCCGCGTCTATATCGCCGAGCGGGACAAGGAAACCTGTTTCTCCATGTGTAATGACCTCTGGAATCCCGCCAACATCAGTCCCAACACATGGGACACCGCATGCCATCGCCTCAAGAAGCACAAGTCCGAAGCTCTCTTTCTCAGAAAGAAGCAGCTTCAAATCACTGATGGAATACAGCTCTTCTACTTTCTCTTGCTTCCCTAAAAATAACACGCGGTCTGTCAGCCCCAGTTTTTTCACGAGTTCGCATACGACCGATTTTTCAGGACCATCACCGATGAGCAGCAGCTTTGCCTGCACCTGTTCTGAGATCTTTTTAAACACATGAACGACATCATGCACCCGTTTGACCTTTCGAAAATTTGATACATGGATGACGACCTTATCGTCCGGTAAAAGACCATAATGTGTCTTTAGCACTTCGTGATCTTCGCGCAAATACACCCGTTCATCGACAAAATTATGGATCGTCTCGATCTTTTTATTTGGTTTGATAAGGTCATACGTCTGCGCAGCTAATGAATGCGACACCGCCGTTACCCGGTCTGATGATTCGATCGCAAATCGAATGACTTCCTTTAGTGATGGATCATAGCCTAATACCGTAATATCCGTCCCGTGAAGCGTCGTGACGACTTTCACAGAATGTCCCGTCATCTGCTTCGCTAAGAACGCACAGACGGCGTGCGGAACCGCATAATGCGCGTGAATAATATCAAGCTTCTCTCGTTTTGCAACTTCTGCCAATTTACTTGCTAATGCAAGGTCATAAGGCGGATATTGAAAAACAGCATATTGATTGACATCCACCTCATGAAAATAAATATTCGGATACACTTTATTGAGCCTAAACGGAATACTTGAGGTAATGAAATGAACATCGTGCCCTTTTTCAGCTAAACGTTTTCCAAGTTCCGTAGCAATAATGCCCGAGCCGCCGACACTTGGATAACAAGTGATTCCGACCTTCAGTTTTTTCATAATTACCCCCCAAGTAAGTCGTCATCTATCAAAAGTGGTTTCTTTGTGATAAACCCTTCTGCATAAGCTTTATTGACTTCCCTTCCATACATAGACTCTCTCATTTTGACAAAATCAATATAACCGTTCACAAGAGGTGTCTCAACTGAATTCGCCGATTTAACAAATTGGCTTTTATACGCATGCAAGCTATCAATCTTTTGGTGCATTTCCTCAGAAATATCAATCACAAAATCTGGGCGATGATGACCGTTAATCATGTAATAATACATCTGACTTATTTTATGCGCTGGCTGCTTGTATGAATCTTCAAATTTATGTATACCTGCCGAAAAAGCAGCCTCTTCTACAAGTGAGCCCGCATGACCATGATCTGGATGCCGATCTTGGTGATGCGGAGCAAAAATCAGTTTTGGCTTGTATGTTCGAATCACGCCTGCAATGTCCTTCATCGCTTCGTCATTTAGATAAAGTCCTCTGTCTGGCAGTGTGAGCTGGATTCGCGTTGACACACCTAAAATGGCGGCAGCAGCTTTTGCTTCCTCTTTACGGCTCTCTACCGTTCCATTCGAAGATAATTCGGCCTGGGTCAAGTCGCAAATCCCGACACGCGCCCCTTTTTTTACGTATTTTGCAATCGTTCCGCCCATACCGATCTCAACATCATCGCTGTGGGCACCGAATGCAAGGATATCAAGTCGTTTCATTTGTTCCTCCGTTTTTTACTACATCTCGAAAATCAAACGTGCCTTTATTTAAATTCCTGACTAAAATTTCAGCGGTCCCCATATTGGTGGCTAGTGGAATGGTATACACATCACAAAGCCGAATGAGTGCAGATACATCCGGTTCATGCGGCTGCGCGGTAAGCGGGTCTCTAAAAAAGAGCACAAGATCCATTGCATTATCAGCAATTAAAGCACCAATCTGCTGATCTCCTCCAAGTGGTCCTGACTGGAAACGATGAATGGGAAGCCCCGTCGCTTCTTTCACTCTCAAACCTGTTGTCCCTGTTGCGTAAAGTGTATGATCTGCCAATATATCACGGTACGCAATGGCAAATTGGATCATGTCACTTTTTTTCTTATCATGAGCGATTAAAGCAATGTTCATCAGGAATCCACTCCTTATTAGTCGATGATATTTTCTAAACCATAGACAAGCTGATCAATGTGCATGACCTGTTCAACTGAAAGCTTCACACCTGACATAAATGATGCACGGTTATAAGAATCATGGCGAATGGTGAGCGTCTGTCCGTCCATTCCAAACAGTACTTCTTGATGTGCAATCATACCCGGAAGTCTTACGCTGTGCAGACGGATACCGTCATAATCTGCGCCTCGTGCACCTTCGATTAATTCTTTCTCTTCTGGATGTCCCTGCTTTTTGCTTTCTCTGACTTCTGCAATCATTTCAGCTGTTTTAAGCCCAGTACCGCTCGGAGCATCTAGTTTTTTATCATGGTGAAGCTCAATGATTTCAACGTCAGGAAAGTAATTCGCTGCCATTTTGGCAAACTTCATCATTAAGACCGCACCGACAGCAAAGTTTGGCGCAATAATACAGCCTATGCTCTTTTCTTCTGTTAATTGCTGTAGCTCTTTCAGGTCAGCTTCAGAAAATCCAGTGGTTCCTACGACTGGACGGACGCCATGTTCAAGTGCCTTTTTTGTATGTACTTTCCCGATTTCTGGTGTCGTCAAATCAATTAATACATCAGGTGCTGTCTCTGAAAGACACACATCAATATCTGTATAAATTGGCGCCTCAGATGTCGTATGAATCACATCAGATAATTTTTTTCCTTCGTGCGCGTGATCAAGGGCTGCCACAAGCTCAAAATGGCTCGTTTCTTCTGCCAGCTTCACAGCCTCTATCCCCATTCTTCCTCTTGCTCCAGCGATTACTACTTTGATGGTTTGGTTCGTCATCGTCTCTACTTCCCTTCTTTTTTTGTCCAGCGGTCTTTGTCTCTTGTATTGAATTTATGCATCACACGATCGTGTGCTTCCTCTAGTGATATATCTAGTGAATTAGCGAGGCATGTTAACACAAACAAAACATCGCCAATTTCTTCTTCCATGCTTTTTTCTGTTTCCGTTGTTTTTTTCGGCTTTTCTCCATAGTAATGGTTAACCTCTCTTGCTAGCTCGCCTAATTCTTCTGTCAGACGGGCCATCATGGCAAGCGGGCTGAAATAGCCTTCTTTAAATTGTCCTATGTAATCATCTACTTCTTGCTGCACGTGACGCAGCGTTTTTTCATTCGTCATGAAGCTCATCCTCCTATCCATCTCTTACATGTTAGCGAAATCATAAATATTTGACAAATGTTTAAGACTCAGTTTGCTTGTTTCTCTCCCATACCATATAATATTATCGCTGTCTAAGCAAAAAAAGGAGTGGTCTCTTGCTAAAAGAAATTCGTCTTAAAAATATCGTATTTATTTTAATAGGATCTGCGATTTTTTCTTTCGGTCTTGTTCATTTTAATATGCAGAACAATTTGGCGGAAGGCGGATTTACAGGTATTACACTGCTTTTATATTTTCTATTCCACATTGATCCATCCATTTCAAACCTTGTCTTAAACATTCCGATCTTTTTTATCGGCTGGAAAATGCTCGGCAAAACCATGTTTACTTATACAATTGTAGGAACCGTCAGTCTTTCTGTCTTTCTTGCCATCTTCCAGCGCTTTCAAATACATATGCCTCTCCAGCACGATTTGGCGCTAGCCGCGCTCTTTGCTGGTGTGTTTATCGGAACAGGCCTCGGGATCATCTTTAAGTTCGGCGGTACAACCGGCGGCGTGGACATCATCGCAAGACTCATCAACAAGCATTATCAGGTGGCCATGGGACGAACAATGTTCATCTTCGACGCATGTGTCATTACGATTTCTCTTACTTATTTAAATTACAAAGAAGCCATGTATACACTCGTCGCAGTGTTTGTTGCCGCAAAGGTCATTGACTTCATGCAAGAAGGCGCTTACGCAGCCAAAGGCGCCATGATTATCTCTGAAAAAGATGACATCATTCAAAAGAAAATCACAGAGGAAATGGAGCGCGGTGTGACCATTTTAAAAGGGGTTGGTTCCTATACAAAACAGGAGCGCAACGTCCTTTATTGCGTCGTCCCGAAAAACGAGCTTGTCCATCTCAAAAGCGTCGTGACCTCAGTCGATCCTCATGCATTTGTATCTGTCAGTGACGTGCATGATGTGCTTGGTGAAGGCTTCACATTAGATGAACACAAAAAGCCGCTTAATCCGCATTAAAAAAAGAAGCCCAAAAATGGTGCTTCTTTTTTTTATGATTTCGGATAATCAGCCTGACGCTTTTGCTTCTTCTCTTTTTCAGCACGGTATTTCCGAAACCCAACATACGTTAACGTTAATAAAATGATACTCCCTGTTGTTAAAATGACCCATAAAAGCGATGGATCAGCTTCATCTTGATCGACGTGAGCAAACACACTCGATAAATCCTCTTCGAGCTTCGTGAGACGCTCAAGCTTTGTTCCACTTGATGCTTTTAAAAATTCACCTTGCTCAATCACTTCCATATGCTGCTTAATCGTTTGCAGCTTTTCAGGCGAAATATCAATGGTTAAACTAGGGTATATCATATCGTATAAAGAAACCAGCTCATTCCAAGTTTCATAAAACGTCGTCGACTCCGGATCCTTCACTTCTTTTTTCAAAGTAGGAAAAGACCCCATAATGGGCTTCTCCAGCGAACCCCAAAGAGGCTCAGAGTCTGACTGGATCGCATCAAGCAGCATTCTAAACTGAGAGGCATAACGAAGCTTTTCGCGCTCATTCAATTCTTCCTGCGGCAGCCCTTTTATAATATCTTGATAGCCAAGTGTAATTTGCCGAATCTGCGTATTTGTCAGAGTACCACGCCAATTCTCAGCTTTAAATGTCTTTTCAACATACAATGCGACCTGTAACGCCTCATCATATTTAGCTTGTCTCGTTAATTGAAAGATTGAATCTGATAGTTCCGTTAATTCTTGCAGCACGTTAGCGGCTGTTTCCTCGCCTTTGGCAACAGATGGCTGTAATACGAGAAAAAATAATAGAATCATCGCGATTGGCTTTCGTTTCATGCAAGTCCCTCCTAGCCCTTCTCCATACAGCGTATGAAGAAAAGGACAAGGTTAGACCAATATTGTTAAGGGAGTTCAAGCTTGACCGATTTTTTCGATAGGACGAGATAATACGAAACAAGAAGAACGGCAATACTTAACCAAAACGTGACATAGCCGATCTCGTTTGAATAGGCAGACAGCATAGAATAACGCGGCATCATACCAAATACATAATCAATCACATCGTTATGTAAAATCCATATGCCGGCTATCACCAAATGACGCATTTTAAAACGATAATACGGTGCAAACAATACAGCTTGAACCGCCATCGCAAAGTGAGACCCAATCAGCATGTATCCTTCCCACGGAAAGTCATCAACAGATAAAAGCACAAAGATATTCATTCCTACAGCCCATAACCCGTACTTAATCAAGGTCACAAGGGCAAGTGCTTCAAAATAAGGAGCGTTTCGTTTCATCAAAAACGCAAGTAGTACAAATAAAAAGAAAAAGCTTGCCGTTGGGCTGTCTGGAACAAAAGCTAAAAAGATAGCCGGCGTCTCTACAAGCTGAGGAATATACCAATAGTAGCCGTACACAGTGCCAAGGAAATTGATCATCAGGACTAGCACAAGCATGTAGCGCGTGGCTAGCAGATATTGAATCCATCTCATACGTCTCTTCACTCACGATCTGTTAAAATCAGAAAAAAGCTGACAGCGCCAGCTTTTTCTCTTTTGAGTATATCCTTGTACTTGCATTTAAACAACTGAATTATTTAGATTTGACTTCAGATAAATATTTAGAAAGCTTTTCAAGTTCTTCATCGCTACCTTTAAAGATACCCTTAGGCATGTTGCCTTTTCCTTCAACAGCGATTTTAGCTATCTCCTCAGGTGCAAGACCGTTGTCAACAAGTGACGGTCCGGCTGCTCCGCCCTGCATGTTATCCCCGTGACAGGAGATACATGTCTGCTCCTGATAAATTTTATACTCTTCCGCTGAGGTATCAATCTCTGCTTCTTTCTTAATTTCACCTTGCTTCGCCGCTGCTTCCCAATCATGAGTAGCAACAGACTCCCACGTTAAATATGTTGCTGCGCCGACTGCAAGGATCATCATCCCCACTGCAACCGGTCTTCTATACGGTCTGCGTTCAGGACCAGAATCAAGAAATGGTGCGAGCAAAAGTGCACCAAACGCAATTCCAGGCATAATCATCGCGCCAACTACTGTATAGCCTCCTGCAGCAAATTCATATTTTAATAACTGGTACAAGAATAGGAAATACCAGTCTGGCAGCGGAATATAGCCGGTATCTGTTGGATCAGCCATCCGCTCAAGCGGAGGTGCATGAACAACAGTTAGGACAAGAAATCCAATTAAAAAAACGGCACCTACAAGCCATTCCTTTAAAAGAAAGTTCGGCCAAAAGGCTTCTGTTTTTCCCGGATATTCGGAATAGTCTTTAGGTATGTTAGGTTTTCTTTCTGCCGGAATTCTGGAGTCTCCGACAAACTTCATCCCTTTTCCCCTATGCAAAGTCATCCCCTCCTCATTGAACATTCATCAAACGCAACTTTTTTTATAGCGGTCCAGAAATTCCTTGCTTACGAATCATAATAAAGTGGGCAGCCATCAGCCCAAATAATGCCGCTGGCAAGAAAAAGACATGGATAGCGAAAAATCTCGTCAGCGTTTGTGCCCCTACAATGTCAGGATGACCTGCAAGCAGCGTTTTGATCTCTTTTCCAATGAATGGTGTGGCTTCTGCAATTTGAAGACCAACCTTCGTCGCAAATAGCGCCTTCATATCCCATGGCAAGAGATATCCTGTAAAACCAAGTCCAAGCATCACAAAGAAAATGAGCACACCAACAATCCAGTTCAGCTCTCTAGGCTTTTTATACGCCCCTTGGAAAAAGACCCTTAGCGTATGTAAAAACATCATGACAATGACTAGACTCGCACCCCAGTGGTGCATCCCTCTGACAATCTGACCAAATGCCACTTCATTTTGCAAATAATAGACAGATTCCCAGGCATTTTTAATATCCGGCACATAATACATCGTTAAAAACATGCCCGAAAGGACTTGAATGACTGTCACAAAAAACGTTAAACCGCCAAAACAGTACACAAAAGCGGAGAAATGATGTGCTGGATTGACATGCTCTGGCACCTCATGATCCGCAATATCTCTCCATATTGGTGTAATGTCTAGCCGCTCATCTACCCAATCATAAATCTTGTTAAGCATCGTTACCCTTCCCCTTTCGGCACAGCTTTTCCAAGATAGAGGTATCCGTCCTTCACTTGCTGCTTATAATGGTCAAGCGGTGCAAGCGGTGGAGTTCCGGGTACGTTTGTACCATCCTTGTCGTACAGCCCATAGTGGCATGGGCAGAAAAATTTGTTTGGATTTTTCGGATCACTGTTCCAGTTCACTGTACATCCTAAATGTTTACAGATTGGCGATAAAGCGACAATTTCATCCCCTTCTTTGTACACCCATGCTGACCTAGATTCCTTTGACTCATACCATGCATCTACTTGATCAATTTTAAAGTCAAAGCGCTTCGGTTCCTTCGTCAGTTCATCTACACTGACAACTTGAACCATATCCTGATCCTCTGTTCCTTTTAGCACAGGGTCAAGCGCAAAGCGAACCATAGGCATGAGCATTCCAGCGGCCATAAATCCCCCCACGCCGGTCAACGTGTAATTCAAAAATTGACGCCTGGACACTCCATGTCTCTTCTCGCTCATTTTTTTCTCCCCCCCTCAGGTCGTCAGCTACTTTATAACTGAATTAGAAAAAATTTCATAAAACTAGGACACCCTCATAATATATCAATCTATTCACAAGGTCAACAGCCTAAAAAGCTATGTACAATGCAAATGTAAGGGTTTTTATGAAGGGTTCCACTTTTGTAACAAAAAGTTCAAAATTTGTTCTACACTGTCTTGAACGATTTTTTGCTTTAATTCTACCTTTAAATGCTCGAGCGGAACCGGCTTTAACAAAAATAGCGCTTCACTAACCGCCGCATGCTCTTTCCATTGATGATCAGATGAGATCAACACGACATGCTGAAAATGATCTTCTAGCGACTGCTTCATCGTAAAGATGTCTTCTAGTTTTCGATCATTGATCTCTACATATGTATGTGGTGGAAAAAGAAAGACCCGCCCTTTCAGCTGCCTTTCAAGTTCCTCTGCTACAAGAATGGTAAACTCACCTAAAGATACAGTTTGTTTGATTTGATTCGCATCTATTCCAACTATTGGAATGATAGCGGTATCAATGTAATCTTTAGATTGCAAAAAGCGATCCGCATCCTCCGCTTGAAACTTCATCAATTTCCCCTCTTTCATGACATAAGCCCTGCCTGTATAGGGCAAGGCTTATTCGTTCAGTTTATGACAATAGGCTTAATTCTTTTGCTAACTTATTAAATGTTTCTTGATCATGACGGTCAAGTGCCTCATCTATCTCTTTCATAAGCCGTTCTTTTTGGAACGTTGCGATCGAGTGTTCAAGCACTTTCTCCGCAAGATCCTTATCTTTTTCGTTCTCATAAAGATCCTTTGGAATATGAGGATTTGTTTCAAGCACAGCTGCATATTCCGGCGAACGATAAGCAGAACGGAAATTCAATTGAATAAACAAATCTTGCTGTTTATTCAAACGAATATCATGAAATGACTTTTCAGCATCTGTCGTCATGATGTTTTCTTTATAAAATCTAAAGGGAACTTCATCCACACAGTGTGTTGACATAATGATTCCCCTTGGGCAAAATTCTGCTTGCTCTACAAAATGAACCTTTTCCATCAAAGAGTCGTGACTCATTAAATAATTTAATATCCAAACACACTCTCTTCGTTTTAGCTGATAATGGTTTAAAAACCACCGGATGAATTCCTTCTTTTCATTGACAGAAACAGGGGTCTGCATGTTATTCCCTCCTCTATCGTAAATTAAATTGCTATACATGAATTATTCAACAAACCAGTTCTTCATTCCTGCAAACTATAAGGAAATTTCGTCTTCAATTCTTAAAATCGTTTCTTCGATTTCTTCATTCGTGCCATCTTTCTGAAGAACTTTGCGTAATAGCGGCAATGCTTCTTTTTGTCTGCCTTCTTCTAAAAGGAACGAAGCGTATTCATATAAAAAGTCACGCTCCTCATCAAAATCAGGCAGAGCCAGCTTGAAGTAATCGGCTGCTTCTTTGTATTCCTCTCGTCCAACAGAAGCAGATGCAGCATACCAATTCCATTTTGGATCATCTTCCCCAAAGCTTTTAACCTCTTTAATGACATCCAGGATTTCATCAAAAAGCTCTTCATTTAAATAGATCGCGAGCAATGTTTGAACCGCTTCAATATATCCCGGATCAAGAGCAAGTGCTTCTTGAAGCAGCTTTTTCGCATCTTCTGAATCCCCATTTTTCAAGTCAATCTTTGCACCATATAAATATAATTCTTTGTTATACTCATCAATTTTAATACCCTCTTTTACTACCTCTAAAGCCTCCTGATATAGTCCTTCTTCCTCATAACTTTTCGCTAAAGGCATATAAAGAGACGAATAAGACGGATCAATATCTTTTAGTTCTGAAAGCTGCTGAATGGCTGTTTTCGTTCTGCCGGCCCTCATCGCTGTAAATCCGTAGCCAAAAAGTGTATTCGGGTCTGTTTGATCTTTTACTGCCTTTTCGTACCATTCAAGCGCATCTTCAAATTCTCCAGCGGTGCTGAGTGATTCAGCGAGTCTCTGGTAAACATTGACGCCGCCAACCTCATGTTGTTGATCTGCGACTTTGTAGAAATAGTCGGCGGCTTTCTTTGAAAGACCTTGTGAAAAATACAATTCACCTAACGCAAAATCAATGATGGCTTCATTTGGAAGCAGTTCTTTCGCTTTTAAGAGCTTTTGTTCACTGACTTCAAATAGTCCTTGCATTTGATACAAATCTGCCATTAACAATAAACTCTCTGGATACGCATCATCATCTTCAGGAATCGTCTCTAATACCGAAATCGCCTTTTCTTCTTCATCAGAGTCAATCAGTAGCTCTGCATAAAAACATGTTAACCCTGTTTCCTCTGGATATAAATCATGTAAATCACTGATGAGATTCCGCGCTTTATCGATATCTCCCCAATCATAATATAACTGAGCTGCCTGCGCCTTTTCTTCATCATGCAAATGCTTTTCTGCCTGAGCAAGTGTTTGGAGTCCTTTTTCAGTCTCACCCGCCTCAACTAATTTTATGGCTTCTTGTAATGAACTATTCAAATCAAACCGTTCCTTTCTGTTTCCAAAAACCTAAACTATTGTTACTTCATATCATAATCGACAGGTACTCATCCAGCAAATATGTTGCTCTTTTAAAATGAACCCATTTTTTTGTTTTAAAGACTGTTTTTCATTTCATCCTTTACGAAACGGAAGTTTTGTAAACTGCAAGCACCTGAAATTCATTTTTTTATCGGATAAAATGATTTTTTTCCAGGTTTCATCTTGAGACAAGCTATGCTATATTTCTTACAAATATGCATAAGGAAAGAAAAAGCCTGAGGACATCCTCAGACTGTTTTGGTTAAGTATTCAATGTGTTCAAAGAAATTCGGGTATGATACACGAACAGCATCTGTATCTTCAATCTCAACAGCTTGCTTTGTGATGCAAGCAGCAACCCCCAGCATCATACCGATTCGGTGATCTCCGTAGCTTGACACGATAGCGCCGCCTTTAAGTGTGGTTTTACCATGAATCTTCATACCATCATCAGTTGCTTCAATTTCAGCACCGAGTTTTTTAAGTTCTGACACGACGGTATCAATTCGATTGGTCTCTTTTACTTTTAACTCAGCAGCATCTTTAATAATCGTTGTTCCTTCTGCTTGTGTCGCTAGAAGCGCTATAATCGGGATTTCGTCGATGAGTCTTGAAATCATGTCACCAGAAATTTCAATTCCTTTTAATGAAGAGGTTGAAATCGTTAAATCACCATACGGTTCTCCGTCTTTTGCATCTACTTCTTTGATCTCAAGATTCGCACCCATTTGTTTCAGTACATCGATAATACCCGTTCTTGTTTTGTTTAGCCCGACATTTTTTAACACAATCCGGCTGTTAGGAACAATAGATCCAGCAACAAGGAAAAATGCAGCTGAAGAGATGTCTCCAGGAACAAATATATCTGTTGCTTTTAATGTTTGACCGCCTTCAATGGAAACACTTTGTTCATCTTCGTCTAGTTTTACACCAAACATAGAGAGCATTCTTTCTGTATGATCTCTTGATTTATGCGGTTCAGTTAATGTTGTTGTTCCCTCTGCTTGAAGCCCCGCTAAAAGGACAGCGGACTTAATTTGGGCACTTGCCACCGGAGACTCATATGAGATACCTTTTAAATGACCGCCACGAATAGACAGTGGCGTATACTCGCCGTTTGCTCTGCCATCTATTTTCGCTCCCAGTTGTTTAAGTGGACCTGTTACTCGTTGCATTGGTCTTTTAGCAATACTCTCATCACCGATCAGTGTACTGTGAAACTCACAACCAGCTAATATTCCCATCATTAATCGAATGGTTGTACCAGAATTCCCAACATCGAGGACGTCAGACGGCTCCTTGAGCTCTTTCAGTCCCTTACCGTGGATCACAACATCTGTCCCTTTTTGTTCAATTTCAACGCCCATCTTTCTAAAGCAATCAATCGTACTTAAACAATCGGCTCCAGGAAGAAAGTTTTTCACCACTGTAGTCCCATCAGCAATTGCACCAAACATCACTGATCTATGAGAAATGGATTTATCACCTGGAATATGAATGACTCCATTCATAGGAGCATTTTTATGAATTTTCATGTTTGTCACCTCAGTCAGCATAAAATGTATCGTAATTCGCTCTATTTTTTATACAGATCTCTGCACGCTTACGGTCGTCATCTGTTTGAAAACTAATGCGCAAAATCCCATTAATGTCTTCTCGCGTTTCAATAATACGGATATTCGTAATACTGATGTTTTCATTTGCTAAATGCCCTGTAATCTCCGAAATGACCCCAGGGTGATCTGGAACATCCACATAAAGGTCATAAAAAGCAGGAATGGCACCTTTTTTCCTTAGAGGAAGTCCATCGCGATATTCCTTTGCCTCTTGAAAATAAGAGAACAAGCCTTCAGCGTCTTCTTGCTGTACAAAGGTCTCAATGCGGTCGATCTCTTTTTTCCATTCATGGAACCGGTCTAAAATCTTGTTTTTGTTGTGCAGAAGGATATCTCGCCACATTGCAGGATTGCTTGAAGCAATACGTGTAATGTCACGAAAGCCTCCAGCAGCAAACCGTTTGACAAGTGGGAATTGTTCTTCAAAATGATGTGCTTGATGCACAAGGCTGGCTGCAACAATATGAGGGAAATGACTAATCACACTTGTTACACCATCATGTTCTTCTGGAGTCATCTCAATGAAATGAGCATTTGTCCCCTTTAACAAGTCCTTCAAACGATCAACAGCCTGGCGATTTGTTTCCTTTGCCGGCGTTAAAATGTAGAATGCATTTTCAAATAAAAAGTCTTTCGCTGCAATGACTCCTGACTTATGAGAGCCTGCCATCGGATGTCCACCAATAAATTGGTAGTGCTTAGGAAGCGTTTTTTCAGCAAAATGGACGACCTTTTGCTTTGTGCTGCCAACATCGGTAATTGTGAGCTCTCTCTCAATTCCAGAGTTTGCAATCTCACGAAGCATCTTGACTGTTTGCTGAACTGGTGTTGCCAATATAATAGTCGCAGATTCATCCAAACCTGCCGCAAATGAATCAGCTGCTAAATCAATGATACCCAACTTTGTTGCCGCAACCATTTGTTCTTTGGACACATCGTATCCTACAATTTTTTTATGGGGATACTCTTTTTTAATCGACAGTGCGATGGAACCTCCAATTAAGCCAAGTCCAGCGATTAATATTGTTTCGTTTGCATCATTCATGTTCATCACCTGTTTTTTCACGAAAATTAAAAAAGCCATTTCAACAGCTTATATGTATATGAGGTTGGTACAATGAAAGCCATATCCTGCCTTAGGATATGACTTTATGGTTATGCTACGCACGAATGCCTTGCATTAAATCGGCAAGTGTACTTAGAATTTCTGCATTTTGCTCCATTGTTCCGACCGTAATACGTAAAGAAGTCGGAAAACCAAGTGCTTTACCAGAACGAACAATGTAGCCTTTTTTCAATAATGCATTGAATAATTCATCTGCATCTCTCTTAAAATCAATCAGCACGAAGTTTGTTTGAGACGGATAAATAAAAAGTCCAAAACGGTCAGCAAATTCTTGATATTGCTTGAGACCTGCTTCATTTTTCTGTCTGCAAGATTGAATGAAATCCTGATCTTTTATCGCTGCACGTGCAGCTGCCTGAGCGATACGACTCGTATTAAACGGCTCTCTCGCTGGTTCAATCGCAGTAATCAACTCTTCCGACGCAATGCCATAGCCTACTCGAAGTGCAGCCAGTCCATACGCTTTTGAAAACGTTCGGAGTACGATGACATTTTGATAGGAGTGTAATAAAGATAAGCTGTTCGGAAAGTCTTCCGCACGAACGTATTCGACATATGCTTCATCTAGTACAACAAGCACATGAGCTGGTACTTGGTCTAAAAACGCCACAAGCTCAGATTCTGACAAATGATTTCCCGTCGGGTTATTCGGGTTGCATACCCAGACGACCTTCGTGTTCTCATCAATCGCATCCAGCATGCCCTTCAGATCGTGAGCTCCTCCGTCTAAAAGCGGCACCTCTCGAATCTCTGCCTGCTCAATGACGGCATTGTGACGGTATTGCGGAAAAGATGGAGCTGGGATGACGGTATTTGTATGTTGGTCAAGGAATGCCCTAGCAATAATTTGCACAAGTTCATCTGAGCCATTCCCGAATATTAATTGTTTTTCATTTACTTGAAGAAACTCAGCAAGCTCCGTTCTTAAACTTGCGCTGTATCCATCTGGATAGATCGCTAAATGTTCGAGCTCAGCTTGTATCGCCTCTCTTGCATGTAAGGAACATCCAAAAGGGTTTTCATTTGAAGCCAATTTCACAATCTTGTCTAATTGATATTCTTTTTTGACCTCTTCAATTGGTTTCCCAGGTTGATACGGTTTTAGTTGTTTTAATTGATCTTTGATTTGCAAAAGTTTCACCTCATTTGAATGAATAGAGGGGACTAAATGTTTTTGCATAGGTTTCAAATTCTCTTAAAGCTTCTTGACGTGTATCACTTGCTAACAATTGATCTTGAAGTTCTTCAATTTTTTTCACAAGTGCACTGCCTACAACGACACCGTCACTCAGTTTATTCATTGAGTCTACCTGCTCTCTTGTTGAGATGCCAAAACCGACCGCAACCGGTATGTGACTCAGCTGTTTCACTTGTTGAATAAAATCAGTAATCGATTCGTCAAAGGTTTGTCTGACACCTGTTACACCAAGAGATGAAACACAATACACAAAACCTTCTGCCTGCTCTACAATGTTTACTAATCGTTCCTTGCTGGTTGGTGCAACGAGCGAAATATATGAAATGTCATATGTTTGACAGTTCTTTTGCAGCTCACTGCTCTCTTCAAACGGCAAGTCGGGTGTTAAGAGTCCCGAAATATGATTTTTGCGCAGTAAAGCGAAAAAGTATTCTGTGTCTAATTGTAACACAGGATTATAATACGTGAATAGAATTACAGGAATTTTTACACCATTTTTTTTCATCTTCCCTGCTAATTCTATCGCTTTTACGATATTCATGCCATGATTTAGAGCTCTTTTGGAGGCTCTTTGAATGACAGGACCGTCCGCTAGCGGGTCGGAATAAGGGACACCTAGTTCAATCGCATGTGCACCGGCTGCTTGAAGGGACACAGCTAAATCAATCGTGACTTCTTCTGACGGATCTCCTGCCGTGATAAATGGGATGAATAATTTCTCGCCTTTCTCTAATTGAAATGTGATCATTTGGTTTTGCCCTCACTTTCAAACACATTCATTAATGTATGCACATCCTTATCTCCTCTTCCTGACAGGCAGACAAGGACGATTTCATCTTCATTCATCGTCCTGCTCATCTCAAACGCCTTGGCTAAAGCGTGTGCTGATTCAATCGCTGGCAGGATTCCTTCCTTTTCTGTCAGCAGCTTTAACGCATCCAGTGCTTCTTGATCTGTAGCACTCACATATTGAACCCTGCCGCTCGCATGTAAATATGCGTGCTCTGGCCCGATCCCAGGATAATCTAAACCAGCTGAAATGGAATAGGGCTCAATAATCTGGCCAAATTCGTCTTGGATTAAATATGTCAAAGATCCATGAATGACCCCTTTTGTCCCCTTCGTAATGGTTGCTGCATGAAGCGGCGTATCGATTCCTTTTCCAGCGGCTTCTACACCAATAATATCAATCTCTTCATCTAAAAACGCTCGGTACATTCCAATGGCATTACTTCCGCCGCCGACACAAGCAATGACTTTATGTGGGAGCCTGCCTTCTTTTTTAATTATCTGCTCTTTTGCTTCATCACCAATCATCCGCTGGAACTCACTGACGATTTGGGGATACGGGTGAGGTCCTACAACTGAGCCGATCATATAGAAATGATCACTGCAGTGCTGGACCCAGTAACGAATCGCTTCGTTGGTTGCATCTTTTAATGTGCCGTTCCCGCTTGTGACAGGTATGACCTCAGCGCCAAGGAGCTTCATTCGGAATACATTGAGTGATTGTCTTTCCACATCCTCTTTCCCCATAAATACCGTGCAGGATAATCCAAACTTTGCGGCCACCGTTGCGGCTGCTACTCCGTGCTGTCCTGCGCCTGTTTCCGCGATGATGTTTGATTTCCCCATTTTTTTCGCAAGCAGAGCCTGCCCAAGTGCATTGTTAATTTTATGAGCGCCTGTATGGTTTAAATCTTCTCTTTTTAAATAGATTTTTGCGCCGCCGAGGTATGCTGATAATTGATCAGCATATGTCAGCGCAGTCGGTCTGCCTGAATAGTTTTGCAAAAGGGAAAGATATTCTTGCTCAAAAGCAGGGTCTTCTTTTAATTCTTTAAATGCTTGTTCGATTTCTTTGAGTGGCTGCATGAGCGTCTCAGGAACAAATTTCCCTCCGAATTCTCCATATCTGCCAATCTCATTTGGATATGCGTACATCGTTTAACATCCTTTCTTCGAGCGCTTTGATCTTAGCACTGCTTTTCTTCCCGTTTTCTTCTATGCCGCTTGAAAGATCGATCGCTTTTGGGCCATAGGCAAGCAGCTCTGGCAGCGTTTCTGGTGTTATTCCGCCTGCAATGATGCATGTTTTCTCCAGTCGTTTTGCCTGCTGAATGTATACAGGTACCGCTTCCCATGTAAAAGCTGTGCCAGAACCACCTCTCATTCCTTTTACTTTCGCATCAATGAGGAAACCATCGACAAACGGCGCAAATGCCGTCATTTTATCGAGTGTTTCTTTTACATCGGGCTCGTGGTGAAAGACTTTCCACACAATCGCTCCTGTTTGTTGTTTTATTTCTTTTGCATCCTCTCGTGTTTCATCTCCATGCAGCTGCACGATATCTAAAGGAATATGCTTTGTGATGTCACACACTTTTTGGATTTTTTCATTTACAAATACACCAGTAATCTCTTTCTCGCACTGCGACTCGGTGAGCCATTGTTTCACTTGTTCTGGATCGACTTGTCTTTTACTTGGAGCAAAAATAAACCCGATCGCATCTGCTTGAGATTGCGCAATGCATTCTACATCTTCTAGTGAGACCGCTCCGCAATATTTTAAAAAAGGCTTCATCGTGATCATTCACCAAACAACGTCTGGACGGCTTTTTCTTGTGAGGGTTCTCTCATTAATGATTCACCTACAAGGACAGCACTCGCTCCATGTTTTTTAACAAAGGTCAGATCATCAAATGTCTGAATACCGCTTTCACTTACTAGTAAGACATCCTTTGGAACAAGTGGTGCAATCTCTTTTGTTTGCTCAACTGTTGTTTTAAATGTTTTTAAATTTCGGTTATTCACGCCAATGATTTCAGGGGTGAATAGGTTTAAGATTTGTTCCAGTGTATCTGCTGCATGAACTTCGACAAGAATATCTAGTCCTTTTTCCTTCGCTTCAACATAGAGTTCATGCAGCTGTTTCGGTTCAAGCACTTCTCCAATTAATAAAATGGCATCTGCACCGATACGTCTTGACTCTTCTACCTGTATGGAATCGATGATAAAGTCTTTTCTTAAAATTGGACGTCCGACGTGTTCTTTAATTAAGGAAAGATACTCGTTCTTCCCTTGAAAAAATGGTTCATCTGTTAAGACTGATAAGCAATCAGCATTCGATTTTTCGTATGCTTTTGCTGTTTGCAGAGGATCAAAATTCGGCTGAATGATTCCTTTGGAAGGAGATGCCTTTTTCACCTCAGCAATGAGCCCAATCGAACGGTGAGGATTCATCAGTGCTTCTTTAAATGATCGTCTTTCATAGTGTCCATCATCAGGTAACTCCAACGTTTGGATATGTTCTTTTTTGCGTGCAATGATTTGATTAAGCATAGATCTCTTCCTCTTTCGTTTTTTGTCTTAAACGAGCCAATTGTTCTTTGGCTGCTCCGTTTTTTATCGTTTCTAATGCTTTTAATGTTCCTGCCATGAGGCTTTCAGACTTGCCTGCGATATATAAAGCCGCTCCGGCATTCAGAGCTGTAATATGAAGCGGCGCCCCTTCTGTTTGATGATTCAATATATTCTGAATCAATTTTGCGCTCTCTTCCGGTGATTGGACCTGAATATCTGATAAGTATCCTTTTTCCAGTCCAAAGTCTTCTGGGTTTAGCGTATATTCTGTCATGGCACCTTTTTTGAGTTCAATCACATATGAATTTGCTGTAATCGTTAATTCATCCAGCCCGTCTTCCCCGCATACAAACAAGACATGCTCTGGCTCTAATGGGGCAAGGGCTTCCGCCATTAATTTCGCCTTTTCCTTTGCATACACACCGATGATTTGCTTTTTGGCTTGCATCGGGTGGCAAAGCGGTCCTAATAGATTAAATACCGTCCGGAAGCCAAGCTGCTTGCGGACTGCTGCTACTTGTTTCATAGATGAATGGTACAGTGGTGCAAATAAAAAGCCCATGTTTTTGTCTTGTATTTGTCTTCTCGTTTCTTCTGGAGTGGATTGAATGTGAATGCCAAGACACTCTAGCACGTCGGCACTTCCGCTTTTAGAAGAGACTGAACGATTTCCGTGTTTTGCGATTTTAGCACCAGCGGCGGAAGCCACAATGGCAGCTGCAGTTGATATATTAAATGTAGAGAGTCCATCGCCTCCTGTACCGCATGTGTCAACGACATCGAGCGATCTTTCCGCTGGTGCTGCCTTTTGCCGCATGGCCCTCACGAAGCCTGTCATTTCTTCAGCGGTTTCTCCTCTGTGCGCTAAAATCGATAGACTTGCAGCGACTTCAGCATCTGTTAAAGATCCGCTCATCATATCATGCATTAGCCTATGGGCTTCATTTTCTGATAGGAAGCCTCCGTTAACAAGAGCTGAAAGTCGCTGATTCATCCTGCACACTCTCCTTTTCTGAGAAAATATGTTCAGCAAGCTGAATGGCCTTCAGAAGCGCTCCTGCCTTGTTACAAGTCTCTTCCCATTCATTTTCTGGAACAGAATCTGCGACAATGCCAGCGCCTGCTTGTATGGAAGCGGTCTGATCTTTGATGCTCATGGTGCGAATGGTAATACAAGAGTCGATATTGCCGTCGAACCCAATATAGGCAATACAGCCGCCATACGTTTCCCTTGGCTCAGGCTCCATTTCATTTAATAATTGCATCGCTCTTATTTTCGGTGCCCCTGTTAATGTGCCTGCAGGAAAAGCGGACATGAGCGCATCGACTGGGTGTGTATCCTGCTTTAGCTTCCCTGTCACAATGGAGATGATGTGCATGACATGTGAAAAGTTCACAACTTTTGTAAAGGTCGGTACAGACACACTGCCGTATTCTGCTACGCGGCCGACATCATTTCTGGCTAGATCTACTAACATGTAATGTTCTGCTTTTTCTTTCTCATCCTCTAACAGCTCTCTTGCAAGCGCAGCGTCCTCTTCTTTTGTTGTTCCTCGTTTTCTTGTGCCTGCAATGGGGTGAATTTCTAAGTGCCCATTTTTGGCATGGATTAATCGTTCTGGCGAGCTTCCGACTAAATCGCGGTCTTTTAATTTCATAAAATACATGTATGGAGATGGATTCACAATGCGAAGCACGCGGTATAATTCAAATGAACTCACTGACACTGGGATATCAAAGCGCTGTGAGAGAACGCCTTGAAAAATATCACCTGCTCGAATGTATTCTTTGATTTTTTCTACGTCCTTTAAAAATTGCGCTTTTTCATAGGTTGACGTCACATGTTCAAAGGACGGTGATTCGTTCATATTCCCTGATAAAATCAGTTCTTTCATATCAATCTTTGTATGGAGCTTGTGAATCATCTGTTCAAGCCGCTTTTGATTTTCTTTATAAGCTTGTATTTTTTCGTCTTCTGTTTCATTTCCGGTCAGCTGGGTGTATTGGATAAAATGAACATGATTAGTTTCATGATCAAAGGCAATCATCGTTTGGCAGACAAATAGAGTACAATTGTCTGTCGTTGATGCGCTTAGGTGTGGCCTGACAGAAGGTTCAATACTTGGAATAAGATCGTAACTTAAGTACCCAACTGCCCCGCCTGTAAATGGGATGTCAACATCTGGTGTCTTGATTTGGTATTGCTCTTTCATCCAGTCTAGTAAGTCTTTCAGTTCTTGCTTTTTCATGACTTCCTGCCCTGCAGCGTCACGTGCAATATATTGGTTTTGGTCATCGTGTAAGGTTAAAAAAGGATGTAATCCGATGAAGGAATATCTCGACCAGCTAGAAGACTCGTCTCTGCTTTCTAGCAGATACACAATATCTTGCTTGAGTTTTTCGACAATTTGAATCGGTGAGAGCGTATCAACTGTAATGGTTTCAACAATCGGGATTGTTTTGTGGGACTCGCTGTCCCTTAAAAATTGGGTCAGGTTTGATTGGGAATTCATAAGCACACTCCTTAAATGGGATTAAGGAGAATGAGGGGACATATAGAGGGTTTGTATGAGTATACGAAATAAGCCTAAAAGAGGGTTGCTCTTTTAGGCAGTATGATGAAATAGACGTATCGTATCTCTGCTCAACTCTACTCATCTCAACTACCCTAGTCTCATTCTCATCTTCTCTAAGCTTGCAATGCCGTTTACACCTGTGTGTAAACTTCGGCTGTTCATATCGTATTATAATTCCTTGTTTTTTGTCAACTGTAAATCAGGGCGAAGCGTCACAGCTTCTTCCAAGTACACATGCTGCACATCTTCCTGCTTTGTGTCTGTTTGGACCGTCATTAAAACGCGAATGCAATGCTTTAGACCGCCTTGAATGTCCAGCTCCTGCATACAAGTAACAGGCACATACGTCCATCCTTCAAACTGACGAAGGGCTTTTGCCGGAAAAACGGAGTGAATATCTTGTGTAGCTGAAATTAAGATCTGCACGACACGTTCTGGATCTACTTGATTTCTTGAAATAATCGCTTCTAGCAGCTGTTTCGTTTTGTTTAACACTTCTGTTTCTGTATCTTCTGTCACAGTTGTAGCCCCACGTATCCCGCGAAACATCATAGACATCCCTCCTCCCGTTTCCATTCTTCGAGCCAGTGATGCAGCTCATCTTTTGTGAAAGACTGCAAGACAGCGTCTCCAACCTGTTTTAATAAAACAAATTGAACGGTTCCGCCTCTTGCCTTTTTATCACCAATCATTCGGTCAACAAATGTTTTCGTGGATATGTTTTGAGTGACTTGTACCGGGAATCCGAGTTCTTTCATCCAATTTTTTAGTTCCATCCGATTGAGGCTGAGTCCCAGCTTCTTTTCGCTCACATATAGCGCAAACTGCATGCCGATTGCAATAGCATCTCCGTGCGTGATAACGCCGTATCCATACTCTGCTTCAATGGCGTGCCCAAGTGTATGACCTAAATTCAAAAATGCACGCACGCCTTGTTCTCTTTCGTCTTTTTGAACAATCGACGCTTTGACTTGAATCCCTTGATACAGCATATGTGCCAGCTCGCTCTTTGAACATTCCGCCAAAGAACGAATGGACATCAGTTCTGATAAAAAGTCTTCACTTGAAATGAGGGCATGTTTGATGACCTCAGCAAAGCCTGACCTCATTTCAATTTGAGATAGTGTCTCAAGCATACTCGTATCATAGATCACAGCTTTCGGCTGATGAAATGCACCGATTAAATTTTTACCGAGCGGGTGGTTAATCCCTGTTTTCCCGCCAACTGCACTGTCATGTGCCAGCAGCGTCGTCGGCACTTGAATAAAATCAATGCCTCTCATATAACTAGCAGCAACAAAGCCAGCCAAATCCCCAATTACGCCTCCTCCCAGCGCAATGATGCACGAGGAGCGATCCAGCTGAAACTGAATGGCCTTCGTATGAATATGCTCAAACTCAGCAAAAGATTTCGACTGCTCTCCGCTTGGCACAACCACTTTATGCACAGACCACTTCTGCTTAAGTAATCGAACCATTTCATCACCGTAAATGGCATCAACAGCTGTATCTGTAACGATTAGGAGCTTCGTATAGGAATGCCCCGTGGAAGTCATCAAGTCGACGATATTGCGTTTAATCCCATCACCGATGTATACAGGATAAGTGGCTGAAGACGTCTTAACTTCCAGTGTTTTCATTAAAATTCCCTCTGAAGCTGGCGCATTTTTTCAACATTTTCTTTAATGCGGTCGATTTGATCAAGACCAAACTGCTCAACAACAGCATTGGCAATTTCCCAAGCCACGACTGCTTCTGCGACAACACTTGCGGCAGGAACAGCACAGCTGTCAGAACGTTCAATACTTGCGGAGAAAGGTTCTTTTGTTTCAATGTCAACGCTTTGAAGCGGTTTATAAAGCGTTGGGATTGGTTTCATGACCCCTCTTACGACAATTGGCATACCAGTTGACATTCCGCCTTCAAGACCGCCTAAGCGATTTGTTTTTCTCGTATAGCCTTTTTCTTCATCCCAGATGATTTCATCATGGACCTCACTGCCATTTTTAGAAGCCGCCTCGAAGCCGATACCGAATTCAACCCCTTTAAAAGCGTTGATACTCAGAACAGCACCTGCAAGCTTGCTGTCTAATTTGCGGTCATAGTGAACATAGCTTCCGACTCCAACCGGCATTCCTTCAACGATAACTTCAACAATTCCGCCAATTGAATCACCGTTTTTCTTCGCTTCATCAATGGCATCCATCATTTTTTGACCTGCTTCACTGTCGTAGCAGCGAACAGGCGACTCTTCCGTTACCTTTTGCAAATCTTCAATCGATTTATATGTCGTATGAGCTGCTTTCACTCCGCCAATTTCAAGAACGTGGCCAGCTACCTTGATTCCTAGATGAGCCAAGATTTGTTTGGCGACTGCGCCTGCTGCTACGCGAACGGTTGTCTCGCGGGCTGATGAACGCTCTAATACGTTTCGCATATCACGATGTCCATATTTAATCGCACCATTTAAATCCGCATGTCCTGGTCTAGGGCGTGAAATTTGACGCTTCATTTCACTCTCTTCTTCTTCTGTGATCGGCTCTGCCCCCATCACCTTTGTCCAATGCTTCCAGTCGTTGTTTTCAACGACAAGTGCAATAGGAGAACCTAATGTTTTCCCGTGGCGAACACCACTTAACACTTTCGCTTGGTCTTTTTCAATCTGCATTCTTCGCCCGCGGCCGTGACCTTTTTGTCTTCTAGCCAATTCATAATTGATGTCATCCTGCTCTATGTAAAGTCCCGCTGGAACGCCTTCAATAATTGTGGTCAATTGTGGACCATGTGATTCACCTGCTGTTAAGTATCTCATGACTTGATCTCCCTTCATCGCATTAACGCTTTTAAGTAAAACTATGATAACACACTTACTACTAAAAAGTCAGCTACAACCCCTTCTTTTGATAAAAGAAAGTATCAGCAGATGTCAGTCCAAACTTTTCTGGGTGAAAAATTTGTTCAGTAGAACCCACAAATAATACGCCATTTGGTTTTAAACTGCTGCTCATTTTCAAGTAAATCTCTTCTTTTGCCTCTTCTGTAAAGTAAATGAGGACATTTCGGCACACGATAAGATCAAGCTGTTTTTCATAAGGATCTGCTAAAAGGTTGTGCTTCTTAAATTGAATGTGCTTTCGCACATCATCCTTCACAGTGTAAAATGAAGAATCTTCTTTTGTGAAATATTTTTGCTTGATTTGATCTGGTACCTCTTGCAATGATCGTTCATGATATCTTCCTTTTTGAGCTGATTGCAGAACTTTATCATCAATATCAGTTGCAATAATTTGGAAGTCCTTCACGAGCGGATGGCTTGATAGAAGCATTGAGAGTGTATACGGCTCCTCTCCTGTCGAACATGCTGCACTCCATATTTTTAGGGTGCCGCTGTTTTTCGAAAGCAGCGGAAGAATTTTTTGGTCAAGCACTTCCCAGCGCTGATAGTTTCGGTAAAATTCTGACACATTGATCGTCATTCGATCCATTGTCTCATCTAATAGTGCTCTATCCTTTTCAAGGGCAGCCGCGAATGCTTCAAAATCTCTATATCCTTTTTTATCATAAAGTGACGTTAATCTTCGTTTCATTTGTGCTTCTTTATATAAATTCAGATCCACCCCGGTTAGTTTTTTCCATTTTCCGACAAATACTTGATATTGATCCATCAAAGTCCTCTCCTGTCTCATCTATCTTTGTCCTAGTATAGCTGTTTTTATCGAAAATTTGTATCTTCTCATGCGAAATTTCGTGTAGAAATATTCATATAAAAAAAGCCAAGGTGCTCATTTGATGAACACCTTGGCTTGAACCTTAATAAATCCAGCTTGAGATGGTTTGATCCCAGCTTGTGAGTTCTTCTTGTTTGAAGAATAAGTTGATTTCTCTTTCAGCACTTTCTGGTGAGTCTGAGCCATGGATAATGTTTTTTCCAACCGTCAATCCATAGTCTCCTCTTATTGTGCCTGGAAGTGCTTCCTTCGGGTTTGTTTTGCCGATAATCTGTCTTGTTACATCTACTACCTGTTCACCTTGCCATACCATTGCAAATACTGGTCCTGACGTAATAAAGTCAACCAATTCCCCGAAAAATGGTTTTTCTTTATGCTCTCCGTAATGTGTTTCTGCTACTTCTTTTGGAATACTCATTAGTTTTGCACCAACAAGCTGAAGCCCCTTTTTTTCGAATCTTGACACAATTTCACCGATTAATTGTCTTTCCACACCATCAGGTTTGACCATAAGAAATGTTTTGTCCATATACGTTCTCCACCCCGTCGTTATGTATGTATAGGCTTACATTGTTACAAAGTGATCGTATCATTTTTTTTTCTAATAATCAATTTTTGACAAAAAATTTCACAAAAAAACCAATCAACAACATGTTGATTAGAATTTTCGTTTTCCAATATATTTGGCAATGGAGGCGAGTGACGTTTTTGCTCGTCCTCGAGGAAGTTTGTCCAGCTGTTCAAATGCCTTCTTCAAATACATTTCACTCACTCGAATCGAGCGGTCGATCGCATCTGTTTGTTTGAGATGTTCAATCACAGGCTTCAGCTGCATTTCCGTTGTTTCACTATTAATCAGCTTTAATTGGCCTTCGAGTGCCTGGTTCTTCAGTGCATATAAGACCGGGAGTGTGACATTTCCTTGTAAAAGGTCTCCCCCAACAGGCTTACCAAGCTCTTCTTCAGTTGATGTGAAATCAAGCACATCATCAATGATCTGATAGGACATACCGACATAATAGCCAAACCAGTAAAGGGCTTTATGTGTTTTCTCATCTGTACCTGCTGCTATCGCACCTAACTGGCAGCTGCCTGCAATGAGCAAGGCTGTTTTTCGTTTGATTCTTCTTAAGTATGTACGCAGGTTTTGATCCATATTGTATTTGTCTTTCACTTGCTCGATTTCACCAAGACAGAGCTCGACGACCATCTTTGACAAAATTTCATGCGCCATTGGGTGATTGATCTTTGTCATATACTCAAGCGATCTTGCAAACATATAATCTCCTGTGTACATGGCAATTCGATTGTCCCATTTTGCCTTAATCGTTGGCTTGCCTCTTCTCAGCTCAGCATCATCAATGACATCATCATGAACGAGCGATGCCATATGAATCAGCTCAAGAGCAACGGCAACATATTTAATTTTATTAATGTCATAGTCGCCAAACATGCCTGAAAGGAGAACAAAAACGGGGCGGATTCGTTTTCCGCCCGCTTGCAGCAAATGAAGACCTGCTTCACTTAATAATGCATAATCAGAGCGAACTGTTTGTTCAAGCTCTTTTTCAATAATATCGATATCATGATTTAAAAAAGAGATCATTGCTTTTAGTTTCATTATTTTCACCCAAATATCGTTTATTCAAAGCTTCTTTCCGATATGTGTTGCTGCTACACCGCCTGTAAATGGATGATACGAGACATCAGACAGACCCGCCTCTTCGAAAAGAGCCGCCAGTTCTTTCATGCCAGGGAACGCTTTGGCTGATTCTTGAAGCCAAGAATACTCCTGATAGCTTTTGGCAAACAGTTTACCAAAGAGCGGCATGATGTATTTGAAATAGACATAGTAACCTTGTTTAAACCCAATCATTTCAGGCTGTGATGTCTCAAGACAGACAACCATTCCACCAGGCTTCACGACTCTTGTCATTTCCTTTAGCACCGTTAAGTAATCAGGGACGTTTCGTAGGCCAAAACCGATCGTGACATAATCAAATGTGTTATCCTCAAAAGGAAGCTCCATCGCATTGCCGTGAAGCAGTTCAATTTGATTATAGCCCCCAGTTTTCACCTTCGTTTCTCCAACACTCAGCATATTTTTACTAAAATCAAGGCCTTTGACTTCGCCTTTTTCGCCTACAGCATCAGCAAGCGCAATGGTCCAATCGGCTGTTCCGCAGCATACATCCAATGCTATGGCTCCTTTTTGAACATTCATGAGTTTCATTGTTTTATCGCGCCACTTTTTATGCTGCTTAAAGCTGATGACAGAGTTCATTTGATCATAATTTTTATAAATTTTTTCAAATACACCGTGTACTCGCTGTTCTTTTGATTGCTGCATGACTTACCCTTCTTCCACTTTCTGATGGTACGCAGGTTCATTTTTCATATGATCCAAGCGATTTAATAGCTCTTTTTGAACGACCGGAGATGAAACAAGATGCTCCTTGATCGATCGTTTGGCCTTTTCATAGCCTTCCTTCTCAAAGTTGTCAAAACATGTATAGGCGTCCGTATAGCTATCGTTCAAAAAAAGTTTTAAATGTTTGTCATCTTCTGCTTGTTTCATGAAACGCTTATAAACAAGGAAACGACTTGCAATCTCATTCCAATGCGTTAATTGAAAATGCTCAGAAACCCTTTGGAATAACGCAGACTCAACAGTTGCTACACTTTTGTAAAAGTGCGCTGCATCTTGAATGGATCGATCATACAGTCTAATTTTATGTTCATTGATCTCTTTGATCGCCGTTGCGAGCGTGCGAATCATGTAGATGTCTTTCATGTCAGAGAGAAGAGAATAATAGAGACCGCTGAAATAGTCTCCTGCTAGGATGGTCAGCTGACGATTTTTGAATTCGTCTTGTTTGATGGCTGCAGCAGTTGTGACTTCGTCATGGGTATCAAGGGCAATTTGTACAAGCATCGCCGTTAAAATATAATTTTCTTTTTTCTCTGCATCAATTTGAGCTTCATCAAACATTGCATGAAAAAGAAGGAGCTTATCTTCATCGATGAGTGGCGCACGTAAATGCTTCGCCAAATAAGGATGAGAAAGCTTTTTATTTAATTTTATATTTAGATTAGATAAAATTCCGTAGATGTCTTGCAAAGATATCACCCTTGTCCCAAAAATTACAGTTTCATATGTAGCCCTGCACATTGTATAGAGATTTATTATACCATATCAGCTCTCACTTTTATGCTATCAAGTGCATTCAAGCGCTTATTTCTTTGCTTCGCTTTGAATTTCACCGAAGCTTGTTTGAATGACAGCATCGCCTCTTACTTTGATCGCTGACGTATGCTCAGTAAATTGTGCAATGATGACTTCACCTTTATCGAGCTTTTCGGAATGGTGAAATCTTGTATCAGAGCCTCTAGTTAAGCCGATGACATTTACACCATTATCAATGGCTTTAATCACTACAAAATCAGATGCTTTATTTTCACTCAATCTGTTCACCTTCCATCTATTGAATTAGTCGTTTTTAATAAAGGAAAGCACTTCTGCTCTTGCCGCCGTATCATTTGCAAATGTACCGCGTACTGCTGATGTCACGGTTTTAGCACCTGGCTTTTTCACTCCGCGCATCGTCATACACATATGCTCTGCTTCAACGACAATCATCACGCCATGCGGATTGAGTGTTTCCACCATACTATCTGCAATGGTTGATGTAATGCGTTCCTGAAGCTGCGGGCGTTTGGCAACAGCCTCTACAGCTCTTGCAAGTTTGCTAAGTCCCGTTACTTTTCCGCCGCGCGGAATATAAGCGACATGGGCTTTTCCGTAAAAAGGTACAAGGTGGTGTTCACACATTGAATGGAAAGCAATATCTTTTACAAGAACGAGTTCTTCGTGGTCTTCACCAAAAATGGTTTTAAAATGTTCTTTTGGATCTTCATTTAATCCCGAGAACACTTCTTCATACATTTTTGCTACTCGTTTTGGGGTATCAAGAAGTCCTTCACGATCTGGATCTTCTCCGATGGCTTTTAATATATCGCGTACTGCGTGTTCGATTAGTTCTTTATTTATTTCACTCATGTATTATATCCTCCAAAGGCGATTACATTTCAATCAGATTCTAGCACACTTCAGATCCTAAAAGCAAAGGAGAGCGTTCTAAACGAACCTTTTGATTCAAAAGGAAAAGCCCCTTATGAAAGGGGCTTTTCTAGACCAGTGTGAAACTGTATATGTATAACTCCTGCAATAGGATCATTACACATAACGATTATTTACCTGCCACCGCGTCTTTAAGTGCTTTACCTGGTTTGAAAGCAGGTACTTTGCTTGCAGGGATTTCGATCTCTGCACCAGTTTGTGGGTTACGTCCTTTACGAGCTGAACGCTCACGTACTTCAAAGTTACCAAAACCGATAAGTTGGATTTTGTCACCATTTTTAAGTGCATCTAAAATTGTATCAAAAACAGAATCAACTGCTTTTGTCGCGTCTTTTTTAGATAACTCGCTTGCTTCAGCAACCGCGTTAATAAGTTCTGTCTTGTTCATGCCTTTCACCTCCTCCCAAAAATATGCATTCAGTAGATTGTTATCATTTCTTCACAATTCATCTTCTTTCTATACACTTTTTTCGAAAAAAAGAGCGTCTAGAAAGCGTTATACATGGCTATTCATTAGAAAACAACTCTTTGAAGGAATGTTTGTCCAACAAAGTGAAGATTTTCTGTAAGTAGATTAACACATATGAAATACCATATCAAGCATTTTAAAGGGAAGAATCCTTATTCGTCAAGGATTAAGGGCACTTTTACGAACGAATATTCCTAATTTCAGCCTGAATCTGACTAATCTTTATACAATTGTCTTTTTATGACTCATTCAATACGCAAAAAAAGACCCCTGTCAATGAGAGGTCTCACATGCTATAGAATAATGGCGATCAAACCGCCTGATCCTTCGTTGATGATTCTTTCAAGCGTTTCTTTCAGCTTATATCTTGCATTTTCTGGCATCAGCGACAGCTTTGCTTGAATACCTTCTCTGACAAGGGAGCTGAGTGAGCGCCCAAATATATCAGAATTCCAAATCGAAAGCGGATCATCTTCAAAGTCTTGCATTAAGTAGCGGACGAGCTCTTCACTTTGTTTCTCTGTTCCAATAATCGGTGCAAATTCACTCTCTACATCTACCTTAATCATATGAATAGATGGCGCAACCGCCTTTAATCTCACGCCGAATCTCGAGCCTTGCCTAATGATTTCTGGCTCATCTAAACTCATATCTGACAAGGCCGGGGCCGCAATCCCGTATCCCGTCTGCTTCACCATTTTTAATGCGTCTGATACTTGATCATATTCTGTCTTCGCATGCGCAAAATCTTGCATGAGCTCTAGAAGATGGTCTTTCCCTCTAATTTCCACACCAACCACTTCTTTTAGAATATGATCATATAGATCATCTGGGGCGTACAGGTCAATCTCCGCAATCCCCTGACCCATTTCAATCCCTGCTAAGCCCGCTCTTTCAATAAAGTCAAATTCGCTGAATTGACCAACGACACGGTCAACATCTCTTAATCTTTTAATATCCTTTACGGTTTCCTTCACTGAATCCTGATAACTTTCTCTCAGCCAATGATCTTCTTTCAGCACCATGACCCAGCTTGGCAAGTTCACATTCACCTCTAGGACTGGGAATTCATATAATGCTTCACGAAGCACACTAAGGACGTCTTGCTCTCTCATACTTTCTACACTCATGGCGAGTACTGGAATATCATATTTTTGGCTGAGTTCCTGCCGCAGCGCTTCAGTTTCAGGGTGATATGGCCTCACAGAGTTGATCACCATAATAAACGGCTTTCCAACCTCTTTGAGCTCATCAATCACACGTTCTTCAGATTCAATATAATCATGTCTTGGGATTTCTCCAATGGAACCATCTGTTGTAATCACAACACCGATGGTTGAATGCTCTTGAATGACCTTGCGTGTGCCAATTTCCGCTGCTTCATGGAACGGGATTGGCTCTTCATACCACGGCGTGTTGATCATTCTTGGACCATTTTCATCTTCATACCCGCGCGCACCAGGGACTGTGTATCCGACACAATCAACAAGCCTGATGTTGACATCAAGACCGTCACTCACATGGATCGATGCCGCTTGATTCGGTACAAATTTTGGCTCAGTGGTCATAATGGTTTTTCCTGCTGCACTTTGCGGCAATTCATCCTGTGCTCTTGCACGATCTGCCTCATTATTGATATTCGGGAGCACCACGAGCTCCATAAACTTTTTAATAAACGTAGATTTCCCTGTACGAACAGCGCCAACGACTCCTAAATATATATCGCCTCCTGTTCGTTCAGCGATATCCTTGAAAATATCGACTTTTTCCAAGTGATCCCCTCCCGGACTTGCTATCCTCGTTTTCAAATAAAATACTCTATTCTTCAATCAAACTGTGCTTGAAAGGTGTCTGGACAATATATGTGTATGACGTTGTCCTATTTGAATATGACACCTTTTTTGTTTTGAGAGTATGTTTAGCCATAAAAAAACCTTTCTCCTCATTTATATGCAGAGGAAAAAGGTTCATTCTTGTTTATGACGTCTTTTTTTCTAAAAAGTCAGGCTCACCTTTTTTGTTGATGGTATATGGGACAGAAAACGCGGGTACAAACGGGGTTTCCTGCCAATAGACATCTTGAATGTTTTCACCTGGTTTGAGCTTTTGTTTCGTATTCTTCAAAATATGAGCAAAATCACTTCGGTAGTCCACATAGATTTCGCCATTTGATGAAATCAGTAACGGGAGGGAATTCCCCGTCACCGGACTCATGACCGTAGGCGGCGATTTTAAGCCTAGCTTTTTTTCATTTAACGTATATAAATTGCTTGATACTACTTTGCCATATGGCGGATATGTATGTTCATCTTGATATATTTTGATTCTAAGCCGTAATTCACTGATGGTTTGCGTCATTTTGACATCAATCAGTTTCACCGTTGGTTTTTTTTCGACGTCTGTGAGGACATACATATATTCGCCCCCGCCTTCAAAAGATGTAGACGGTACATCGTGTAAATATCTTGGTGACAAGCGCTTAAAGTCGATGACGTACTTCTGATAAACCGGCGTGTCTGCTTCTTTCGTTTCAATCGGCAAAAGGCCATTTGTTGCTTTTTGAAATTCCTCAATCGCTGTCTGAACGCTTTGCAGCTGTTCTTCATATGGCACACGGTTTTCAGTTTTGCGATTTTCTGGATACAGACATCCTGTTAGTAAAATAAGTGCTAACAACGTGACACTGACTTTTGCTTTGATCATCACATTCTTCCTTTTTCTTTATTCATTGACCGGCCCGCTAAATACAACTAAAAACACAATGATACCTGATATAAGCATCAAGCTGTATGCAACGGTCGAGGCTGTTATTTTAAGAAACCGGCTTTTCAGCTTAAATCGACTGAAATAAATGGTTACTACGGCTAAAAACATGAGCCCCATTGAACCAAGCGCAAACCACATCTTGATTAAAGCAAAACTCATCGTGCCTGTCCCCCTTCAAAACGAACAAATTGTAAGCGTTTATATTTCATTCTAAACCAAAAATAAGGTAAATATCAATCATTTTTCCAATCATTCAGAAAAAAGCGCATAAAAAAACTGAAGCAAAGAGGGGGACTCTGCTTCAGTCATTAAATCGACTATTTTTCCTCATTCTGTAGAGGCAAAGCTCTATTCAAACTTCATTGCTATGTTATGCAAGTCTTCCCCTTCTTGCATCCTCTACATGCCTAAGTTCAGTCTTCCATTTATTTTGTTTGGTTTTCAAACATGTTCACAAGGTCTTCCATTTCATGTGTTTTCACACGTGCCATCAATGATTCTACAGCATCGTCGACCTTTTTCCCTTCAAATAAGACGTGGTAAAGCGCCTCTGTAATCGGCATGCTGACCTTGTATTCTTTGGAGAGCTGATAAGCGCCTTTTGTTGTACGTACGCCTTCAACAACCATCCCCATTTTTTCAAGCACTTCTTCAAGCTTATACCCTTTACCAAGCAGATTTCCGCAGCGCCAGTTACGCGAATGAACACTTGTACATGTCACGATCAAATCTCCCACGCCTGTTAATCCGGCAAATGTCAGAGGATTTCCTCCCATTTTTGTACCGAGACGTGCGATTTCAGCGAGTCCTCTAGTGATGAGCGCCGCTTTCGCATTGTCACCATATCCAAGTCCGTCTGTGATCCCTGCCGCAAGAGCAATGATATTTTTCAGTGCTCCGCCAATTTCTACACCAATCACATCAGGGTTTGTGTATACTCTAAAGTTGTTGTTCATGAACAAATCTTGAACAAATTGAGCCGCTTCAATATTTTCTGATGAGACAGTGACAGTTGTCGGATGACGCAAGCCTACTTCTTCGGCATGGCTCGGCCCTGATAAGACAACAACAGCTTCTCTTTTCTCATCTGGGACTTCTTGTTCAATCATTTGAGATATTCTCAGAAGTGTATCTGGTTCAATCCCTTTACTTACATGAACAAACGGCACTTTCGATATGATCAGCTCATTTGCCTGCTTTAATACTTCACGAATGGCCTTTGTTGGCACAGCGACAATAATAGCGTCTGTCCCCTCTAACGCCTGCTTCATGTCTGTCGTCGCCTTGATAGACGCTGGCAGTGCGACATTTGGCAAGTAATCATGATTTTCATGTTTCTCATTGATTTGATCAATAAGCTCTTGTCTATGTCCCCACATGTGTACATCATGATGATTATCAGCTAATACAAGCGCAAGAGCTGTTCCCCAGCTGCCTGCTCCAAGTACTGAAATTTTCTTCATTCTGCTCACCCTTTTTATTTTCTCGCTCTCGCAAATATTTTAATCGGTGTTCCTTCAAAACCAAACGCATCTCGAATGCGGTTTTCTAGGAAACGTTCATAAGAAAAGTGCATAAGCTCTGGATCATTTACAAACACCACAAAGGACGGAGGCTTAATAGCCACCTGTGTCGCATAGTAAATTTTCAGACGCTGTCCATTATGAGTCGGTGTTGGATTCATTGCCACTGCATCCATGATGATATCGTTCAAAATATTCGTTTGAACGCGCATCGCATGATTTTCACTAGCTGTAATAATGGATGGCATTAACGTATGAATTCTCTTTTTCGTGAGAGCAGACATAAACAAGACAGGTGCATAATCCAGGAATTGAAAATGCTCGCGAATGTTTTGCTCAAATTCCTTCATTGTACGCTCATCTTTTTCAACAGCGTCCCATTTGTTCACAACGATCACAACAGCTTTACCAGCTTCGTGTGCATAGCCTGCAATACGTTTATCCTGCTCAATAATGCCTTCTTCACCGTCTAGAACAACAGCGACAACATCAGAACGATCAATGGCTTTTAATGCACGAAGCACACTGTATTTCTCTGTTGTTTCATATACTTTTCCTTTTTTCCTCATACCTGCTGTATCGACAATGACAAAGTCACGCTGATTGTACGTAAACATCGTATCCACAGCATCTCTTGTTGTACCAGCGATGTTGCTCACAATGACCCGGTCTTCTCCAAGCATTGCATTCACTAAAGAAGATTTCCCTACATTCGGGCGGCCGATTAAGCAGAACTGAACAACTTCTTCCGCATACTGTGTATCCGGTAAATTTTTGAAGTGTTCTGCGACAGCATCAAGCAGATCACCTAGACCTAATCCGTGCGTTCCAGAAATCGGATACGGTTCGCCAAACCCTAGTGCATAAAAGTCATACACGTCACTTCTCATTTCAGGGTTGTCCAGTTTATTGACAGCAAGTACAACTGGCTTTTTCGTGCGATATAAAATTTTTGCGACTTCTTCGTCCGCAGATGTGACACCATCTCGGCCATTCACCATAAAGATAATGACATCCGCTTCATCCATTGCGATTTCTGCCTGATGGCGAATTTGCGCTAAAAATGGCTCATCTCCAATATCAATTCCACCAGTATCTATTAAGTTAAAGTCATAATTTAACCATTCAGCAGAGCTATAGATTCGATCTCTTGTTACACCAGGTGTGTCTTCTACAATCGATATTCTTTCGCCTGCGATTCGATTAAAAATTGTAGATTTTCCAACGTTGGGCCTTCCAACAATGGCTACGACAGGTTTACCCATAGTACCCTTCCTTTCAATCCAGCCGCGATTCAATATGTTCATCATCATGTTTCAACCGGGATTTAAAATTTTCATTCAGTTTTATGAAATAAACCCTTCAAACATGAAGGGTTCAACTTATATATTATATCAATTTTTAATCAGACCACAATGAATAACTTAAAAATGTTTGACAATCAAGTAAAGATCTTCTCCAATTCCGTGTGCAATTCCATCTAAAATGGCCTCTAAATTCATGGCGTACATGTCGAGTTCTTCTTTATTTTCACAGAAAAAAACGGCTGTTCCGCCCATGACCCGCTCTTTATTTGTTGTAGCCACAGCGAGTATAAATTGTTCAATGGTGTTCGCCATGCTCTATTACCTCACTTTCTTTTTTATGAACTCTGTCGGCATTCTGATGGCATTTTCTAAAATAGGCACTTCTTCCAATACACGGACAGCCAAATCTTCACGATACCATTGCGGTAAAATGAACACGCCAAGTGTGCCGTTATTTAGATCACGTTTTGCGAGCGGACAGAGCGATGGTTCACCAGAGTCGCGATACACACCAAGTACGTTGGATAAATCAAATAAAATGGCTTGCCGCTGCCCAAGATTGGCAATCGTTGTGGCTGAGTTGAAATTTTTCGGCGTCAAAATAAAGCCCATCCCATGCTCTAAAATGAGCTTTTGCTTTTCGGGCAGTCCGATATTCATGATGTAAATATCATTCACATAAAGCCCTGCCCCATCAAAGCGAAGCTCTCCTTTTTGTATATTGACAATATCCTTTAATTGGCTGCCAGACATTAATAGCTTTGCCAAGAAAAAACAAAGAATACCGACCACTGTCCCAATAACGAGCGAGAAGAAAATACAGGCTGTGGTCGTAATCAGTGCCGTGAGAATCGCAATATAATTCCGGCTTTCAAAGGCAATGGCAATGCCTTCTATATATGTACTGCCTCTTGAGACTAGCTCATATGAATCCATTTGAGTTAACGTATTTCTTTCCATATTGCGGACGTCTCGGAATTGTGTGGCCGCCAGCGTGAGAAAGGTAATCGCCGTAAATTCCTCCTGAATGAGTGCAGGCATAATGATCGCACCAAGTCCTGAAGCGATAAAACCAAGCGCAATATGAATCACTTGTCCATGAATATACGTGGGGTATTGCCGGTAATCTGTTCTTAACATATAAAGTCTGGCCGCCATCCCAAAGATGACACCAATAATCACAGGAAACGTATAATCCGTCATGTTGATTTTGCAGCCCCTTTTACTGGTTTTCTTGATGAACGGGCGTTCAAGAGCTTTTCAAGCTGATCGACACCTAATAGGAAGATGGACCCTTGAACAACAAGGGACAGAAAAGAGAGATCTCCTATGACAATCGATGATGTCAGGCGGTGAATCGTCAGCGCATAAAGGGCTTCGCCAAGACATACAGACATCATCCATAGGGTGACTCGTTCTGTGAAATGATGTCCATATGTCAAAGACATCAAGATCAGCAAGGCAAATACGACCCAATCCACTTTTATTAGCGTGAACCAAACCGGGTCATATAATGCAAAAATCATAAAAAAGGCATATGCGCTCACCATAGAGCCTAATTGCATGATTCTCATCATTTGATGGCCAGACCGGAATATAACGAAACCTGCACATGCATATAAAAAGGTCATCAAGTACCCCGCATTGAGGCTCATATCAAACATGGATACCATGAAATGACTACATATAATATGGACGAGGACACAAACGCCTAGCATACTGCGCCATGAGCTTTTTTCCATAATAAATGTCACCATAATCCAAACGAACCATATGGACCAATAATAGTACAAAGCCTCCAACGTCTCATCACCTCAATTACATTATGGGAAAATCCCCAATTTTTAAACGTAAGGGATCACTTTGAACATTGTATGAAATAAACAAGAGGTGACACCCTAATAATTGAGGAGGGATGCATGATGGGAAAAGATAGACAGGAAAAACGCTTAAAGGCATCAAAAAGAGTGGAATCTGACCGTGATCAATCCATTCATCATAAAGGGGCAACAGCATTAGAAGGTCCAGATAGCGCACGAAGAAGAAATCAATAAAAAAAGGCATGTGATGACCACATGCCTTAGATGTTTAGGGGCTAAACTTGATTTTAGTCCTTTTTCTTCTTTGATCTTAAACTATAGTACGTTGTGTCGATGCCTCTTTCTTTGAGCCAATGACTTGTTTCCCCGGAAATGACAACCTGGGTTTTTCTCAGTTCTTCAATGGTCTTCACGCCAAGCACTGTCATCATCATCTTCACATCTTCTTGAAGATCTATGATATCAGCGATGAGGCCGCTCTCCCCTCCGCCAGTCAGTGATTTTAAGAAAAAGCCAGCTAGACCAGCAGCGGATGCGCCAAGAGCAATTGATTTTGTTACATCAAGGGCGTCTTGTATACCTCCGGAGGCTAAAACCGTTTGATCTGGAAAACTTGTATGTACTTCAGCAAGACTCGCTGCTGTTGGAATCCCCCACTGGTCAAAATAATGAAGCGCTTTTTGGCGGCGAAGATTTTCGATCTTTGAAAAGTTCGTACCACCAAATCCTCCTACATCAACGGCCGCAACTCCAGCATGAAATAACTTTTTTGCCGTTTCCTTGCTCATGCCAAATCCGACTTCTTTTACGACAACAGGCACACCAACTGATTCAGCGATGGCTGCGATGCGCTCAAGCGCCCCCCTGAAATCACGGTCTCCTTCAGGCATGACGATCTCTTGGATCACATTTAAATGAATCTGGAGCAAATTGGCCTCCAGCATCTCGACTGCTTCCTCCGCTTGCTTAATCGATGCTTCACTGCCTAAGTTCGCAAACACAATTCCATCAGGATTGACTTTTCGAACAACTTCATACGTACGTCTTTCTTCTTTATCTTTCAGTGCAGCCATTTGTGATCCAACTGCCACCGGAATATTCGTTTCCTTCGCTGCGATCGATAAAGAGCGGTTGATCTCATAGGTCGACTTTCCGCCCCCGCCAGTCATTGCATTGATAAAAATTGGCGAACCGAAAGTCAGTCCGCCAATTGTCGTATGTGTATCAATTTGTGATGTCGCAAGATCTGGTAGACCGACGTGAACGAAGGAAACATCTTTTAAACCTGTTGCTGCATGCTGTCCAGTGGACAAGGCATGTTCAATATGCTGCTTCTTTCTTTCTGCTCTCGTCAATTTTGATCACCAAATTATTTTAATTTATTAAGCTTATCGCCGATCAGGTCACCAAGCTGGAATCCGCTTGTGTTTTCTTCTTTCGCCTGATATTGACGATAATTCTCTTCGATTTGTTTTTCAGGATTTTCTTCTAAATCACGGATGCTTAATGAAATGCGCTCTTCATCTTCATTCACATCAAGCACTTTCACTTTCACAGTCTGCCCTTCTTCAAGGACTTCATGCGGCGTACCGATATGTTTATGAGAGATTTGGGAAATATGCACAAGTCCTTCGACGCCTGGCAGAATTTCAACAAATGCACCAAAGCTCACAAGACGTTGAACAGTTCCTTCAAGCACATCACCTTGTTTTACCTTTTCGCCAATCTGGCTCCAAGGTCCTGGTAATGTTTCTTTAATAGATAGTGAGATACGTTCGTTATCACGATCAACAGCAAGTACTTTGACCTGGACTTCCTGGCCTTCTTCCACTACGTCAGATGGCTTTTCAACATGCGCATGGGATAGTTGAGAAATGTGAACCAATCCATCAATGCCGCCAATGTCTACAAATGCACCAAAATCAGTAAGGCGCTGCACTTTACCATCAATCACACTGCCTACTTCAAGCTTTTGCAGGAAGTCTTGCTTTTTGTCTAATTGCTCTTGCTCCACTACTGCACGGTGCGAGAGAATCACACGATTTTTTTCGCGGTCAAGTTCGACCACGACAAGTGAGAGTGTTTTACCTTTGTAGTCTGAGAAGTCCTCTACATAGTGCGCTTCTACAAGAGATGCAGGAATAAATCCACGCACACCAATATCTACGACAAGACCACCTTTTACAACGTCTTTTACTTCAGCTTCAAATACTTCTTTTGTCTCAAACTTTTTCTCTAGGTCTTCCCAAGCGCGGTCTGCATCAACAGCACGTTTCGATAAAATCAAAGCATCGTCTTCGACTTTTGTTACTTTAAGCTCTAACTCGTCGCCATCTTTCACGACATCTGATGCTTTTTCAACGTGAAGACTTGATAATTCACTGATTGGGATGATACCAGGCTGTTTCACATTGACGATATCTACATTGACATGCTTGTCCTCAACTTTAGAAACAATCCCTTTCACTACATCTCCAACCTCTGGTACCTGAACATCGATTTGATTCATTTCCTCTGTCATTTCGATAACCTCCTTGGTCCAAACCTACACAGCTTAGTTAAAACGACTGGGCGAATATGTGTCTTAAGCATGATGATTACCAGCCGAATATGTATTAAAGAAACATTCAAATCAACATAATTGCTTGAATGATCAATAAAAATAGTATTAGTATAAACTTCTAATAAAAGACCTTGTTTGTCAAGAGATAAACCTCTAACTTATTAAAGTTTTCTAAAATTTCTTACTGTTTCTCCACGCGGTCTGCTGCATCTAAAATTTTACCTGCTACCTCTTGAATGGAAAGAGAAGTTGTGTCAATTTCAATGGCGTCATCCGCTTTCTTAAGTGGCGAAACTTCGCGCTCAGAATCAAGTTTGTCACGTCTTGCAATCTCTTCGATCAGCTGATCGTAATTGACATCGTAGCCTTTTTTCTGATTCTCTTCAAAACGGCGTTTTGCTCTTTCTTCTACTGATGCAAGCAAGAAAATTTTCACTTCGGCATCTGGAAGAACGTGCGTACCTATGTCTCTTCCGTCCATAACGACACCGCCTTTTTGACCAAGCTCTTGCTGCCTGCGGACCATTTCTTCCCGAACAGCTCTGTGCTTTGCGACAACCGATACTTGGTTGCTCACGCGGTCTGTGCGAATATCCTCTGTGACATCGGTATTGTCTAGATGAACTTTTTGGCCCTCGTCCGTTGAGACCAGATCAATCACAGTTTTTTTTAGTAATGCATCAAGTGCTGTTTCGTCCTCAAGGTCTACACCATGATTAAGTGCCGCAAGTGTAATCGCGCGGTACATGGCACCTGTATCGATATAAATATATGATTTTTTTGCTGCGACAATTTTTGCCACAGTGCTTTTTCCTGCAGCAGCAGGACCGTCAATTGCGATAGATAATTTCTTTTTCATAATACCTCTCCTTGATTGAATCTCCCTTATGAATTGTAACACGATCACCGCTCAAACGGGGGAATTTTCTATCAATCCTTCTGCTTAAACGTTTCGATCCAATCTTCAATGCTCATGTTATTTACACCCTCGTATTGCACGACTTTTGACAAAAAGAGTTCTCCTTTTGTCAAATGAAGTGTGATCTGAACGGCTAATAATAAGACAAGCTGAATGAGCACCGCTTTCAATAACCATCTTTCCATTGTCTTCATACAAAAAGCCTCCACGCTAGATTCTTTCACCTCTAGTATGGAAGCTTTTAACATCCTTTATTCTTATGCTTTTTTTACCCGTGTTAAAAGCTGCTGCTGGAAGCAGTACTTCATAATGTGCTGCTGTTGGTCATTTGTAATCTCAGAAAACTCCATGATCGCTCTTGTTTTGCCAGTCTGCTCATCTTGATATACTCGATTCATCTCTGCAACCGCTTTAATTTTCACAGGCTCTTTCAGCGGAAGTTCAAACTCTGTGACCACTTCTCCGTATTCTTTCAATGAGACACCTTCAGGAACAGCAATAGCTAAGCCGCCAGCACTCATATTGACAATAAACGTGTCAAAGGCTTCTTCATCCGTTGGCGTGATCGTCGCTTTGACCATTGTATCGACTCTCAGGTATTCTCTGCGCTGAAGCCGAATCATTTCTTCTTTTGGCGGAATGGAAATGACAATCATCGGTATATCTTCTTTCCTCTTTCCGATGACTTCGCTTGTACATTTGTATGGAATTTGATTTTCATCGAAAAAGAAAACGGTGATTTCTGTTTGCTGGTTTAAATAGATCGTGCGGCCCGTTTCTTTATCAGCTGGATAATTAATGCAAATATCATCGTTATTATTTTCCAAAACTTTCGATTTTGCAGTTTTCACTTCTTTGTTCTCATTGACGTATTCAATTGTGATTGCATCCCCTATTTGTAACATTCCTCATCACTCTTTTCATCTGTGAAATCATATCCTCTCCTATATTAAACCATGTATAAAACAAAAGGAAAAGGCTTAGTCGCCTTTTCCTCGCTTCCTTTTCTATAGGTCTTTATATATAGGTTCTGCGTTTTTTAGTTTATCTACTCGTTCTTCTTTTCCAGTATCCGCATTAATGAACATTCGGTACGTATCATTCTTAATAGTTCCGAGGAACTCATAGCACAAAACTTCCTCTGACATATCATTTTGAACAATCGCTACATGAGAATCTTCGATTTTTACATGCTGATTCAATGTTTTCTTCGCTTCTTTTTGTGAGATTTTAGGTGCTTTTATGTCTCTTGTTTTATGATTCGTTAAATAGTCTTTCGCTGAAAATCCAACCACCTCACCATCATCTAATGCGACCTTCATGCGTATACTATCTGGATAAAGCAGTACATTTTTTTGAAGAGGTACATAGGTAAATACACCGATATTATCAAATTGCGCGCTTTCATCTAAATGGAACGACTCTGCATCAAATCCTTGCTTCTTTAAGAAGCTGAGTGCTTTTTCTGATGCATCATTTAAACTGATTTTCTGTTTTTTTACGTCTCGATTTTGAAGAAGGTAGACTGGGTGCCCTCCTTTTTCAGTCAAGTCTAAATAGAAATTCGCTTTACTATCAGGATCTGACATCGATAAGCTGTACACATCTCGATTGGTTTTGCTTCCGCTTTTTCTGACCTTAAAATGTTGATTATGATCAGGTGCGAATTGCTGGGCAATGCGTATCGCTTCTTTCTTTGAGATCTTTTTCCCTTTTAAATGATTGTAACCACGTGTTTCTGATTCTGTCGACACATTTGTCGGACCGAGATTGACATCCGCAAATGCATCTGCATTTCTCTCGACTGTTTTCAACCCGTCAATGATGGTGTTATCATTCTTTCGGTCGCCATCAGCAAGCGCCATTTCAACATCCATCCATTTTAAATTTTTATTGAGGACAAGGTGCTGTACTTGTCTCAGTTCGTTTTGGATATCAGCCGCTTGATGATATAAAGACGTAATGGTTTTGTGCGTATTTTTGTTTAATGGTTCATCTGATAAGGATTTGACTGATGATTTGTAGCTAAAGTCTCCGACATTCGCCAAAAATTCTTCTGTTTTGTTAAAAGGCATTAATGTGAGCGGAAGCTGACTCACATTGTTATGTGCTTCTGATGACATTCTCCATACATCTGCAAGTGCTGGTGAAATCGACGTTTGGCTGTTCATCGCAAGCGTTGCCCCAAGTTTGTCGTGCAGCTGATCCACTTGGTACGTTAAATCGTGGAAAGCCCTTTGATAGTTGTTCTCTGCGTGCAGCAGCACTGCGTCTTTTTCTTGATGCTCTTTATAGCCCCAATAACCTGTTGAGATGACAGCAATTCCTAAAATGGCAATCAATATTCCTCTGATCATTTATTTACACCTCTTTTTATTCGCAGAAAATATGTTTCCCGATTCGTTTAATTTGTGGTCTTCCCCAAATCCATGGACTGGTTGCTGTATCAGGATTAAAGTAATAGACGGCGCTCTCAGATGGGTCCCAGCCGTTAATGGCATCAAACACAGCCTTTTTAGCAGTGTCATTTGGCGACATATAAAATTGACCATCCGCCACAGCTGTAAATGCAAGCGGTTCAAAAATAACACCTGCGATCGTATTTGGAAAAGTCGGGTTGTTCAATCGGTTTAAGATAACGGCAGCGATCGCCACCTGACCTTCATACGGCTCGCCTCTTGCTTCGCTATAAACAGCTTGTGATAAGAGCTGAATATCATTACTAGAAAAACCACCTGGCATGTTGGCTGCCGTTTGTTTCGGTGTTTGGTTTGCTTGCTGATTGCCTGACTGATTCCCAGTCTTTCCAGATGTCCCGCTTCCTCCGCTTTGACTTTTTTGATTCTCTTTTGCCCCTTGAGCTGTCTTTTTTTGTGAGCTTCTTTTCGCAGAAGCTTTTGTTTGCTGATCAAGAGGTTTCCCGCCATAATGGGTAAACTCATTCCCCTTTTGCAGCTGCTGCTGAACAAAGTCTTTATAGTATTTTGTCTTTTGAACTAATAGGCTTTTTGTTTGTTTACCTACAAGTCCATCGACCTTCTTTACACCATATTGGCTTTGAAAGTTGCGAACGGCCCAGTACGTCCCCCAGCCATATACACCATCAATTTTGCCATTGTAAAAGCCATTATATTGGAGCCGTGCTTGCAGCTCGACTACATCTTCTCCTGTTGCACCTCGCTGGATGACTTGACTGGTGAAGGCTTCACTTTTTTCAGCTGACATCAGTGAAGTTGCGAGTAGAACAATTGAGAAGATAAGGACGATTTGTTTCATGAAACGAGCTTTGTCCATATTTGATCCTCCTGTACTTTTGATGTTTGAATATATATTTCTTCCGATCCCTATTTTTATACATTCATCACAGGAGTGAATTGGATGAAAAGACAAAAAAAACGCCCTATCAACTGATAGGACGTTTTCCACATTAAATTTGCACCATTTTCACTGAACGGGCCTTTTTTGCTTTCCGCAGGCCAAACCACCATAAAAAAATCATGAATGGCAGCATAATATATCCCCAATTTCTCATGCCAAGAAGAATAAAATCATATAAGCCGTGAAAAAGTACTGGGAGCGTTAAAGATAGGATCAACCATTTCACTTGCTCTTTTTTTGCAGAGAAACGGGCTTTCCCGATATAAAACCCCATCACAACACCGAATAAAGCGTGACTTGAGACGGGTAATAAAGCACGGGTGAACGCATATTCAACCCCATGCCCGACCAAGTAAAGAATATTTTCTAATGTTGCAAAACCAAGTGAGACACTTGTTCCATACACAATCCCATCATAGTGTTCGTCGAACTGGGCATGCGCATAGACGCTGACCATTAAAATAAACCATTTTAAAGATTCTTCTAAAAAACCTGACGTCACAAATGAAATCAAGATAGGGTTCGTTGCAATATGCTCCTCTTGAAGGACATATTGAATAAACATGGTTGGAAACACAAGTATAACGCCTAGCATAAAAGATCTGATGACCATGTGAACCGGCTCATTGTCGTACTGATCTTTCAAATAAAAATAACTTAAAAGTGCGATGCCGGGAGCTAAACCTGCTGAGATGATTGCGATCATAACCAGACCTCTTTCCCTACATTATCCTTCATTATCGTACCATGATTTACCCTTTTTTTATATGACTCGAGCCCATTTTTATGAAAATATTCTTCTATATAATCCCATTTTATATCAAAAAGAACCGAATCCCTCAGAAGGATCCAGTTCTTTTTTTATCCGTTCATTCTTTTGTTGATTTCTTCTGCAATAAGCCCCCCATGAAACCTTCCATTTTCAATGAAAATTTCATTGGCATTATTTCCAGCTGCAATGACTCCTGCAATGAAAATACCTTCTACGTTTGTCTCCATCGTCTGTTCATCAAATGCTGGACGGCCTGATTCTTGATCAATTGTCACACCCATTTTTTCTAAGAAAGAATGATCTGGATGATAGCCTGTCATGGCAAAAACATAATCACTTTTCACTCGCTCCGTTTGATCTTGCTGGTTTGTAAAAATCACCTCTTCTTCTGTGATTTCCTTCACCTGCGCTCCAAACTCCATTCGGATGGTTCCATTCCGCACAAGCGCTTCAAACTCTGGTAAAATCCAAGGTTTGATGCTAGACGAATATTCAGTTCCTCGATACAGCACAGTGACTCTGCTTCCGCATTTCACAAGTTCTAGCGCTGCATCGACACTTGAGTTTTTCCCGCCGATCACCGTCACATCTTTATCAAAGTATGGGTGTCCTTCTTTAAAATAATGATACACATGAGGAAGGTCTTCTCCTTTGACGTTCATATAGTTTGGATGATCATAGTAACCAGTAGCAATCACGACATAATCACATGAATAGTCGTCTTTTGATGTGCTCACGGTAAAACAGCCATCTTTTTTCGTCACAGCGGTTACTTTTTCAAAGGCATGCACACGCAGGCTTTTTCGTCTGACTACTTCTCGGTAATAAGAAAGCGCCTGGATACGAACGGGCTTGCGATTTTCAGTAATAAAAGCGACATCACCAATCTCAAGCTTTTCACTTGTACTGAAAAAGGTTTGATGTGTTGGGTAATGATAAATACTGTTAACGACATTCCCCTTTTCAATGACAAGTGCATCAATTCCGATTTGCTTGAACGCGATGGCAGCTGATAGCCCGCATGGGCCGCCTCCTATTATGATCGCTTTTTCTTGTTTCATTTGTTCCACTCCTGTCGTTTCAATACAATAACAACTGCTAGCTGTTTGATGATTTGTTCCATTCCATAAAAAAATCTCCTATTTAAGGATAGGAGATTTTAAGGCGCGATGCAAATAAGCCGCTTAAATCCAGCCTCTGAATCGAGAAGCTTCAGCCATTTTACGTACGCCGACCATATATGCAGCAAGACGCATATCGATGCGGCGGTTTTGCGCCATTTCATAAATATTATTAAATGATTTCACCATCATATCTTCTAAACGAGTTTCGACTTCCTCTTCAGTCCAGTAGAACCCTTGGTTATTCTGCACCCATTCAAAGTAAGAAACCGTTACACCACCCGCACTCGCAAGTACGTCTGGGACAAGCAGTACTCCACGATCTGAAAGAATTTTTGTTCCTTCAAGTGTCGTTGGACCATTTGCTGCTTCTACGACAATTTTGGCTTTAATGTTTGCCGCGTTATCTTCAGTGATTTGGTTCTCAATGGCTGCAGGTACTAAGATATCACAATCAAGCTCAAGCAGCTCTTGGTTTGTAATGGTATCGTTAAATAATTTAGTCACGGTTCCAAAGCTGTCACGCCGGTCTAGCAAGTAGTCAATATCAAGACCATCTTCATCGTATAATCCGCCGTAAGCATCTGAAATCCCTACGATTTTTGCTCCGGCATCATACATGAATTTAGCCAAGTAGCTTCCTGCATTTCCGAATCCCTGTACGACAACACGAGCCCCGTTGATGTCAATTCCTTTTTTCTTCGCCGCTTCTTTGATGCAGATCGTCACACCTTTTGCTGTTGCAGTATCACGTCCGTGTGACCCTCCAAGAACAATTGGTTTTCCTGTAATAAATCCTGGCGAGTTAAATTCATCAATTCTAGAATATTCGTCCATCATCCATGCCATAATTTGAGAGTTTGTAAACACATCTGGTGCTGGTACATCTTTTGTTGGACCAACGATTTGACTGATTGCGCGAACATAGCCGCGGCTTAGTTTTTCAAGCTCTCTAAATGACATTTCTCTTGGATCACAGATAATACCGCCTTTTCCTCCGCCATAAGGAAGATCCACAATACCACATTTTAAACTCATCCAAATTGAAAGCGCTTTTACTTCTTTTTCAGTAACGTTTGGGTGGAAACGAATGCCGCCTTTTGTCGGTCCGACAGCATCATTGTGCTGTGCGCGGTAACCAGTGAAAATTTTCACTGATCCATCATCCATCCGTACTGGAATTTTGACCGTTAATAGACGAATTGGCTCCTTCAGCAATTCATACACTTCTTGCGGATACCCTAATTTGTCTAGCGCTTTATGTATGACGGTTTGAGTTGACTTTAAAACATCTAGCTTATCTTCTGCGTTATGAGCGGCGTTTTGATCGGCTGCCATTAAAATAAACCCCCTAGAAATCTTTCATGATCTACTGCTCCCTTTCAAGCAATAGTATACACCTTCGTACTGGTAAAGCAAAGGTAAAAAACGTTTTTTATCAAAATAAAATATCAGTGTTTATAAATATAAAAAAGGATATAAAAAATACTGTTGTTTCATCACAACAGTATTAAATATAATAGAAAAAAGTGATTAAAAATACATTTGAATCGTTTTCACTGCATCATCTTGCATGATCACTTTTCCATATTCTTTTAGCCGATGAATCGTTAATGTCGTAGGAGAACCAAACTCCGCTAAAATGGAAATGACTGTATCAGCAGACAGTTCTTCAAAATCATCTAGGCTGAGAAAATATTGACCTTCATAATGGTAAACTGTACCCCCTAAAAGTCCAATACGACTTAAACTATGGGACAGTTGAATCACATCTTCAAACGAGGCAAATTGATAGAGCACATGATTACTCTCGTCGAGCTTGACTTGCATCTCAATGTAATCTTCATCAAACTCATCATCATCAGCATCTTCCTGCTGACTCTTTGTGACAATGACGACCATCCCCTGCGCCTGAAGAGAAAATACTTCAACAGCAATCGGTCCACTCGCTTCAAAACCGAGCTCCTGATTCGCCTCGTTCATCATGTCTTTAAACAGCTGATGGACTTTGAACGAATCTTTCCAAAGGTCTTCTTTCGTAAGACCCCGGTCTGTCAGGTCATCTAGTGTGAGAAAAATTTTGATTTTATTATAATTCAGACGCTCCAGTCGCATAACGTTCCCTCCTGCCTCTTCTAAACACACATCATACTGTAGTATATGAGATGATGAGTCATAGGTTCTTAATTTTGTATTCAGTTTACACTGTGTCAAGACGGAAGACAAGCATGAAGCTATGCTTACGGTGACTTTTATGGAAAATATTGAGGGTGCAGCCAGTCATCGCGTTTTTACAGGCATTAAATAGATCAGATGGGTTTCTGGTTCTGCCCCGAGACGCATTGGAATCTTTGTTGTTCCATAGCCATTACTAATGAGAAAAAACGCGCCTTTGACCTGACCTGTTCTTCCTTTTTCATACGGACCAAATTTCCCGATTCGGATCTGACCTCCATGCGTATGACCGCTCAGAACAAGGTCGATTCCCTCTTCATCACTCATCAAATGATGTACATCTGGGTTGTGTGATAAGAGAATATTCACCTCATCTTTCACAAACTCAGGTCGTATCGCTTCATAATCCGCCTTTTCAAGCCGAATATCATCGATACCTCCAACTTTGATTGGCTGGCCTTCGAAATCCCACACAACCGTTTCATTTTGCAGAGTCGTGACATCATATGCATGAAGTATCTCTTTAAACTTTTGCTGGTGCAGCTCATGATCATTATTTCCCCAAACAAAATAAACGGGCGCAATTCTTGATAAACGTTTCACATTTTCTTCAATCCTGGCGTAGGGTACACCTTTTTCTGCTAAGTCCCCGCCTACCATAATGACATCTGGTTCTTCTTGTGTGACTTCTGCTAATAATGAGTCACTAATAAGACGCCGGTGTGTATCAGAAATAAAGAAAATCACTGCTGGTCGATCTGATTGAAGTGCCTCTATTGTAAAGTAATGCTTTTTGATGTTGTTTTGTTTTGCCGTTTTCACCATTTTTGCCGTTACACACACACCTGTTGTAACAGCCGCAATGGCGGCAGTAAATCCGATGGCATATTTCATCATAAATGGCTCCCTTGCATTTGTTTCGTTCATAAGACGCTTGAATGAAAAAAGACGTTTCAACTATTAAAACGTCTTTTTACACATTTATTTACTTTCATAATAGAGATTAATGTCATATTGCTTCTGCATATAGTGAAAAACCGCTTCACGCTCTTTCCACTGGTCTGATTGCGGCCATAAGTCTGTGCTTTTTTGTATAATCTCACATCTAAGCCGATGATATTCATCCTCAGCCTTTTCCTCTTTTTTCTTATAGTAATAAGATGCGTAAAAAGCAAACACCTCAGCCATTATCCAAAATAGAAAGATCTCATGACCAAGCAGTGTTGCAATCATCGCTTCCGGCTGAAGAGAGCCTCCCTTATTTGCCGTTATTACAAAATAAAACAAAAGAATCGCCAGCGACAATAGGGCTGTCCATTGCCATCTTTTGCACTGCTTAGCAAAGCCCTCATATTTGTGCTTTCTTTTGATCAACGTTTCCATCATTTTCTGTGTCGGCTGATCCATATAGCGGCTGATTACGTGCAATGTCATCACATACACCCTGTCCCTTTTTTCTACATATGTATGTGCTTTTTCATTCGATCATGTCAGGTAATTAGTTTTCCAATGGAATGTTGAGTACTTGACCACTGTATACACTGTTCCCATTTAAATGATTATAGGCTTTAATTTTCTCTTCACCCGATCGGTTTTTGTAATATTTCATCGAGATTCGATACAGGTTTTCCTCTGGGCCCACAGTGTGCTGTACGACACGAACCGGCTTTTCTTCCTGCTTCTTTTTCTCTTCGGCTTCTTTTCGTTTTTTCTCTTCTTGTTGTTTTTGCAGTGCGAGCTGCTGCTGTTCACGCTTTTTCGCAGCTGCGGCTTTTTCACGCTCTTCTTTCTCTTTAGCGGCTTTTTCTTTTTTCTTCTGCTCTGCTTTTTCTTTTGATCGCTGCTTTTCTTTTTCTTCATCTTTCTTTTTCTTCTCTTCATCAGACGCATCCGCTTTATCATCGCTAGCGTCATTTTTTGTTTCGACAAGTGCTGACGGAACTGGGTCTGTGTCAGCACTTGAGGTTTTATCGATGTATACACCTTGATTGTTATTATCGTTGATTTCCTTTGATGTGTAATAGATCAATAGAAAGAAAACAGTGATGACGATGATAGGAAAGATAATAGCCAATGTCGTAAACAAAGGATTGCGCACTTTTTTCGTGCGCTGCTTCTTATATTCATGAAAGTCTTCTCGTGTAGGAAAGTGAGAGTCATCAGAAGGATGTACTTTTTCTTCAAGAATTTCCTCTACATCGTCGTCATGGTTGTTTGTCAGCTGCTCCTTCTTTCTCTGCATTCTCGACATTTCTTCCATGTTCATCCCTCCCCTTATATTTCAAACGAATTTGACAAGCAAAGACTAAGTCAATGACAAAATGAGTCATGACAGGAGCAAATAAATTCCCCGTCCACTCGTATAAAAGTCCTAAAAAAATACTAATGGAAACCACGAGGATAAACAAGAGTATTTTTGATAAATAGCGAAAGTGAAGAAGCGCAAACACGATGCTGGCAATCTCCAGCCCAAATTGCTGTTGAACGATTCCGCGAAATAGTATTTCCTCTGAAAAGGCGATGAGGAGTGCTAACCAAACAATATGCGGGATGCTTCGGTTTTTGAACATCTTTTCATTTAAACCGCCATCATCATACATATGAGCGGGAAACACCTTCATGACAATTGCATCTACAATAATGACGAGCAACGCACCGCCAATTCCATATGTCAGAATACGTATATCATGAATCTGCCAAAGGGCTGTAAAATCCGTCCATTGATCGAACATAAATATGCCTAGTAAAAAAGAAACGATAAGCATGAGGAGCTGCGTGAAATACAGCTGTTCTACGACTTGTCGATCGGTTAATTTTTCAATGATTCGACGATGTTGTTCAATCAATGCTGCGCCTCTTTTGTCAGATGAAACATACGATCCAGCACGGTCTTCCAGTGTTTCATTTCATTCAGCTCCAATGATTGATCTTTTTTTTCATAATCAGACAGGTCAAGTCCGCAAGAAGAGCAGCAATAATCAGAGGACGCGTGCTCTGTTTGATTAAGCTGTTCGTGAAAGTATGATAACAGAGATTGTCTAAAGCAGTCATGACCCATGATCCGCTCTTTAAATTGCCACACTTTTCTCAGCTTTTCTGTTTGTCTGTCCTGCAATTTTTCTTTTAGATTCATGAGGATTGCCGGGCGCTGTTCGGACTCATGCATCATGTAATAATGCGTCAGCATTCTTGCACGGGTCTCCTGAAGCCCTGTTTCCATTAATCGTTCACGTAATTTTTTTTCATCATTTGTCTGCATTTGTGTGAGCTGGGCTAAGAAGAAATCAATTTCTGGATCGTCAAAGCCTTCTGCTTGGATCAAGTGTTGCTGAATATCTGCATCCTCTTCTGTATATAAAAGAATGCTCACACTGTTTTTCCCATCCCTTCCCGCTCTTCCAATCTCTTGCATAAATGCTTCAATCGATTGCGGCGGGCTCATATGAATGACAAATCGGATATCCGCTTTATCAATTCCCATGCCAAAAGCACTCGTGCAGCAAATGAGATCAAGCTGACCGCTGATAAATTGCTGCTGAATGAGCATACGGTCTCCTGCATCCATTCCGCCATGATAAAACTCAACACGCTGATTGGTTTTTTGTTTCATCCAGAGTGCAAGCTCTTCTGTCATTTGCCGGGTCGGGCAATAAATAAGACCTGGTCCTTGCAGGAAGTCCGCAAGCTCAATGGCCCGTTTCTCTTTTGCTTCTTTCGATTCGTGCGCTTCTTTGACGAAGGCAATGTTCGGGCGGTTGACGGAATGAATATGAAATTCTGGATGCTGTAATCTTAGCGTTTGCACTGTATCTTTTAGCGTTTGTTTCGTTGCTGTTGCTGTAAGAGCTAAAGCCACAGGATGACCTAACGCTTCTCTCCATTCTCCCAGCTTTGAATATTCAGGACGGAAATCATGCCCCCATTCTGATATACAATGCGCTTCATCGACGACAAACAGACCAATATGCATCGACTTGAGCTGTTCTAGCAGCACTTCTGACATTAATGCCTCAGGTGCGACGAATAAAAATTTATATGATGGCAAATGCCGAATGATATGTCGTCTCTCCTGAAAAGACAATGTGCTGTTAAGCGCCGCCACTCGTTTTTCTCCGCGCATTTTCATTCGTTCGACTTGATCCTCCATAAGCGATAAAAGAGGCGAAATAATCAGAACTAATCCTTCTGTCATATAGCCAGGAATTTGATAGCAAAGTGACTTCCCTCCGCCAGTAGGCAGCATGGCAACCGTATCTTTTTGATGCAGTACACTTTGAATTATGTCCTCTTGACCCACTTTAAAAGTGTCGTGGCCAAAGTATCGCATGAGCGTCTGATGAAGCTTATCCATTTGCTTTCACCATCCTTGTCAGTGCCAATCGTATTTGAAAATAAGTAAATGGATGCTCGAGTTTTTCTTTAATCAGCTTCATTTTATTTGTTTGAAGCTCCCTGGCTACAGTAAGGATCGCCCGCTGCTCTTCTATACTCACATACGGATCTATTGAAAAGCTTGGCTCATGTATCGACAGCTCCACGATATGATCTTCGATCGTTGCCTTTTTTAGTGAACGAATGTGAGCAATCTGTTCAATATCAAATCCTTTTTGGACAAGCTCAAGTGTTTTATGGGTAGAAGTTGTTAACACGCGTTTGAATTCAAGGTCACCTACGAGCTGCTGCAAAATCGGTGCCTCACCTTTTTGGGCAGATTGAATAAAATAATGGAGTACATTCCAAAAAAGCAGGTACACATACCACACATCTTCTTTCATCCACTCCGCCATTTGCTGATACGTACGCCCGATTCGTTCATTTGAGGTCAATGAGTAAACAAAAATCAGTGCCTCTTGATCGCTTAAACAAACAAGGAGCTTTTCTAGTTCATGATGCAGATCTTCTGAAAGCTTGCTTTTCTGCTGATGCTGTTTCAAGAAAGATTTCGTCCAGCTTTGAACCGAGACATCTCTTTGTATTGGAACATATTGATGCGATCCAGCCATATAGTGAGAAAGCACTTGTACAAGTAAAGAGAGCCTCATCCATAGCATCTTTGCTTTATCGTGATATTTGGCACCATGAAAATAAGCGGGCATCGGTTTTTCAGAAAAATGCTGGTTTAGCATTCGCTGCCCTGCTTCAGTGATGCTGAATGTCTCATCGTTTTTTCTAATGTAGTGCTTCTCTTCAAGCTTTAAAGCAGAACGATTCAGCTGATCCCTCGTAAACCCCGGGTAACAGCCGAAGTACCTGGAAAGCTCAAACAAGCTGGCATCCTGTATGGTTTGTGATGATTTTTTTCCTTTAAAAAGATGGTAGACAGCACTAATGGAGCGTTCGCCGTTCAATTTATATACGCTGTCCATTAACATGACATCCAAATAATGAAGAGTCATTCATCAATGCACCTGTCTTCCTGACAAAATTCGAATATTTTCTCCCTTTATTTTAACAGATTTCATACAAGAAGAAATGTTTAAACTCAATTTATGGGGGAAAGTTATGAACAAACCCTTATGTGATAAGCATTCTCAATCACTTTACAGTTGAAATGTGAATTTAAAATCATTACAATAAGGTTTGAGGAAATTGTTTTTTATCGGTGAAACTAAAAAGGTTAAACCATGTGTTCCATCGAACTATCTGGGAGGTATTTTTTAACATGGCAAAATATACAATTGTAGACAAAGACACATGTATTGCTTGCGGCGCATGCGGTGCAGCTGCTCCAGACATTTATGATTATGATGATGAAGGCATTGCATTTGTTACGCTTGACGACAACCAAGGGACTGTAGAAGTTCCAGAAGTACTTGAAGAAGATATGCTTGATGCATTTGAAGGATGTCCAACTGACTCAATCAAAGTTGCGGACGAATCTTTCGAGGGTGACCCACTTAAGCATGAATAGTATAAAAGCCCCTTATGCAGGGGCTTTTTTTATATTAACTATTTTGAAGTCGGCGTTTATTTTCAAACCATGGACGCATTTTCACAAAAATGAAGCTAAACACGATGGTAATGATCATTCCTTTAATAAAGTTAAAAGGTAAGATCCCTGCTGTAATGGTCGTCTTGAGCGCATGATCAGATAGTTCAGGTGCGTTTAAAAACCATGTGTAAGCTGGCAGAAATAAGAAGTAATTTAAAATGCTCATCATCACAGTCATCAGTAATGTACCGATGATCATTGACCATGCCATCCCTTTTGCTGATTTAATTCTTTTGAACATAAAGGCGACTGGTAAGATGAATAATGTGCCTGCAATGAAGTTCGCGACTTGCCCAACTGGAACACCAGACATACTGCCTTGAATGAGATAATGCAGAACATTTTTTAATGCCTCAACGGCAATTCCTGCACCCGGCCCATAAATTAAAATCGCAATAATCGCTGGTATATCACTGAAATCAATTTTCAAATACGCTGGAAGCCCTGGGAAAGGGAAATCCAATAAAATTAACACGAACGAAATACTGCTGAGCATACTGGTGACGACTAAACGTTTTACTTTACTTTGATTCAATATTCTCTCTCCTTTTCGATCAAATCTTTCGAAAAGAGGATTGTTCAATTTCAGCCGCAAAAAAACCGCTCATGAAAACAGGAGCGGGGAATTTTGGCTAGACAAATAAACGTGTGAAAAACCATGTTTTCAACGTTTACGAACCTCCATCTTCTCCCATCCAGACTATACTGTCGGCTTCGGAATCACACCGAATCCTGCCAAAAAAGGCTCGCGGGCTTAGAGACTATGCTCATCACCGCCGGTAGGGAATTGCACCCTGCCCCGAAGATTGATCATTATTCAATTCGACATCATTATATATGATATATGAGCATTTGTACAGATAAAAATCCTGAGCAATTTCATCAGTTTTAAGAAATCGTAAAAAACTTAAAAATTATAATGACAAATGCGCAAAAATTGGTTATCTTTTGTTTAAAGGTGTCCATTCTTTATAAAGATACCAATAAATGTTCGTGTTTTCTTTTTCGCTTTACTGCTTTAATTTGATTGACACAGTGAAAAGGAATATGGTAAATTATCAGATATTTATGACGTTTATTTTAGGAGGAAATCTTACGATGTTTCGAGTATTAGTCTCAGATAAGATGAGCAATGATGGTCTTTTACCACTTTTAGAATCAGATTTTGTTGAAATTGTCCAAAAAAATGTAACTGAAGCAGAAGATGAATTACACACATTTGATGCCTTACTTGTCAGAAGTGCTACGAAAGTGACCAAAGAGCTTTATGAAAAAATGTCTTCATTAAAAATTGTCGGCCGTGCCGGTGTGGGAGTAGACAATATTGATATTGATGAAGCGACCAAGCATGGCGTCATTGTCATCAATGCACCAAACGGTAATACGATCTCCACAGCTGAGCATACATTTGCCATGATCTCTTCGCTAATGCGTCATATTCCACAAGCCAATATTTCTGTGAAATCAAAAGAATGGAACAGAGGCGCATATGTTGGTGCTGAGCTTTATGGAAAATCTCTTGGGATTGTTGGACTTGGCAGAATCGGAAGCGAAATCGCTCAGCGTGCAAGAGCATTTGGCATGACAGTCAACGTATTTGACCCATTTCTCACAAAGGAACGTGCAGAAAAAATTGGTGTCAATGCCAAATCACTTGATGAAGTACTCGAAGTATCAGATATTATCACTGTACATACCCCATTAACAAAAGAAACAAGAGGGCTTCTCAATAAAGAAACAATTGCAAAAACGAAAAAAGGCGTTCGCCTAGTGAACTGTGCGCGCGGCGGTATTATTGACGAGGGTGACCTTCTTGAAGCGCTTGAAAGCGGCCATGTTGCAGGAGCTGCACTCGATGTATTTGAGGTAGAACCTCCTACTGATAATCCGCTTGTAGACCATCCGCTCGTCATTGCGACTCCGCATCTTGGCGCATCGACAAAGGAAGCACAATTAAATGTAGCGGCGCAAGTTTCTGAAGAAGTACTTCAATTTGCAAAAGGACTTCCTGTCATGTCATCTATTAATCTACCAGCGATGACAAAAGACGAGTTCAAAAAGATTCAGCCTTATCATCAGTTTGCAGGAAAGCTCGGACGTCTTGTCTCTCAATCAATGAGAGAGCCTGTAAAAGAAGTAAGCATCTCTTACGAAGGCTCTATTTCAAAACTCGAAACCTCCTTTATTACAAAAAGTCTCCTGTCAGGCTTTTTAAAAGAACGCGTCGATTCGACTGTAAATGAAGTAAATGCTGGGATGGTGGCAAAAGAACGCGGCATTAGCTTTAGTGAAAAAATTTCTTCCAGCGAATCTGGTTACGAAAACAGCATTTCTATTGAAGTCAAAGGTGACCTTTCAACCTTTACTCTAAAAGCAACCTACATCCCGCATTTAGGAGAACGCGTTGTTTCCATTAATGGATTTAATATTGATTTTTATCCAGATGGACACCTTGTCTACATCCAGCATACTGATGCCCCTGGTGTGATTGGAAAGGTTGGACAAATATTAGGCGACCATGATGTCAACATTGCGACAATGCAAGTAGGACGTAAAGAAAAAGGCGGCGAAGCCATCATGATGCTTTCTTTCGACAAACATCTTGAGGACGAAATTGTCAAAGAATTAACCGAAGTGCAAGATATACTTTCTGTCCGTCTGATCGACCTATAAAAAATAATGTTAAACCTCATGCATTTGCATGAGGTTTATTTTGTTGAAATCATTAAACGGTCTCCCGTTCGGATGAGATGAGTAGTAAGCTCATTGATTTTTTTCAATTGTTCCACAGTCATCTCGTGCGCCTTTGCAATCGACCAAAGGGTATCTCCTTGTTTAATGAGATATGTATTGTTTTCATGCCCGTTTACATGAAGAGCCGGCTCTTGGAAACGATCCATCGCAATGATTGTGAGTGGATCTACCGCATCTTCTTTACTGACTGACCAATTACCCTTGTGCACCTCAAAATGCAAATGAGTGCCTCTAGAAGCCCCTGTGTTGCCGATAATGCCGATCGGCTGTCCTGCTTCTACATGGTCATCCTTTTTAACAAAACGCTCGTGTAAATGAGCATAGACGGTTTCATATCCATTTGGATGCTGGATAAACACAACCTCTCCATATGTAGCAGATACATACGAACGCGAGACCACACCTTCACTTGCAGCAAATATGGATTCTCCTTCAGGCGCAGCTATATCTAATCCCTTGTGCGAGCCACCTCTTGTCCCAAACAAATCCGTGACTTCTCCTTTTATCGGCTCCACCCATTCGCTTGTTTTCTGTGCATGAGCAAAAGGCGAAAAAATCAACAGCAAAAAACAGCTGGCACATATGAAGCAATACCTTTTCATCAGTGACTCCCCTTCTTTGAGGTTCTTTTTATGACAGCTTAGTATACAGCAAGGAAGCTATTTTCTATACATCAAAAAAGAACGCAATTTCTTGCGTCCTTTAACGGTCTCTTATAACAACTGGATTCGGCAGAGCCGGCACCTCTATGGGTTCTTCTAATTCATATGGACCAACTTGATCTGCCCCCGCCTGTTGAATGGTGACCTCTGTAAAACCAAAATCTTTCGCTGAGAGCAGCAGACCTTCAATGAGTAGAATATGATCATTTGAGTCCGATAATTGCGCTGATGCTCCAAATGTGATAGTCACATGTTTTCCTTTAGTCGTCACTTCTTTAATCGATTCATCTTTAATTAATGGATCAAGTCCGGCATCACTTGTCCGCTTCATGGCCTCTACCGCATCTTCATACGAAGAATAATGGGTTTTTGAAGGCACTAAAAAAGTCCCGCTTTTGTTGTCTAAAATATAATAAGCGTGCTTTGTTTGTTTCTCAATCGACATTGTTCCAATGCGGCCATTTGCTCCTAATTGAAGTTGAGAACCTTTGGATGTCTTGACCTGTACCTGCTTATACTTACTCCATTTTAGCGTTTCTTTTACCATATCTTTAAACCGGTTGGCTTCTTTTAACGTATCGAGGGACAAATCATTTTTTAACTGAAAGATGAGTGTATCTCCTTTTTCTCGAAGATCTACCATATCAATATAAGATTGAAGAGGTTTTGTCATTTCAGGCAGCTGCACCTGCTCATATGTGTTCATCATTTCCTGCAAATGATCATACTCATCCTCTTTTTCAATGCTAATTGGAACTACCTGAGAGGTTGATTCATCTATGTATGCAATGGTCATATACTTTTGCTGCTGCTTACGAGAAACAACGTGTGAGGGCCCATCAGTCTGTTTGACCGCCTCTAATGTGGCGTTCACCTGACTTTTGTCAGCACTTGTTTCCACTTGCTTATGATGATCTTGAGCAGCCGGCTGAAATAAATGAGGAGAAATCAAAAACGCCATAAATAAAACCACAACGGTTGCGACCGCTGGACCGATCCATTTGGCACTTTTCTTTTTCTGCCCGCTTGCCATCAGCATCTGCTGGTATATCTGCTTAGATGAACGGTTGTCCTCCACCTTTGGAAGCTGACTTAGTAACACCTTGATTCGTTCTTCGCTCCAATCGGACCTGTTCGTTTTCATTCACTAGCTCCTCCTTCAAAAGCTCCATATGTTTTCGGAGCACTTTCAGGCCTCGGTGCTGCGTTGTTTTGACTTTGCTTTCCGAGAACTTTAGCGCCTTTGCCGTCTCCATGATTGAGTAGCCCTGGATAAATCTTAAAATGATGACAGCTCGTTGATCAATCGTGCAATGATCAAGTGCGGCATAGATTTCTTTTACATTTTCATCCTGTACAGCCAGTTCGTCTGGGAGCAAGTCTGGGTCCTTTACATCCTGCTTATCCCAATCAAACGTGCCGAGTACCCGTTGTCTAATGGTTTGCTGTTTGCGAAACCAATCAATCGCCACATGCCTTGCAATTGAAAACAGCCAAGTTTTCTCGCTGCTTCTTCCTTCAAAAGTTTTATATGAGTGAAGTACCCGGATGTAAACCTCCTGAACGAGATCCTCTGCCTGATTTTTATCTTTAACCATATAAAATAAAAACTGGTACAAATCTTGATGGTACGAATCATATATTTTTTGAAAGGTTTCATGCATAGGAAACCCCTCCGTTCACTTATTTTTGTCGATTGACTCTTACAAAACGTTACATTACAACTTTATGACAAATATATTACAAGTTCGACAATTTGGGAAGGGCTTTTTGTTTAACTTCTCCTTAAAAATATGAAAATAAAAAAACACTTCTTTTTTTCGAAAAGAAGTGTTTCTCATGTAACAAGATTCTTCGTCAGGATTAGACGAGTTCCTGCTTTTTTCTCGGAATATAAAAGGTAAAGTGTGTACCTGTACCCGCTTTGCTATGTGCATGAATGGAGCCTTGATGCGCCTCTACGATGTTCTTCACAATCGCAAGACCAAGCCCAGTACCAGAACGCCCTCTTGTTCTTGCCTTATCCGCTTTATAGAAACGTTCGAAAATAAATGGCAGATCCTCTTCCGGGATTCCGCTTCCCGAATCTTTCACATCCATTTTCAGACCGCTTTCCACCGATTGAACCGAGAAGTGAACCTCTCCGCCCTCTGGTGTATGACGAATGGCGTTATCAATGAGATTCGTAAACACCTGCTCAATCTTATCCGGATCGAGTACAAAGTGCGGTTCATCCACTTGAATGTCATATGTGAGATCAACTTGTTTTTCTTTCGCAATACCGAGAAACTTGCGGTAAATCTTCTCGGTCAGCTCTTCTGTATCTGTCGATTCAAGATTAAGTGTAATATGGCCCGCTTCCATTCTCGCTAGATCTAGAAGGTCATTCACAAGACGTCCCATTCGAAGTGATTCGTCGTAGATAATTTGCGCAATCTCTTTCTTTTCCTCTTCTGAGCCTGCAATATCATCTACAATCGCCTCACTATACCCTTGCAGCATGGCAATTGGTGTACGAAGTTCATGACTGACATTGGCAATGAAGTCTTTTCTCAGCTTATCAAGTCTTCGTTCCTCTGTCATATCACGAAGGACCGCAACTGCTCCCCTGACATCCTGCTGATTATAAAGCGGGGTCATGAGAAGAACCCAGGTACGTCCTTGCAGCGTGACTTCGATCATTTGCTCTTTTTCTGTGCTGACGGCTGTATGAAACAGTTCTCTCGCTTCTGGTGGCAGTTCATCTCCATCTTTGATCTTCATATTTTGCTCGTAATACCATGCCTGCAAGAATCGTTCTGCAGGAGGATTCGTCATGAGAATCGTTCCATCAATATTGATGGTGATGACACCATCAGCCATACTGCTTAAAATGTTGGACAAATGTTCTTTTTCTTGATTTAAGGCTGTGATATGGAATTTAAGCTGCTTGCCCATTTGATTAAAGGCGATGGCCAGTTCTCCAATTTCGTCTTGCGTTAATATAGGAATCTTGGTATCAAATTTCCCTTTCGCCAGATCCTGTGCCCCCTCTCTCATCTTTCTGAGAGGATAGGTGACACGTGTTGATAAGAAGAAAGCGAAGATAGTGGTCAGAATAATGGCAATTCCGGCTGCTAGGAAGATATAACGCGTCGTATGTTTCGTTGTTTGTTCTACAGCGAGTAATGATTGAGAAAGAAAGACCATACCTTTTTTTCCGTTTGCCTCAAATGGAACACCGACGACAATTCGTTCATCTTTCTGATTGCCTGCATTTGGTTCTGCACGTTTACTGATTTTTTTACGATCTTTTAGTGCTTGATTTAAATCACTGTCCGCTTCAATTTGTTTCTTTGTAATCGCAGGAAGCTTCCCGTCTTTTTCAGACGAATACCACTCTAGCCCGTCCTCTTGGATAATCGCAATACTCGTCAATTTGTCAGCAAGCTCTGATGTAATCGACCTTGCGAGCGATTGATCCTCATGGCTTTCTAAAATGACCGCTACTTTGTTTGCCATTTGAGTTAAATCTGACTTTGCTTCTTCTACATGGTAATTCTCAATGAACTCTAAAAGAAGCACGGTTAAAATAGATAAAACGATCAGGACGAGGAAGAGAATGGTTAACCATAGCTTTCCAACGACACTTTTCCACAGTTTCATTCAGCGCCGACCTCAAATTTGTACCCGACACCCCATACCGTCACGATTTTTTTCGCAGCTTCTGGTGACACTTTATTCAGCTTTTCGCGAAGTCGTTTGACGTGGGTATCGACTGTTCTCAAGTCTCCAAAGAATTCATACTGCCATACTTCTTTTAACAGCTTCTCTCTGTCATAAACCTTATCCGGTGTTTTCGCAAGGAAATATAAAAGCTCATATTCCTTCGGCGTGAGACTGACTTCTTTGCCATCAGCCGTCACTCTATGCGCATCGTGGTCAATTGAAAGATGAGAAAACACAAGTACATCTTTTGTTGTTGTCCCAGTATTGAGATAAGACGTTTGAGAAGATCTTCTGAGCAATGCCTTCACACGTAAAACAACTTCACGCGGGCTAAAAGGTTTTACGATATAGTCATCCGTTCCTGCCTCAAACCCTTGGACGCGGTTGGCTTCTTCTCCTTTTGCCGTCAGCATAATGATTGGAGTCGCTTTTTTGTCTCGAATTTGATTACACACTTCGATTCCATCTGTCCCAGGCATCATTAAATCGAGTAAAATGAGGTCATAATCTGTTTGGAGTCCTTTTTGAATCGCCTCATCTCCATTTTCTGCTTCATCGATTTCATAATTTTCACGTTCTAAGTACATTTTTAAAAGGCGGCGAATTCTTGCCTCATCATCTACGACTAATATTTTCGTTTGAGTTGTGTGTTCCATTAGACAATCCTCCTGCTTTCTCCGTTGTTACATTCATTTTAACAAAAAGCCAAATCGATTCATAAAAAGTTGGCCTTTTTCATGTGATTAAGCGTAAGAATGAAGCCCTGCAATCACAAGATTGACAAAGATGAGATTAAACATAATGATGGCGAATCCGATGACAGCTAGCCAAGCGGACTTTTCGCCATGCCAGCCCCTTGATAAGCGAAGGTGAAGGTAGGCTGCATAAAAGAGAAACGTAATCAATGCCCATACTTCCTTCGGGTCCCAGCCCCAGAACCGAGTCCAGGCAATTTGCGCCCAGATCATTGCAAAAATCAGCCCGCCTAACGCAAATACAGGGAAACCAATGGAAACAGCCCTGTATCCAATTTCATCGACTAAATCTAGGTTCACCTGCTTCACAAGCGGTTGAAGCAGAGCGCTGAGTCGTTTGCGAATGATCAACCGAATCAGTCCATACAAGATCAGCCCCGTGCCGAATGACCATAACACCGTATTGACCTTTCTTCCTGAAAAAACAGGCGGCAAATCAACAAATGGTTCCAAACGATCTTGCGTCACAAGCTCTCCTTTATGAGGTCCAACTAGAGCTGGCAGCTCATAGACCATCACACTTTCCTCTTTATTTTTATCGACCCAATTAAATTTCGCCTCGTATCCTGTCATTCTAAAGATGGACGTGACAGCGATAAATGCAAGTGTGACGACAATCATAAACATGACGAGCTCTAAACCAAATGTCTTCTTCCCTGGCTTTGTTTGGTCGACATGCTTTAATAGGAAGATGACACCTGCCACAAAGCTGATCGCTAAAATGGCTTGCCCAAGTGCTGCTGTTGTCACGTGAATATAAAGCCAATTACTTTGTAGTGAAGGAATCAGCGGTGATATATCAGATGGGAACATACTTGCATAGGCAATAATCAATAAAGCGATTGGAAGTGTAAATAAACCAAGTACAGACACTTGATACACAAAATATAAAATGATGAATGCGAGCACAAGCATCATGCCAAAAGCGGTTGTGAATTCAAACAAATTACTGACTGGTGCATGACCAGACGCCATCCATCTTGAAATAAAATAGCCAAATTGACTTAAAAAACCGATGATGGTGAGCGTAATGCCGATAAGTGCCGCCTTATTCCTGCGCGGTCCATCAACTTTCTTTTTTCCTTTAATGGCACCACCAAAAAAAGGAACTGCCGCTAAATACAATAGAAAAGCTGCAAATAACAGGTTTTCACTGACTGCTGCCATCTAATCCTTCCCCCTTGTTTTTGCTGATACTTGTTGTATCAGGCAGTTCTTTTTGATCAACTGGCTGTTTGATGCCACTGTCACTTAGTAACACGTTGAGATCAGACTTTAAGCCGAACCAGTTTTTGTTTGTGTGTCCTGCCACAAATACTTTTCCATCCTTTGCAGACAGCCAAATTCTTCTATGCTGCCAATACATCCCCTGCACGACACCAATCATGAAGATAATCCCGCCTACGATGAGCACCCCGAGAGTTAAATCTTTTCTAACCGTCAATCCCGTGACGTTTTTCGTTTCCACTCGATCAAACTTCATTTTATATATGTTGTTATCAGAGCCTTCTACTGTCTCTTGAATCGCCACAAAGCTTTTTTCACCTTTAGGCTTTTCAGGAGAAATCATTTCAAACACGAAAGCAGGATTATTCGGATTCCTTGTTTTCGTACTCGGCGTTCCATCATCGTCAAAATAAAAATCAGGGAGATAGCTCATCACTTTGACTTTGTAACCGCTACCAAGATCATATTCTGACTTAGGCTCCAGCAGATTAATCTTCACTGTTCCGAAAGATTTTTCTGTATCTTTACGAATCAGCTGAAAGACCATTTGATCGAGTTCATTTTGTTTAAAATCCACTTGATATAATGAGAAATGATCAAACTTGAGCGGTTCGTTCACTTTGATATCGTGTTCTGTTACCTGCTTCAGCTTGGGCTTTTCACCAAACACAACTTCCCCTTCACGTTTGTATAAAGTGGCATCGGTTTTATAACTTTTCACCACTTGACCGTCGCCAGCTCTTTCAATCGCATTCTCAAACACTTCTTTTTCATTTCCAGTTTCATAGCGGTCAATTGAAAACGCATTATTTTTCAAGAAGTATTGACCATCTGTGCCTGGGATTGGGGCCGTTTCACCTTCTCTGACCCAGAGCGTTTCATCCACATACATGCCCGGGACAAACCGGAGCATCGATCCAATGAGAAAGATGATTAATCCAATGTGATTGACGTAAGGCCCCCAGCGTGAAAAGCGGCCTTTTTCAGCTAAAATATGTCCGTTTTCTTCTCGCACGCGGTAACGCTTTTGTTTCATTGCTCTTATGATGCCTTCATATGTATGCTGATCTAACGTTTTGTCTGTTTCACTGAACAGACGCTGTCTTCTCATAAAGCCTTCTTTTTTGATAACCCCTTGGTTTTTAAGTGCCCGATAAAGAGGAATGACCCGGTCGAGACTGCAAATGACAAGGGAGATTCCGATTGATGCGACTAAAGCTAAAAACCACCAAGAATTATAAAGATCATGGAATCCAAGTATGTAATACAGCTTACCAAACGACCCATATTGCTCTTCATAATAGGTGGAAGCAGATGCACCTGGCGGAATAAACCGCTCCTGCGGAAAAATGGTTCCTAGTGAGGAAGCAAGCAGTGTAATAACAATCAGCCACACACCCACTTTAACGGAAGAAAAAAAGTTCCATACTTTATCCACAATCGTTTTGTTGTATGTTTGCGAGCGTCTTGCACTGCCGTCATATCTCATATCAAGCAGCTTTGAAGAGTTTTTCTCTATAGCTGCAATTGGATTCCCGCATGATTCACATAAAACAGTACCGATTGGATTAATATGTCCACACTCGCACTTTACCTCTTTCATTCTATGACCCCTTTGGTTTAATCAAATTCATATATTCATAGACATTACGTTCTGTCATGGTTCCCTTTATGACTTTGATTACCTTGCCTTCAGGATTAATTAAAAATGTGGTTGGCAGCGGCGTAATATCATATGCCTCTGTCACTTGACGATCTTTGTCCATCGCAACAGGAAAATTCACGCCATAGGATTCCATAAAATTTTTCACGGCAATATTGGATTCCCCAACATTGACTGCAACAATTTCCACACCGCGATCCTTGAATACTTCATATTGATTTGCCATGTAAGGAAATTCTTGTTTACACGGACCACACCAGGTCCCCCAAAAATTAAGGAAGACGCCTTTGCCTTTTAATTCCTTTAATTCAATCCGTTCCCCATCCACTGATTGAAGGACAAAGTTTGGCGCAATAGATCCTTCTTTGACTTGATCCTGTTTGGCAAATACTGAGTTATACATCGTATAACAAAGTGCAGCAAGCATCACGAGGAGAATGCCCGTCCGTATGAAAAACCGTCTTTTCTTCATCTGAAGTACCCCTTCCCCATAGACATTCAGGTAAATTATAGCATTCTCCTTCTTTTGATGCTTCTTCATTTTTTGAAGTTTATGTGAAAATTAAAAAGCGCTTTTCCCATGATCTGCAATCGCTCTCAGGCGCTTGACTTCATGCGGAGACAATTCTCTGCGGTCTCCCGGTCTCATGCCTTCAATATGAAGGAACGCATATTGCTCTCTTTTTAGCTTTAACACATCATGACCGATCGCTTCAAACATGCGGCGCACTTGTCTGTTTCTGCCTTCATGAATGGTTAATTGAACGATAGATGTCTGCTTTCGTTTATCGATAGAAAGCATTTTGGCACGAGCACGTGCTGTCTTTTTATGATCTAACATGATCCCTTTTTCTAGCTTTCTAAGCAATTCCTTTGATGGGATGCCTTTTAGCTTCGCTGCATACGTTTTATCAATTTCATATTTCGGATGCATGAGCTTATGGGCAAATTCCCCGTCATTTGTAATTAAAATCAAACCGCTCGTATCATAATCTAAGCGGCCGATTGGATAAAGGCGCTGCGGGACGTCATCAAAGAAATCTGTGACGACCTTACGTCCTTTATCATCCTCAGCAGCTGAAATGACGCCGCGCGGTTTATAAAGCATAAAGTAAACCGGTTCTTCTCTTTCAAGCTTTAATCCGTTGACTTCAATTTTATCTGAAGAGCCCACTTTTACTCCGAGCTCTGTCACTGTTTGACCATTAACGGTAACTCGTCCTTCTTTAATTAATTCTTCTGCCTTTCGTCTAGAAGCGACGCCGGCATGTGCAATTACTTTCTGTAAACGTTCCATTTGTCTTTCACCTCATGTACTATCTTACTTGCTTGACTTAAAACAAACAAGCATTCGTGGAAAAATAAGCGATTCGTCTGTCTAATTTCAGCTAAAAAGCGATTTTCCATCCACGAAATACAAAAAAGCGCCTCATTAGGCGCCGCTAAATAACAAACTGACGATGATGACAGATGCTATGATTCCAATGAGGTCCGCTAACAGACCTACTTTCAGCGCATCTCCCATTTTTTTAATACCGACTGCTCCAAAATAGACCGTTAAAATGTATAGAGTGGTATCTGTTGACCCTTGCATGACAGCTGCGAGCTGTCCGATAAAAGAATCTGGTCCATATGTCGCAATGAGGTCTGATGTCATCCCGAGTGCGGCCGTGCCAGATATCGGACGAATAAACGCAAGCGGCACCACTTCTGCCGGGAAGCCGATCGCTGTAAACACAGGTTTTAACAGTCCCATGACAAAGTCAAGCGCACCAGACGCACGGAATATCGTAATGGCCACAAGCATACCGACTAAATAAGGAATGATTGAAAAGGCAATTTGAATCCCCTCTTTCCCGCCCTCGACAAATGTTTCATAGGTCGGTACCTTTTTAATGGTTCCTGCAATTAAAATTCCTGCGATGATCAGTGGGATCAAAGCAAGTGACAGCCAGTTAATAAATGACACGAGATCACCCCCGCCTGCTTCTGCGATAGTGGAAATAGCGATCAATGAGAATTGCACCGATTCCTGAGATGAGTGTTGCCAAAATGGTTGGGCCTACAATGTCTGTTGGCTGATCTGCACCATAGGTCATTCTAATCGCAATGACGGTTGTTGGCACAAGTGTGATAGAGGATGTGTTGACCGCTAAAAATGTAATCATGGACCGGCTTGCCTCATTTTTTCTGCCGTTTAATGCTTTCATCTGCTCCATTGCCTTAATCCCAAGCGGTGTAGCAGCATTCCCGAGACCAAAGAAATTCGCCATAAGGTTGGACAAAATATACCCCATTGCGGGATGGTTAGGCGGAATATCCGGAAATAGCTTTGAAATAAAGGGACGGCACAATTTACTAAAGAAATTTAACAGACCTGCCTCTTCTGCAATCTTCATCAGTCCGAGCCAAAAAACGAGGACACTAATCAGACCAATTGAAATGGTAACTGCTTCTTTTGAGCCCTTAAATACAGCTTCGTTTACTTCCTCCATCGTTCCGTTGAACATCGCATACACAAGACCGATGACAGTGAGGAATACCCAAATTAGATTGACCATGAAGATCCGCCTATAGATGTCTGAAAGACAGACTTAAACATTTCTTGAAAGCTTTTTTGAGGCATTCGATTTCGTTTATTTTCATAAAAAATCGGAACTTGCTCGATCACCTGGCCATCTAATAAAAATGTCATTTTCCCTACAACATCCGGGATGGCTTCGGCGTTTTTTTCCCACTTCTTTTGAGGGGTAAGCATTTCCGTTTCAATTTCCACTAGCTTTTTCTCATCTTCATTTAAAAAATAGTCCACATCACGCTTGATAAATGCTTTTTTTTCGTAAAAGGTTCCTTTTAACGAAGCGAGTCTTCCTTTTTCAGCAAGTACGTACGTTTTATAGTGATCAAATGCATATTCAAACATAGAGATATGATCCTTCCAATCATCTGGCGCATTAATGGTCACAGCGATCAGCGCCGCATCCCCTTTTGCAGCTGTAGAGACAAGTGTGCGTTTTGCAAGCTTCGTATATCCCGTTTTCCCCCCAGTTGAATATTGATATAAACCAGTGAGGAGCTTGTTTTTATTTTTCCAATAGCCTTCCATCGTTTTCGCTTTATAGAAAGTCGTGCCCGCAATTTTTTGATATTGTTTATGCTCCATGGCGTATTTTGTTAAGATGGCCATGTCATAGGCTGATGAATAATGATGTTTATGATCATCGAGTCCATGCGGATTTTGAAAATTTGTATTCTCCATTCCTAGTTCAGACGCTTTTTGATTCATCATAAAAATAAATCCTTCTAAGCTGCCGCCCACATGCTCTGCAATGGCAACAGCTGCATCATTTCCAGAACGCAGCATAAGCCCGTACGTCAAGTCTTCTAAACTCACCTTCTGCCCTTCTTTTAAATAGAGCGATGAGCCCTCTGCTTGAATCGCGCGTTTTGATACCTTGACGGTGTCTTTCATTTTTCCTGATTCAATGGCTAATACCGCCGTCATAATTTTCGTAATACTGGCGATTCTCCTTTTTTCATGCTCGTCCTTTCCAAATAGGACTCTGCCTGACTGTCCATCTATTAAAATGGCGCTTCTTGCACTCACAGATAATGATATGTCTGCTTTGGCATGTGAGGAAAAAGGCAGTAAGAGTGTAAATAGAAGAAGGACTGCTGTTCCAATTTTTAAATAGGGCATGTTCATTCACGTCCTTGTCCGTTTTGTACAAGTGTATGCGCGCCTTAAAAAGTTATGATGCCTCGTCCATAAAAAAAAGCGTCTCTATATGTAGAGACACTTTTTCCTCTTGCTATACCATTTTCATTTGCTGATGAGATGTCGTATATTCTAGCTCTTCTCTCATCGCTAAAAAATCGTTTTCTAATGAAGAAAATAATCGTTTCATATCAGCGGATACTTCATGGTGGAAAACAATGCTGCCCTTTCCTGTATACGCGGAACGGCTGTCTTCATACCATGTATCCTTTTTCGGCGTAAAAAATTCTTCAATACATTGATGATAAATACGGTGAAGCGTCTGCTGCGCGGCTTGCTGAGGGAATGTCTGCTGCTGGCTGATTTTCCTGCAAACTGCCGCTGCATCCTCGCTGTACACTGCAAGCTTCCGTAATGTACTCAATATGTCACAATAATAGGCTTCCGCTTCAGGGTTTAATCGTTTCATGCTTGATAAGGTAGCTTCGTTCAGAAAACCATTCATTTCAGTTGCAACCTTTGATAAAAAGACGCCTGCTTGTTCAACTTGAGCCTTTACATTCATATGTGCCATTTGTTTCGTGTTTACCTTCCCCTCATGGCTTTATTACCATTTTATCTGACATCAATAGATGTTAGACCTAAAATCTTTTTTATATTTTATCATACATTTTTCATTCTTTTGAACTATTTTATCTCTTCGAATGTTTGATTGAAGTTTTCAAAAAATAGATCAGCCTCTTCTTGTACACCATCTGCTTCCACATTCTCTGGCAGCGGAGGTAATTCATCCAAGGCCTTTAAGCCAAACTGCTCTAAAAAGGTAGGTGTTGTCCCATAAAGAATCGCTCGCCCCGGGCCATCGGCACGTCCTACTTCACAGAGCAGTGCTTTGGCTACTAAACTATGAAGCACCCGCTCTGATTTGACTCCTCTGATCTCCTCTACCTCACTGCGTGTGATCGGCTGTTTATAAGAAACGATTGCGAGTACCTCAAGCGCTGCCTGTGACAAACCTTTGGATGGGGTCTCGACTAATTTTTTCAAATAAATGCTGTATTCTTTTTTCGTCAGCAGCATATATGAATCTGCATATTCAATGAGCTCAATCCCTCGTTCTTGTTTTTGATATTCTTCCTTTACGGCAGACATCATGTCGAGTAATGCTGCCTCTTCTACTTCAAGAACAGACATGAGCTGTTTTTTTGTTAAGCCTTCGTCACCTGCTGCATACAGCAGCGCTTCTATGATGGCTTTCCAATTCACGATATCAAGCGTCATGAATCGTTTCACTCCCTATTATATAAATGTCTTCAAAGTTTCCTTCCTGCTCTAACATGATTTGATGACTTTTCATCAATTCGAGAACAGCAAGAAACGTCACGACAAGGTGCTCCTTTTGATCATGTTGAAATAGAGTCATGAAATTGGTCCGCTTTTTCGTTTTTCTTAAATGGTTCATAATCTCATTCATTTTGTCTTCAATCGGGATTTCTTGTCTTGTAATCTTAGATGGTGCTGGTTTCGTTATTTTTTTTCGGTTCAATACCTTTTGGAACGCACCTAACATATCATACACCGTGACATGTAAGTTTGTGTCCTTCACTTCCGATTCTTTTGCAAATTCGCTTAAATCACTCGGAGGTTTTGTAAAGGCATTTTGCCTTTCTTCCTCGCGTTCCTTTAGTTCTTGTGCTGCATTTTTATACTTGCGGTATTCAATCAATTTGCCAATCAGCTCTTCTCGAGGGTCCTCTTCCTCTTCGAGCAGGTCTTCATCAAATAGCTCTTCCTCTTGTTTCGGAAGGAGCATTCTGCTTTTAATACTCAGGAGGGTTGCAGCCATCACCAAATATTCACTTGCCACATCAAGTTCAAGCTCCCTCATTGTGTGGACATATAATAAATACTGCTCCGTAATTTTAGCAACGGGAATATCATAAATATCGATTTCCAACCGGTTGATTAAATGTAAAAGTAAGTCCAAAGGACCTTCAAACGAATCTATTTTCACCTGATATTCCAGCATTTTTTTCTCACCATTTCTACTGTCTTCTAAGTACCGTTTCACCGGCTAACCTTTAGTATAAGACAGGATAAAGCTCTCGTCCAATATAATTTCGACCATGATGTCCTAGGCAAAACAAGAAAAACAGTGGTTTCGCCCATACCACTCAGGGCATTTATACATAGAATACCATTGTAAAACAGAACTGATGAAAAAGGAGGCCGTATCATTATGGGAGATGGCTATAACTTTGGCGGAGGTTTCGCGCTTATTGTCGTGCTTTTCATCTTGCTGATCATCGTTGGCGCGGCTTGGGTTTATTAAAGAAACAGAGCGTCCTTTCACGAAGGGCGCTCTTTCTTCTTTTCTTTTCAATATGTTAGACTGAGAGTGGAAAAGGAGATGACCACTGTGTATCCTGAAGCGTACGTGGCTTTTTTACATGAATTTCATACGACAAGAGATTATTTTGAGTGTCATGAAATTCTTGAGGAATATTGGAAGGAAGACCCGCCTGAGCAGCGCAAAGAATATTGGGTTGGTTTCATTCAGCTTGCCGTTGCTTTGTATCATCAAAGACGGGGAAATGGAAAAGGGGCAAAACGGCTCATTTCAAACAGCCTCCACTTGCTGGAAGCAAACCGGCCCGTATTAGCGAACCTCGGTCTAGATGATGAGGCGTTTCTCATACTTCTGAGAACGCTAAAGAAGAAAATGAATGAAGACATGCCCTACGAAAGTGTGTTGCTCCCGATCAAAGATCAAGCGCTTCTTTCTTTATGCCAAGAAATGGCTCAAAAAGAAGGACTGACCTTTGGACAGGAGAGCAACTTATCCCACACATTTTTGATCGAAAAACATAGACTGCGTGACCGGACAGATGTATTGCTTGAACGAAAAAAGCAGATCGAACGTAAAAAAAGCAGAGGACTGTAGCCTCTGCTTTTACATGTGTGATATTTAATTTGTTTCGCTGTGACACTTATGAAAGAAGCCTTGCGTTAATTCATTTGGAATGAGTGTTTTGGTTTTGAATACCTCTTCCACGGCTAAAACCATTTCCTTGCCGATTCCTTGATCTCGATGGGATGGATTCACACTAATATGCTCGATTTGTACTTGGTCGTCTGTTTTTAACACACCAATGGCACCTACGATATCCTCGCCATCTTTCCAAAGGAACAGCTGCCGATTTTCATCCATTTCATATGACTTCATCGTCTGCTGAAGCTGTTTGACGTCTTTCTCACCCGGCATGAAGGAGAGTAGCCCCATGGCAATTTTTTCAAAAGACCTCTTATAACGAATTAACATATATACCCCTCAATATTCAAATTATCCTAATGTCCAGCAAATGTCTCACGAATCATTTGCTCATCACACATTATAAACATTTTTATACCGTTTTTAAACTCTTTTTCACTAAATTAACGAAAGGTTCGATTGAGATTCGCCATTTCAATGGCAGCTGCAGCCGATTCGCTGCCTTTATTTCCAGCTTTTGTGCCGGCTCTTTCGATGGCTTGTTCAATGGATTCTGTTGTTAGTACACCAAAGATAATCGGTACTCCTGTTGACATGGCACTTTGAGCAATTCCTTTAGCGGCTTCATTACAAACATAATCGTAGTGAGTTGTTGCGCCCCGGATTACGGTTCCTAGTGTAATGACGGCATCGTATTTCTTTGTTTCAGCTAGTTTTTTTGCCATGTACGGAATTTCAAAAGCACCCGGTACCCACACGACATCAATATCGTCACCGTTTGCTCCGTGTCTGAGCAATGTATCTTCTGCTCCGTCAAGCAGTTTACTTGTAATAAAGTCATTAAATCTCGCGACGACGATTGCAAATTTTAGTCCTTCTGCTACTACATGCCCTTGTATTGTATTCATATGTTGATCATCCTTTTTTGTGATTTTTATTTTGTTTCGATAGTTGCTGTTTCGTTATTGTTTAAATAGGTCTGCAATGCTTCGATTGTCAGCATCTTTAAACCGTGCTGTTTTTGGATCTCTTTTAGTTCGGGGACGCGCGCCATTGTGCCATCTACATTCATAATTTCACATATGACACCCGCTGGCTCTGAACCTGCCAGTTTCGCAAGATCTACCGCCGCCTCTGTATGACCTGGTCTTTCTAGTACACCGCCCTCTTTTGCAATGAGCGGAAACACATGACCTGGGCGGGCAAATTCTTCTGGTGTTGCGTCTTTATTTAACATGGCAAGCATGGTCGCAGAGCGCTCAAAAGCACTAATACCAGTCGTCGTTGTCACATGATCAATGCTCACTGTAAACGCTGTATGGTGTGCATCTGTATTTTGTTCTACCATTGGATGCAGGTTCAGGTGTTTGGCGATCGACGTATGGACCGGTGTACAAATGAGGCCTCTTCCATGTAAAGCCATAAAGTTAATAACTTCAGGCGTGGCATGCTCAGCAAGTGCCACAAAATCTCCTTCATTCTCTCTGTCTTCATCATCCACTACAATAATGATTTCTCCTTCTTTTAGAGCATATACTGCTTCTTCTACTGAATGATACATACAATCGCCTCCTAGAATCCGTGCTCTTTTAAAAATGATGGGGTCAATCGGGATGGCTGCTTTTCGCCTTGTTCTTTTGTTAAAAAGCGATAAATGTATTTGCCGATCATGTCACACTCTATATTCACAATCTCTCCCATAGATTTAGTCGGGAAAATAGTTCCTTCAAGCGTATGAGGAATAATAGAGACTGTGACGTGTGAATCTTGCAAATCGAAAATGGTTAAGCTGACACCATCTATTGCGATCGAACCCTTTTGCGTGAGCATATCTGTGAGGGTCTTGTCCATCTCCAAATCATAGTAAATGGCATTACTTTTCTTTTCTATTCGGGTAATGACTGCCGTTCCGTCAACATGGCCTGAGACAAAATGGCCGCCGAATCGTCCATTCGAGGACATGGCCCGCTCTAAATTCACTGGACTGCCTGATGTCAGCTGATCCAGTGATGTCGCTTTGACCGTCTCTGGCATCACATCTGCTGCGAACTGTGCTTTTGTAAAGCTTGTGACTGTAAGACATACACCATTGATCGCAATACTGTCTCCAAGGTGAACATCTTCTAGCACACGGCTGCACTTAATGACAATTTCCATGGCATCTGCTGACTTTTTACTTAATGACTGTACGGTGCCAACTTCTTCAATTATCCCCGTAAACATGTGATCCTCCCTTTCTTTTCATTTGTATTTCTCACTTTATAAAAAAGCGATGTTAGGGACATGTGATCGATTGAGCACCTTCGTCGCTTTTTAAGGTCCATACAAGGTAGATGAGGGATCACCTAATAAACACTGCATGCCGGTCTATTAACTACATGTACATACAGAAAGCCCCGGAAAAAATTCCGGGGCTTTGGCTTTTTTGCATCAGAAATAAAACTATGATCAACAAATATTTTTCGTTCATAGCTTTCTTTATCCTTCTCCCATCCAGACTTTCACTGTCGGCTTCAGCTTTTCACTGAATCAACCGTTAATAAATTAACGGGTCACGGGCTGTAAAGCATTTGCTTTATTACCGTCGGTCGGGATTTTCACCCTGCCCCGAAGGATACAATCGATATTTAGCTGTCCTTAGGGGCTATTATAGCGATCCTTGTTGTCAAATGCAACAATCAAGATTTCTCACAAAAAAAGTCTCCTTATAGGAAAGGAGACTTGTTAATTAACGACTTTTACTACTTTTATAAGTCCATCTATTCTTTTTTCATTACTAAAGTAGGCTTTAATACGATCGCCTTTCTTCAAGTCGGCCACATCATCTTCGAATTTCTTTCCATTAAAAATGATTTTTGTGCCGTTTTTTGCTTGACCGTAATATTCATCTCCATCAATTTTCGTAATGGTATATTCATAGATGGTATAATCTTTATCATTATTTGTTAAGCTTTCACCAATGGCTGTTGGCACATCTTCAATTTTCATGCCATTCATGTATAAATAACCTGCGCCTAAACAAAGCAGTAAAACAAATAAGACGGCAATTTTCAATTTAATTTTCCCCATATTTAGAACCTCCATCATCTGCACTTCGCCTATTTGTATGTTTTATTCCTTCTTTTGATGAAATAAAACCAAAAAAGCTGATTTCCATTAATGGTTACTTATATAACGATTGAGTTGGACCTTTGGTTCCACCTTTTCATCATTACATATGATACGAATATGCGTTCTTTATTAAGGGGGTCTCTTTCCTCTTTATCCGTTAGTAGGGCGCACACCATTGATGATCATCTTTTTTCGAGTGCGAATAGATCTTCCTCTAACAATTGCGATCTCTGAACAGCAATGTTCCGGCTGTCACGAACCCCTTGATTATAATAGTAACTTCCAAGATTTTTTGTGATAAATTCTAGTATATTAATGGCTGCTAATTCACCAATCTCTTCTTCTCGTTCTTCGGCAAAGTAACGCTGAATGGCAATCATCATTTGATTTTTTTCTTCTTTTGTTAATGGTTTCAAATTATCTCCTGCTTTCTTTCAGCATGAAACACGCTTTTTTAATTTGCATTGACTTCTGTTTTTCAGTTGAATGTGGCGACACCCACAAATGCGAATATTTGTTCTCTTATCATATCACAAAATCGAGTTCTGTCCATAACTGTCCTAAAAGAAAAAGCGTGTTTTGATAGCTTGATCAAAATACGCTTTCCCTATATTGACTCTTTTCCACGTAGACTGTTTATTTCAATATGGAAAGTATCGTCGCTACAGAATGATCTACAAATGAACGCTCTGGACGAGATTTCATGAGGACGGTAAGTCCAATGAAAGAAACGACCAGTGTCTGTGCTAAAGCTTTAGCATTCAGACTGCTTTCGAGCTCACCCGAGCGAATACCTTGAACAATCCTTTCTTCAAAAATGACCGAAAGATACATCTGATGCTCTCTTGTAAGAATTTCAAATTTCTCTTCGTGTGGCGCAAGTTCCACTATTGTATTGATGCAAAAACATCCTTTACTCGGACCATCTCTATATTCCTCTTCTACTAAATCTGCAAATAATGCATGAAATGCTTCCTTTGCAGAAAGATTGCTTTGAAGTTTTGTTCGAATATGGCCAGCATGCTGCTTTGTATATTTGCGTAATGCGGCCTCAAATAATTCCTCTTTATCTCCAAAAGCTGAGTATAAGCTTGGCCGCTGTATTCCCATTTTTGCAGTCAAATCGCTTAATGTAGTGGCCCTATACCCCTTTTCCCAAAAAAGCACCATTGCCTCATCCAACGCTTTTTCCTTATCAAATTCCCGTTGTCGAACCATCAGCAATTCCTCATTTCAACAATAAAATTTCTTCACAAAGTCAGCCATCTATTTCTTGATATTATTCTCTATTTGGTTACCAATCGGTACATTATAATTTTATTTTATTGACGTACTAATGTCAAATTGCCTTACCCTCTCAAGATCAGCATCAATTAACTGTATCAAAGTCTTGACTTTAAAACGTTTTGTTGGTTATCCTTAACAGGAATCATAATATACCTAACAGTATATTATACTTTTTAGTACAAAAGGAGACGATGAAATGCATGGTGAAAGAAAAAATCACTTCCATTGAACATCTTGATATGGAAACGACTCATTTACCAATCAAACCGAGATCAACGATGACTCGCTATATGGCACTGCTGTTTGCGATAGCCTGCGGGATGGCAGTTGCAAACATATACTTTGCACAACCGTTATTAGACTCCCTCGCATCCGAATTTGGTATCACCTATTCATCCATTGGCATGGTCATTACGATTACTCAGCTTTGTTATGCGCTGGGGCTGCTACTGATAGTACCACTTGGTGATCTATTGAATAGACGCCGGCTCATCATTGGTCAGATGCTTTTATCCGTGTTGTCTCTCATTCTAGTCGGCATCGCTCCTATCGTCACCGTCCTCTTTATAGGATTAGCTGTGGTCGGACTGCTTGCTGTGGTCACTCAAGTACTCGTAGCGTTCGCAGCGACTTGGGCCGCTCCAGAAGAGCGCGGTCGTATTGTTGGCTTGGTGCAAAGTGGAATCGTGATCGGGATTCTTCTCGCACGAACGTTTGCTGGTGTACTAACCGATCTCGCCGGCTGGAGGTCAGTCTACCTAGTTTCTGCCATTATGATGCTTATCATAACTGGCGTGTTGTTCCGAATTCTCCCGGGTGATGACAGCGAAAGAGAGTCATTATCCTATGCAAACCTGCTTCGTTCAATGTTTACATTGTTCAGACAAGAACGAATCCTGCGCATCCGTGGAATTCTGGCTCTTCTTATTTTTATTGTGTTTGGTACGTTATGGACTTCGCTCGTGCTGCCCCTCAGTACCACGCCATTCTCTCTTTCACATACTGCTATTGGCGCATTTGGCCTTGCTGGAGTAGCCGGAGCATTAGGTGCTGCTCGGGCTGGGAGTCTTGCTGATCGAGGTTTAGGACAGTTCACAACCTGCATTGCCCTTGTCCTATTGCTCGTTTCATGGTTTTTCATCGGTTTGGTTAAGCATTCACTTATTGCATTAGTCATTGGTATTATCATTCTTGACCTATCTGTGCAGGCCGTACACGTGACCAATCAGAGTATGATTTTCACTGTTCGGCCTGAGGCGAGAAGCCGGCTTACTGCTGCTTATATGATTTTTTACTCCATCGGCAGTGCGACTGGTTCTATTGTTTCAACCAGCATATACGCAAACGATGGCTGGATCGGGGTATGTTTATTTGGTGCCTCTGTCAGTGCCATTGCCCTTTTGTATTGGATTATCACCTACCGCCTTACGGAACAAATAACCGTAAAATCAGATTTAACATAAAAAAACACCGCGATTAAGCGGTGTTTTGGATTAAGCATCGACAACTTCGACTTTTTCCATACCTTGGCCTTGTTCCATATCTAGAACAGCCTCGATACCAGATGTTACTTTGCCAAAAACAGTGTGAACACCGTTTAAATGCGGCTGAGGGTCATGTACGATAAAGAATTGGCTGCCGCCTGTATCTTTACCAGCATGCGCCATTGATAATGAACCTCTTTCGTGTTGATGTGGATTCCCTTCTGTTTCACATTTAATTGTGTAACCAGGACCACCAGTTCCATTACCGTTTGGATCGCCGCCTTGGCTTACGAAGCCTGGGATGACGCGGTGGAATTTCAATCCATCGTAGAAGCCTTCATTCGCTAATTTTTCAAAGTTTGCTACTGTACCTGGAGCAGCCTCTGGGTATAGTTCAAACTCAATTTTCTTACCATTCGTTAGTTGTATGTATCCTTTTTTCGCCATTTTTCACATTCTCCTTTCAGGTTAAACAACGCTCATTATAGCACATTTTCGGTGATGTTAAACATCCCCTGCTCTTTGATTGTGATTTACCTCTTTTCTTAGGATTGATACAATAGAAGAGCTTGATCCTTTTTTCCTATTAAATTGATGACAGACTGTGCAACATGTCTTCATTATATTGGAAAAGGAAAACATCTTAAAAAGAAAATTGAAACGTCGAATCGATTTGTTACGTCTATATGATGGAGTGCATTTCTTTACGTGTGCTCAAAAGATGAGTTTCTCTTGAAAGAGGAACCCTTTCGACTTGAAGGAGGTCAACATGTTTAAAAAATCAATGCTTGGTATGATGGCAGCGCTCCTTTTCCTAATTGGTGCGCCAAAAGTCAGCTTAGCGGATGCAGCTGTCGGCGATGTCATCGTCACACTTGGGCAAGACTTAACTCCGGCTGATCGCCAGAAGGTGCTTGACGAGTTGAATCCACCTGAAAATGCGACAAAAATTGAAGTAACCAATAAAGAAGAGCATGAATATTTAGGAAAGTATATCCCTCGTTCTTCTATCGGGACGAGAGCATTATCATCTTCATCTATCACCATTGAAAAATCAGGTATTGGTCTGACTGTGGATACACATAACATCAAGACCATTACAGATGAGATGTATTTAAATGCTTTAATGACAGCCGGTGTCAAGGATGCCAAGGTTGTCGTGACTGCGCCGTTTGAAGTTTCTGGTACAGCCGCACTGACGGGTCTATTAAAAGCCTATGAAGTGTCAAGCGACAAAGCCATTCCAGAAGATGTGAAACAGGTAGCAAACGAAGAGCTTGTGACAACTTCTAAATTGGGTGACTCCATCGGGAAAGACAATGCTTCTGCCCTTATTGCAAAAATCAAGGATGACATTGCGAAAAATGGTGTCCCTAAAACAACAAAAGAAGTAGAAGAAAAAGTGGATCAGGCTGCTTCTGATTTAAACTTAAATCTAACGCAAGATCAAAAGGATCAGCTTGTTTCACTATTCGATAAAATGAAGAACATCAATATCGATTGGAGCCAAGTAGGATCTCAAATCGATAAAGCAAAAGACAAGATTACGAAATTCATAGAATCAGATGAAGGGAAAAACCTTCTTCAAAAGATTTGGGATTTCTTTGTCTCCATTTGGAACGCAATCGTCTCTGTATTTACTGGAGGAAAATAAGTCATCATAAAAAGCTGCCTGTACATCAGGCAGCTTTTTTACGTAGATGATTTCACTTTTGATTGATACGGTAAATCAAGTTTGACAATATCGGCATATGTTTCGCGTTCAACGACAAGCTGCGCTTCCCCGTCTTCTACAAATACAACAGCCGGGCGCGGGATGCGGTTATAGTTGTTTGACATACTGTAGCCGTAAGCTCCGGTACAAAAGACAGCTAATAAATCTCCTTGTGATAACTCTGGCAAATCGATATCCCAAATGAGCATATCTCCGCTTTCACAGCATTTCCCTGCAATGGAAACCGTTTGATCATGCGTTTGGCTCATTTTGTTGGCACTTGCCGCTTCATATTTCGCTTGATATAAAGCTGGACGAATGTTGTCACTCATTCCCCCATCTACCGCAACATAATCGCGAATGCCAGGTACATGTTTTGATGAGCCGATCGTATAAAGCGTTGTCCCTGCATCTCCAACGAGAGAGCGGCCTGGCTCAATCCAAATTTCCGGCATATCAAACTCATAGCGGGCTACGTTCTCTTTTACAGCTTGGATAATTTTCTCGACGTATTCTGTCGCAGGAAGTGGTTCATCTTCTTCTGTATAACGGATACCAAAGCCGCCGCCTAAGTTTAACACGGTCGAAATAAAACCAAATGATTCTCTCCATTCATCTAGCTTCAAAAAGATTTTATCTGCTGCAAGGACAAAACCAGCCGTATCAAAAATTTGTGAACCGATATGGCAATGAACGCCTAAAAGCTCGATCACTTCTGATCCAAGCACTTGTTTCACCGCTTCATCTGCTTGTCCATTGTGAAGGTCAAAGCCAAATTTGGAATCCTCTTGGCCTGTTGTAATGTAATCATGTGTATGCGCTTCGACACCTGGTGTAATACGGAGCAGCACTTTCACCTGTTTTGACAGCTCTTGACCAAGCTCTTCAATGAGCTTCATTTCGTAGAAATTATCTACGACAATACAGCCGATCTCGTGCTCTAACGCCATTTTCAATTCTTCCCTGCTTTTATTGTTGCCATGGAAATGAATTTTTTCTACCGGAAACCCGGCGCAAATGGCTGTGTGAAGCTCCCCTCCTGATACGACATCAAGAGATAATCCTTCTTCCTTGGCAAGCTGAAACATGGCGATGGAGGAAAATGCTTTACTCGCATATGCTACCTGCGCTGTTAACTCTTCTTCTATAAATGCTTTTTGAAAGCTTTTTGCACGCTCCCGTATTAAAGCCACATCATATACATAAAGTGGTGTCCCATACGTTTCAGCTAAAGAAACGGCATCAACACCACCAATTTCTAAATGACCGAGTTCATTTTGTCTGCAAGTGCCGTGTAAATACAATGTCATTCCCTCTTTCTCCGCCTCGGCTGAAAAAAGACAGCTGCGTGAGCTGCCTTTTGCCGTTTCTCAAAGTTAAAAATACAATATCACAATCTTCAGCCACTTTCAATGAGCGTTAAGAATTTGGCGGAATTTTTGATCTGTTTTGAGGGTGAACGATGCTTGGCCTTACTTTTGAGCCAGGAACAGACGTCCGAATTAACACTTGCCATAAAGCTTTCCCATTAAAAGGAAGAAACGGCCACATATAAGGCGTCTGCAATGAACGTATGGATGTTAAATATATGATTAACAACGTAAAACCAATGATGAGTCCATTCAGCTTAAAGATCGCCACGAGTGCTAGTATGATGAGTCGTACAATCTTATTGGCGACACTCAGCTCATAGCTTGGCGTTGTAAATGTCCCGATAGCCGCTAGTGAGACGTATAAGATGACCTCTGGCGTAAATAAACCGACATCAATGGCGATTTGTCCAATTAAAACAGCCGCAATCAGCCCCATGGCGGTCGACAAAGCGGTTGGCGTATGAATCGCTGCCATCCTTAAAAATTCCACCCCAAAATCAGCAAGGAATACTTGTAATATGACCGGGATATGAGAAGGTTTATTAAAGCCAATATAGCTTAAATGATCCGGCAGAAGACTTGGTTCGAGGATAAACAGAAACCAAATCGGTAAAAGAAACGTTGAACATAAAATGCCTAAAAAGCGTACCCATCTTAGGAACGTACCAACTGCAGGTGCCTGGCGGTATTCTTCTGCGTGCTGAACGTGGTGAAAAATGGTGGTTGGCGTAATGATGACACTAGGAGATGTATCCGTAATGATGATGACATGACCTTCTAGTATATGGTTAGCGGCGACATCTGGACGCTCGGTGTAGCGTACAAGGGGAAAGGGATTGTATCCTTGTTTAATAATGAATTCTTCAATCGTTTTATCAGACATCGTCAGCCCATCGACTTTGATTCCTGATACTTCTTTCTCTATGATATCGACAAGATCTGGGTCCGCAATATCTTCAATGTAGCAAACACATACATCCGCTTTCGAACGTTCGCCTACTTTGAGCATTTTGTATCTCAGTTTTTCATCTCGCACCCGTCTTCGTATGAGCGCTGTATTGACAATAATGTTTTCAACAAAGCCGTCTCTTGCGCCCCGGACAACCTTTTCTGTATCCGGCTCCTCTGGCATTCTGCCAGGATAGCTTCTGACATCAATGATAAATGCGTAGTTTTCACCTTCTACTACAACTGCCACAAGCCCCGACAGCACTTGGTCTACCGCTTCATCGAGCGTTTCAACCTTTGAGACCTGCTGATTGACTAGACGGTTCTCGACCACACGTGCCAGATCATCTGATTCAGGTTCGTTGTCATTGATTTCAATTAGCTCTTTTAATAAGTAGATGACATACTGTGTATCACACAGTCCGTTTACATAGTAAAGTTGGATTTCCTGATCGTGTATATAAATTTTCCGCACGCCAAGGTCAAAGCTGAGACCCATTCCGACATTTTCCTTGAAGTAATCTTCATTTTTCTTCGGGTCTCGGTACACGTTTACCTTGTCTTTCTTCATGGAAACCACTCCTTTCTAAAATTAATTCAACTGCTTTCATTGTGATCGGAGATCCCTTGCTCAGATCATCTTTACGTCCCATTTTGCCAATATCTCCAATCCCAACAACAAACGGAAGATGGAGCGAGTCAAGACAATACACTGTATCCCCGCTCATTTTATGAGGCTCCATTTCAGGAAGACCATGCTTGTCGACACCGTATTCTGTCAGTTCACCCTCCCGGTCAATGGAAACATGAACTTTTGTCCATTCAGCTTGATGCGTTTTGGATGCAACGGCGATCGCTCCTATGACTTCAATTTCAGGGTGACGCGCCACATGCTTCATCGCTGTCTCTCCTGTTCCTTCACCTGTCAGGCCAGAGTCATCAAACATGACAAACACTGGATCATACGGCGTTTTTAAAATCATCTGTACAAGTTCAGGCCCTGTCCGTTTGCTTGGATTTCCTTTTGAGCTGGAAATACATCGTCCACCGACGTTTTTAGCAGCAAGCTCAATGGTTTTGGCAGCATATATATCTCCGTCTGTCACTAAAATGACTTTCCGTCTTTGCCCCATATTAGGTTATCCTTTCGGTTTAAAGATAAGAGCGATAATAAATGAGAATAAAATCGCAGCTGAAATTCCAGCAGAAGTTAATTCAAAAATACCGATCCCGATTCCGATGAACCCGTGTACATCTGCCTGATGCATCGCCCCATGAAGCAAGCTATGACCAAAGCTGACGATTGGTACGGTTGCGCCCGCACCTGCAAATTCAATAAATTTATCATAAATACCGAATCCGTCTAAGATGGTACCCGCCACAACAAAGGTGGTCATGACATGTGCAGGCGTAAGTTTGAGTACGTCTAGTAAAAGCTGGCCAATGACGCAAATAAGTCCGCCTGCAACAAAAGCGATAAGATAATCCATTAGCTCTCTCCTCCTGCACGCTCAAATACGACACCGTGCGCAATGGTTGGAATGGTCTCTTTTTGCTGGACCATCGTCGGGCTGAGAAGTGCCCCGGTTGCGACAACCAGTACTCTTTGCAAATTCCCTGCCTTCATTTCTTGAAAGATGTGACTGAATGTCACAACAGCTGAACACGCACAGCCGCTGCCTCCAGCGAACACGTTTTGATCGGGTGTATAGATGATTAATCCGCAATCATCGTGCTTTCGGCCGAGCTGAATGCCGTCTTCTTTGAGCAGATCCTTTAAGATCGGTGAGCCAATGCCAGATAGATCACCTGTTAAAATAAGATCGTAATCTTCAACCGTTCTCCCTAGATCTTCTAAATGCTGCTTGATGGTATCTGCTGCTGCCGGTGCCATTGCCGACCCCATGTCAAATGGATCTGTAATCCCAAGATCCATAACTCGTCCCACAGTTGCGCTTGTAATTTGAATTTGGGAGGGCTCTTGGCTGATAATAACGGCCCCGCTCCCAGTCACTGTACTTGTCGCTGTATCTGGTTTTTGTCCGCCGTATTCTGTCGGATTACGAAATTGGCGTTCTGCCGTCGCATTATGACTGCTTGTCGCAGCAATGGCTCTTTTTGCAAAACCACCATCTACTAATGCCGAAGCAATGGCGACCGATTCCATTGATGTGGAGCATGCTCCAAATAAACAAAGAAACGGGATTTTAAGTTCTCTTGCCACATAGTTTGCTGTGACGTTTTGATTCAGTAAGTCTCCTGCCAGCAAAAGATCAACATCGCTTTTTTGCAAATTTGCTTTTGATAAAGCGGTTGATATCGCATCATCCATGAGCTGCCTTTCAGCCATTTCCCAGTTCTTTTGATAACAATGCATTTCGTCGTATGTTTTATCAATTAGATGACCGATCGGGCCTTCTTTTTCTTTCGGTCCTGCAGCTGTTCCTTCTGCATTGACATAAAGCTTGTGCTCAAATACCCAAGATTGTTTACCTGTTAGTTTCACGTTTCATTCCTCCTACGAAAACGCCTTTTCCAAGATGTATCGAATGATCCCTACGACATATGCCGAGACGACACCAAAAACAATGACGTTCCCAGCAAGCTTAAACATGTTCGTGGCTACACCTAACACAAGCCCTTCACTTCTATGTTCAAGAGCAGCACTTGTCATGCTGTTTGCAAACCCTGTCACCGGGACAGCGGATCCCGCTCCAGCAAACTGGCCGATTCTATCGTAAATACCGATACCAGTTAATATAGAAGAAATTAAAATGAGGGTCGCTACGGTTGGGTTCCCTGCTGTCTTTTCATTAAAATCAAAAAAGTGAATATAGAAATTTTGCAGCCCCTCGCCTATGGCACAGATCAATCCACCAACAAGAAAAGCCTTGATGCAGTTGAGGACATAAGGAGGTTTAGGCTGATACGTTTTCACCTTAGATGGATAGTTCTCTTTTAAACTCGACACGTGTTGTTCCCTCCAAATTCTTAAATATAAATTAGCCAATGAAATAGTGAACCAAATACCTTTCCTAAGACAATGGCCATGAGAAGCAAAACAATTTTCCCGTCCATTCCAATTCTTTTCGTTAATATAGGAAGTACATTTAATACTTCAGTCAGCGCAGCTGCAAGCATGCCGACGAAGATGCCCGCTAAAAGACCGATCGGAAGTGCCAGCCATTTGGATAAATGCAAATGTATTGGACTTAAGGTTGCCCAGCCGCCAACGACCGCCCCGCTGATGACAGCCGCCTCGTATCCTTGTATGAAGCGCTGCGTTTTGGTTAATTGCATTAAACGAGGGATGATGCCCAGCACTGTGAGAAATGCCACAAATCCTGCTCCTACCGTTAAACCGCCGCCAAGTCCAACAAGCACGACAAAAAGCCACTTACCGATCATGAATGTCTTTCATTGTCTCTTTATTTTCTTTGAGGGCGACATAATGATCGAGATCGAGCTGATATTTAAACATTTCCACTTCAAGCGGACTTGGTTCTTCATTTAAACGCTTTTTAAATACATGATTGAAAAATAAAATCATGCCGAAGCCTAGTCCGAAGCTATATGGAATTTGCAATAAATAAGGATGCTCAACCGTTTTTCCTGTGATCATTTCATATAGGCGGATATGAACGAGCCGCATACTGACATCCTCGTGGAAATTCATAATGGCAAGCGCCGCTCCGACAAATAACAGGAGCCATACAAACACAAATAAAACGGGAGAAAGCTGGCGTTTGCCTGTATCAATTTCGACAATGGCCTCAGCGCCTCCAACGGTTTGAATGTCGATGTCTGGCCATGTTTTTTTGATCGTTTTGACCACATGCATGATATCAAGAACGGCGATGTGACGATCCTTTTTACTGACATGATATATCGGCATTTTGCTAAGCTTTTGCACAGCAAACTCATCACCAGTGATTTGGGCGATATCTTCTAAATAAACAAGCTGATCATTACCGGTCTTGATTCGATGGCGCAGCCGAAGAAAGATTTGTCCGTCCATCCAAGTCACTTCCTATACGATGGGTTAAAAATAGTATGTGGTGAAAAATGGTTCTCATACTGATAGAACTTGATTTACCGGTAATTACCACACAAAAAAAGCCAGCCTAATTGGCTAGCTGTCTTTTTGATCCATTTGCATTTGGATTTGTTTTAAAATTTTCTTTTCAAGCCGCGAGACTTGTACTTGTGAAATACCGAGCCTCTCTGCTACCTCAGATTGTGTTTGGTCTTTATAATATCTTAAGTACACAATGAGTTTTTCTCGTTCTTCTAATTCCTTGATCGCTTCTTTCAGAGCGATTTTATCAAACCATCTTTCTTCTGAATGATCCGCAATTTGATCAAGCAATGTAATCGGGTCTCCGTCATTTTCATACACGGTTTCATGAATCGATGTCGGTGAGCGGACCGCTTCTTGGGCGAGGACGACATCCTCTGGTGTGATATCAAGATATTCGGCAATTTCCTGGACAGTGGGCATTCTTCCGTGAGACTTAGACAATTCATCTCTTGCCCGCCGAATTTTATTTCCAAGTTCTTTTAGTGACCGGCTCACTTTGACTGTTCCATCATCACGAATGAATCGCTGGATTTCACCAATGATCATTGGAACAGCGTAGGTCGAAAACTTCACATCATATGACAAATCAAATTTATCAACAGATTTCAGCAGTCCAATACAGCCAATCTGAAACAAATCATCTGGTTCATATCCTCTATTTAAAAAGCGCTGAACAACGGACCAAACAAGACGCATGTTTTTTTCTACGAGGAGGTCTCTTGCTTGCTGATCACCGTCTTGGCTTTTTTTGATGAGCTCTTTGACTTCATCATTTGACAGCTGGGCTTTTTTTGCTTGCTTTTTTACCTCCACATCCATATGAGCAGCTCCTTTAATTACAAAGCGCTTTGCTTTTTGATAGATGCTTTGTTAAACGGATGGTCGTGCCCATTTCTGGAGATGAGTCTATCATGACATCATCCATAAAATTCTCCATGATGGTAAAGCCCATTCCAGAGCGTTCTAAGTCTGGTTTTGTGGTGAATAGCGGCTGTCTTGCTTCTTCAAGATCTGTAATGCCCATGCCTTCGTCACGGATGGTGAGGTACACAACATGGTCATCAAGTGTGACATGGATATGCACCTTGCCATCTGGATTTCCATCATAGCCATGGATAATGGAGTTTGTCACCGCCTCTGACACAACGGTTTTGATTTCTGTTAATTCATCTAATGTCGGATCAAGCTGGGCGATAAACGCTGCGACTGTCACCCTCGCAAAGGATTCATTTTGACTTAAAGCAGAGAAGGTCAGGTTCATTTCATTCCTCATGATGCCACCCCCAATGTTTGCAATGCCGTTTGCTCTGAAGGCTCCATACGGATGATTTTAAATAAGCCAGACATATCAAATAATCGGTTCACTGCTGGCGAGATAGCACAGACGACCATTTCTCCGCCAAGCTGCTTAATTTCTTTATATCTTCCTAAAATCACTCCGAGACCTGAGCTGTCCATAAACGTTAAATCAGCCAAATTCAGCACGATGTGGCGAATGTCCTCTGTTTCCAAATAATTCGTCACCTTTTGTCTCAATGTTTCTGCGGAGTGATGATCAAGCTCTCCTGTTAACCGAATGCAAAGTACGCTCTCTTTTACTTGAAAATCAATTTCAAGGCTCATCTTTTTATTCCTCCTTGCTCTAATTTCGGATAAAGATTGTTTCTCTTTTTTATCAAGTAAATCCTTCACCATGACAAAACTAGTGACCATTCGTCACATTTAGATGTTCTTTTCTTCTTACTCATAGCAAAAAGACTGCCAATTACAGCAGCCTTTCACATTTTATTTCCATTTCACAAATTCCGCCATCGCTCTTTTCAAGAAAGTCCAAACGCCTGCTTTTTCCATTCCTTCTTTAGCTTCTACAGGGCTTTCATGCAGCACTTTTCCGTCTTTTTTCAAGACAATTGTACCTAGTTCCGTTCCTTTTGAGAATGGGGCCGTGACATCCTGAGACAATTTGATTTCTTTTTTAATCTGATCCACATTTTCGCCTTTTTTCGTTAAAAGGGAGATTGGCTCAGAGGTGACAAGCTGAATTTTTTTCTTTTTCCCTTTGCTTACCTTGATCTCCGCTACATCTTGTCCTCGTTTGTAAAGCGGGTGAGTGGTGTATTGACTAAATGCATAGTCTAACATTTTGACCACTTGAGCGTTTCTGTCTTTCGGTGTACTTGCGCCGAAGACAACTGCAATGACGCGCATGTTGCCTTTTTTAGCGGATGCAGTTAAACAGTATTTGGCTTCGCCTGTAAAACCTGTTTTCAACCCATCGACTCCTGGATAAAATTTAATCAATCGGTTCGTATTCACAAGCCAGAATTTTTTATCCGTGTTTTGACGGAGATAGTCTTCGTAGACCCCTGTGAATTTAGTGATTTGTTCATATTTCAACAGCTCTTTTGCCATTTTTGCCATATCATGAGCTGTACTGTAATGGTCTTTTTCAGGAAGTCCTGTTGGGTTTTGAAAGACCGTAGAGGTGAGGCCGAGTTCTTTTGCCTTTTTGTTCATTTGCTCCACAAACTGTTCTTCAGACCCTGCAATATGCTCTGCCATGGCAACTGAAGCATCATTTCCTGACGCAATCGCAATGCCTTTCATCATTTCTTTCACGGTCATTTCTTCTCCAGGCTCAAGGAAGATTTGTGACCCTCCCATTGATGCTGCATAGTCACTTGTTCTAACCTTGTCAGTCATTTTCAGTTTTCCTTGATCAATGGCTTCCATGATGAGAAGCATCGTCATGATTTTGGTCATACTTGCGGGTGCAAGCTTTTCATCGCTGTTTTTGTTGTAAAGCACTTTTCCCGTGTCACGTTCTATTAAGATCGCTGATTTGGCTTCGTGCACCAATTCTGATGTTTGTTTTTCTCCTGGTTTTTCAATCTTTTCTTTTGCTATCGCTGATGGTGAAACCATTGAGATAAGGATCATTAAAATAAACAATGCACATATATGACGTTTCAAGTGGCAGACCTCCATTATCGTAATCCTTTCTATTTTTTCCTCATACAGGCTGTTTTATTCAGAGATCGTATGATTGCCATAAAAAAACCTTCTGTCGATAAAACAGAAGGCTTCTTGAAACATGCTATGAGAGTTGTTTGACTACATCTTTTACTAAATCAAGGAAACTCGCTTTCACTTTTTCCGTTACTTCAATGACTTCATCATGAGACAGCGGCTGATCTAAAATACCTGATGCCGCATTAGAAATGCATGAAATACCAAGCACTTTGATTCCTGCATGACGCGCAACAATCACCTCTGGAACAGTTGACATGCCTACAGCATCTGCTCCAAGTGTTCTGAGGAAACGAACTTCAGCCGGTGTTTCATATGAAGGACCTGTCATCCCTGCATAAACACCATGCTGTACAGATATACCTAAGCGCTGAGCTGTTTCTTCTGCAAGTGCCAGCAAATCTTTATCGTATGGGGCAGACATATCAGGGAAACGAACACCTTGACTGTCATTTGGTCCAATTAATGGATTGGTCCCCATCATATTGATATGATCTGTAATCAGCATGAGATCGCCTGGATGGAAGGATGTATTCACACCGCCGGCTGCATTTGTCACAATGCATGTCTCAATGCCAATTTCTTTCATCACACGGACTGGAAACGTCACTTGCTTCATATCATATCCTTCATAGAAGTGAAAACGTCCTTGCATAGCACATACGACAGTGCCTTTCAGCGTCCCGATGACGAGCTGTCCTGCATGACCCTCTACTGTTGAAACAGGGAATCCAGGAATATCTTCATATTTCAATTTGATTGGATTTTCAATCTCATCTGCTAAAATGCCAAGCCCTGAACCTAAGATCAATCCAACTGTTGGTACGTTTGTCGATGCTTGTTTAATGTATGCCGCCGCTTCTGAAAACTGTGCTCCCACGAGATTTCCCCCTATTTGAGTTTAGATAAAAAGCTTGTGCCGTATTTTGGCATGGCTGACTTGAAATTGTCTGCAACTGTTGCTCCAAGATCAGCAAAGGTTTTTGCTGTTGGCAGTTCATTTGCTCCCTGATGCTTTTTGCTGTAAGCAATGAGCGGAACGTATTCTCTTGTATGATCTGTTCCGTGATGAACAGGGTCATTTCCATGATCTGCTGTGATCACAAGGAGATCATCCTCTTTCAACAGGTCAAACACTTCAGGAAGTCGTGCGTCAAATTCCTCTAATGCTTTTCCGTAGCCCTCTGGATCTCTTCTATGTCCGTAAAGAGCGTCAAAATCAACAAGGTTTAAAAAGCTGAGTCCTGTAAAGTCTGTTTTAAGTGTATCGACCAGCTTGTCCATTCCATCCATGTTCGATTTTGTTCTAAGAGAAGATGTGATTCCTTCGCCATCATAAATATCAGAGATTTTGCCGATTGCAATCACATCGAGCCCATCATCTTTCAGCTCATTCATAACTGTACGGTCAAATGGTTTTAAAGCATAGTCATGGCGGTTTGGTGTTCTGACAAATGCGCCAGGCTCCCCGACAAACGGACGAGCGATAATACGTCCAACCATATACTTTTCATCTAATGTGAGTTCACGTGCAATTTCACAAATACGGTAAAGTTCATCTAAAGGCACCACTTCTTCGTGCGCAGCAATTTGCAGCACAGAATCCGCAGATGTATAGACGATTAGATCGCCTGTTTTCATGTGCTCTTCGCCAAGCTCGTCTAAAATTTCAGTACCAGACGCAGGTTTATTTCCAATAATGCCTCTGCCTGTTTTTTCTTTTAGTTCATTTAATAGTTCATCTGGGAATCCGTCTGGGAAGACTTTGAACGGTGTGTCTATGTAAAGACCCATGATTTCCCAGTGTCCTGTCATTGTGTCTTTACCATTTGATGCTTCTTGCATTTTCCCATAATACGCAAGCGGCTTTTCATCCGCTGGAATTCCTTTGATTTCTTTAATATGGCTCAGCCCAAGCTTCGCCATATTCGGCATATGAAGCCCGTTCATTTTTTCAGCAATATGTCCTAGTGTATCTGCACCTACATCATTAAATTCAGAAGCATCGGGTGCTTCCCCAATTCCTACTGAATCCATTACGACGAGGAAAATGCGTTTATACTGATAATCAGGCATTAAAAAGCGCCTCCTTCAATATTCTTGTCTTTTGACCTTTCAAAAAGAGAGGTCTGACATCTCAAGTATAAACCGTTTACAAGCCGGTTGACAACCATAAACGGTGCAAACATGAAAAAGCATGACACACGTTCACTGTGTCATGCTTTACTTATGCCCTTGGATGGAATTTGTGATACACATCTTTCAGTCTTGTTTTCGTCACATGTGTATAAATTTGTGTTGTTGAGATATCGGCATGTCCGAGCATCTCCTGCACGGCTCTTAGGTCTGCACCGTTTTCAAGCAGATGTGTTGCAAATGAATGCCTGAGTGTATGGGGTGTGAGTTCCTTTTGAATCCCTGCTTCGATGGTTCTTTTTTTCAAATTCTTCCAGAAACCTTGCCGCGACATTTTTTTTCCGTGATGATTGAGAAATAAGGCATCTGCCGGCTGTTTTTTTAACAGCTTGCTTCTTCCCTTTTCGATATATTCTTCAATCGCACTTGCAGCAGCTTCACCAATTGGCACAATCCGCTCTTTTCTTCCTTTTCCAAAACAACGGATAAAGCCCATTGTGAGGTGAACATCAGCAAGAGTCAGATCCAGCATTTCACTGACGCGAATGCCTGTTGCATATAAGAGCTCGAGCATCGCTTTGTCACGGTAGTCAAACGGAGTGTGCTGATTTGGTGTATCAAGCAGCTTTTCGACTTCCCCTAGTGATAGAACTTTCGGTAGTTTCCGCTCTGTTTTTTGCGTTTCAATGTTCCACGACGGATCATCTGTTGTCACTTTTTCCCGGAGCAGAAATTGATGGAAGGAACGGATCGAGGATAGATGCCGCACTGACGTTTTGCTCGATTTCCCTTCCTCCTTTAGCTGCTTTAAATAATGAATGATATGCAGGCGCGTGACATCTTTGATATCCGTCAGCTGCTCATGTGTCATTAAAAAAGACAAGTAGTTCTGTAAATCTCGTTTATAAGAAACAATGGTATTTTCAGAGAGTCCTCTCTCTACTGTCATAAAATGAATAAAGTCGGATAATTGATCGTTCAATGATTTCTACTCCCCGTTTTGATAAAAATAAATCAATCGGTCTTGCCAGTTGTCTTGATTCGGCTGATCCATTTCCATCACTTTAATTGCTGCACCCTCTGGTTTATCATAACGATGGTAGCTTTCATATTCTGAATTTATCCATATCATAGCATAATAGAACAAGACGGTAAAACCAGTGAACAAGATGAATACTTTCATCACTTCACCTGTTGTTTTGAGCCATTTTCGCATGATTTTCATGTCCTTTCTCAAGCTTCTCATTACTTCAGCATATGCCAGGTGGGACAAGGAATATACAGCGAAAATGCAAAAAACCTCTTCATCTTAAATGAAAAGGTTCCAATTCGGATTATTTGCCGGATTCATCATCATGACACCGGTGGCAAATACCATGGAATGTCAATCTATGATCCTTAATTTTAAATTTCCAGTCACGTTCAATAATCTCTTCAACGTCTTCTAATAAATCATCTTCTATCTCATCGACTGTCCCGCATTCCATGCAGACAAGATGATGATGGAAGTGAGCGGCTCCTTCTTTGCGAAGATCATATCGCGAAACGCCGTCTCCAAAGTTAATTTTATCAACAACTTTCAGTTCAGTTAGCAATTCTAACGTTCGATAAACAGTAGCAAGACCAATTTCAGGAGACTTCTCTTTTACGAGGAGGTATACATCTTCTGCACTTAAATGGTCTTCTTCATTCTCAAGCAGTACTCTTACTGTTGCTTCACGCTGTGGCGTGAGCTTATAGCTGGAAGAATGAAGCTGTTTCTTAATTCGATCAATCCGATTTTCCATTGACTTTCCCTCCTACGCCACATTACTTGATCATTATATCAAATGATGTGCTGAGAGCCAACTATAATCATTTTAAATTGATAAATAAATTGATTATTATTTAATAACGATTATAAAATTATGAAAAAAGAACACCTGCCAGCTTTTTCATGAGCATGAAAGATACGTAAGATTCAAAAAAGGACGAAAGTGCAGCAAGCGTTAAAATCATCAGCAAAACAGATGCATATCGGGCGAACCACTGAACAGGTGCTTGACTGATGGTTTTTTTCATGAACAGCTGCCCAATGAGACGGATGGAAAACGCAATCGCACATGTACCAATCACTAAATAGGCTGGAATAAGCAATATGTTTTGCGGAAGAACCGATACGAACGAAAGGAAAAAACCACTCAGCCCCATTTGATTTACTAGAAAACCAACTGTAAACCCAACGACAATTCCTTTTAAAAAGATCATGAGAAAGATGAGCGGCAGGCCAATGATAGATATTCCTAGTATCCACATAAGACCTAAATATTTCATATGATGCAAAAAGCTTTGCAAAAACATTTCTTTTGATTCTGCTGCTTTCTCATTCGTCAGCTGACCAAAAAATTGATTTAAATAATAGAATAAATCCTCTTTCTGACTAATTGTCATACTATTAACGATGATGGCCCCAAAGATCACGCCCATTAAAAAGAGTACAGAGACAAACAAATAAATCGATAGATGGTCTTTTACGTGCTGAAGAAGATGTTCCTTCCAAGACTTTTTCCGCATGCGTCTTCCTCCCAAATAGTAAAGGTTACTAGATTCTATGAGAGAGATTACGAAACATGACAGTTTTATTGAAAGAAAAAAGAGAAAGCAGCCTAAACACTGCTCTCTCTTATCATTTATCGGGCGGCTTTTTGTACGTTCACAAGCCCGGCACCATAATAAAAAGGATCTCCAAGCTTTGCAGCCGTTTTTGAAAGTCTCTCGCGCACTTCATCGTTTGTCAAATTCGGATGTTTTGATAGAATGACAGCCGCAGCGCCCGCTACATGCGGTGATGCCATGGATGTTCCACTCTTATAGCCATATTCATTATGAGGAATGGTGCTGAGCGTTGAAACGCCCGGTGCTGAGACTTCCACTTCTTCGCCGACAGATGAATCAAAGGCTCTTTGTTTTCTTTCGTCAACAGAGGCAACCGCCATCACTGAGGCGTACTTAGCTGGATAGTCAACCGTGTTGAGAGAGCCATAACTTCCTGCATTCCCAGCAGAAGCCACAATGAGAATCCCTTTGCCATATGCTCGATCTACCGCTTCTTTCAGCGCTTCAGATTCACTTGCTCCTCCCATACTAATATTGATGACATCCATGTCATTCTCAATGGCCCATTCAATTCCTTTAATGATCCAGCTATAGTAGCCGTCACCATTTTCATCTGCCACCTTGACCGCATAGATAGAAGCCTTTGGCGCAACACCAACGACACCTACCTTATTATCTAACGCTGCAATTGTGCCTGCCACATGCGTTCCGTGTTCATGCGGGTCAACAAGCGGATCTGACTTTGTTGGAACAAAGCTGACTCCGCCGGTGACATGTAAATCTTCATGTTTGCCATCGATGCCGCTGTCAAGAACGGCTACTTTGACATTCTGTCCGGCGTATCCCCGTTTATGTACCTTTTGTGCTTTGATGCTTTTGATGCCATATGGGATCGTTTGACCGCTTGTTTTTGCCTTTTGGTCTTCCTCAATGAAGGTCACTTCTTTTGCCTGATTCAGTTTCTCTTTCGATGCCTCATTCAAGGAAACTTTCATCATATCTATTTGCTCTATGGATTCTTTTACATGCCCACCAGCTTCTTCGACAAGCTGTTTTTGTGTATGATCTTGAACGGAAGAAGAAAAGCCGATCATGTACTCTTTTTTTGCTTGCTCCTTTGCAGAAATATGTGAGGCGCCGAACGTGACCGATGCCAGCATCATACTTGCCATACAAAGCCTTGCTCCAATTGACTTGACGTTCACAATACTCACTCTCCCTTTCATCTTTTTGTCATTTAACTACATTTTCAGACAAAAAGAAACGACCGTTTGTCCTATTTTTTAAAATTTTTCCATTTATTTGAACTAGTTGTCACAAAAAAGCAAAATAAAAATGCTTATGATCCTCTTGAAAGTGATCATAAGCATTCCTTCTTTTATGTTTTTTCATCATGTGCTGCAAGGCTTCTTGTTTTGTTTTTGTCTTTCTTTCATGTGTGCTAAAATGCGGCATGTTTCCTCTCGACAGTTCCGGGTTTCGGCTGTGCTGCCTTTCAATATGTTCTCGTTTTTTCTTTGCATTGCTTTTTCCCATTTGGCAAAACCCCTTTCGTTGACGTTATGATACACGATGTGACATAAAAAAGATAGACGTATACACGCCTATCTTTCTGTTTTCACCATATCAAGATGAGGAATCCCATCTTCATCATAACAATCTGAAACGGCCTTAAAACCAAATGATTCGTAAAACGACTTCAAGTAGGCCTGCGCCTGAATTTTGACACTTGTTTCACCTAATTCACTCAGCTTTTCCAAAGCCTTGCTGAGCAGCATTTTTCCATAGCCTTTTTTTCGGCCTGCCTGCGTCACAAGAACGCGGCCAATGGACGCCTCTTCGTACATGATTCCGCTTTGAAAAATTCGGCAATAAGCCACAATCGTGCCGTCCTCTTTTGCAGACAGATGAAGCGCTTCTTGGTCCCGGTGATCAATTTCAGGGTAAGGGCATGTTTGTTCAACAACAAACACATTGACTCTTTCCATTAAAATTAGGTAAAGATCCTCTTTTGTTAATTGGTCAAACGTTTGACATGTCCAGTTAACTTGATTCATGATTGATATCCACCTTACCGTACACTCCGCCCCCGCCAGCGATCAGTTCGACTTCACCTTTTCTTGCTTTGATGATGTAATTGGCTGTTTTTTCTGGCAGGATAGCTTTTAGTTCTTGTTCTGTTGCTTGATGAAGGATATTCATCTCTGTGTGAAACACGGCTTTTAGCTTCTCCAGCGTTTTGGCTCCGACACCCGGAATAAATTGAAGCGGGAGCTGATGAACATAAGGAGGTCTTGTTCCTTTGTCACTTTCTTGGTCAGCAAGCTCCTTTAAACGCTCACTCACCCCTTTTGTCATCCGGGTATGTCCGCATGCGTGGCACTTTTCTTGATCTAGCGCGCGAGGTCTTACTCCGCACTTCTCGCAGGTTGTATGATAGTACTTCCCAAGCCGCGGAGCGAGTCCATAATTTCCTGTAATGGCTCTGCCCTCTTTCCCTTCAAGGGCTAGTTTGAATTCGGCAAAAGAGGCATGATCCATTCGGATTTTTGTATATTCTCGCGCAATTTTCCCTAAAGAATGAGCGTCTGAATTCGTTAAAAAGGGATAACGGTTCAGCTCACTTATTTGGGACGCCATTGACGTATCGCAGCTAAGACCTAGTTCAACAGCATCAATGAGGTCTGGGTCGAATACTTCCGTTAAAGACGTGTTGACTCCTTTGCCAAATAAGCTTTTATGCGGCGTGAAAATATGAGCAGGAATAAACAAGCCTCCTAGCTCCTTGACCTTGCGCTGAAGTGTTTTCCCATCAACATAGAGGCGCTGTGAACTCAAATGCACATTTTTCATATGAAGCGCGAGCCATGCGGAGAACTCAGACATTTTGTGAAGTGTGGGCATAAATGCAAGCACGTGAATTGGACCTTTTGAATGGTTATCGTTAATTTCTAATTCACTGCCTAAAAGCAGCACGGTCTGTCCAAATGATAGACCGCCATCATTTAGTTCAGTGTACTTGCCTTCCTCTACACCCTCTATTAATTCTTCTAGGACTTCTGGAGATTGTGCATCAATCACACCAATCATCCCCATCCCTTTACTTTGCGTTGCTTCAATGAGAATTTGGTCAATTGTCAGTGACCTTGCACCTGTAATTTTAACAGCTCTGCCTGTTCTGGTTCTGCCAATATGAATATGGATGTCTGCAAAAAACTCCCTCATTTTGTTGACTTAAGTACCTCTTGCAATTGTAAGTACTGAATGGCATAGGCTGTTTTTGCATCATAAATGTGCTGCTTTTCAATGAGGTGCAAGGCTTCTTCTAATGAAACTTCCATCACTTCAACAAATTCATCTTCATCCAGCTCTCTTTTTTCTTCAAGCGGAACCAGCTGATCTGCAAGATAAATGTGGACGATTTCATCTGCGAAACCAGGTGATGTATAAAAGGCCGTCAGCTTTTGGAGCTGCTGAGTGGTGTACCCTGTTTCTTCTTCTAATTCTCGCAGTGCTGTATGTGCCGGCTCTTCTCCTGGCTCTAATTTTCCAGCCGGAATTTCAACGATGGCTCTCTCTAGTGCTTTACGGTATTGCTTGACCAAGATGATTTTATTTTCGTCTGTACGAGCAATGACGGCTACTGCACCAGGATGTTTGATGATTTCGCGTTTGCCTTGTTTTCCGTTTGGCAATTCTACATCTTCAAGAACCAAATCAATGATTTTTCCATTATATAATTCTTTAGTCGATAATGTTTTTTCTTCAAAGTCCTTCAATTTTGTCAGCTCCTCGTTCTACTTTCACTTTTTACTTCATTCATTTTAACATAGATGATTTAGGAGAAGCGAAATGCGAACGCTTGCTTCAATGCGCCACTTGAAATCACCTAGCTTGAATTCCAGATTTTTTTCACTTAATGTGAAGGGATAGGAGTGTGATGGAATTGAAAAAAAGACGAATTGGTACCTCGGATCTTTTGGTGAGTGAGGCAGCACTAGGATGTATGTCCCTTGGAACGGAAAAAGGAAAAGCGCTCTCTTTATTAGATGAGGCTATAGACCTTGGAATTAATTATTTGGATACAGCCGATTTATATGATTTTGGGACAAATGAAGAAATTGTCGGGGAGGCTATTAAAAACAGGCGGCAAGATTTGATTTTGGCCACAAAAGGCGGCAACCGCTTTGAAAAAGGCAAATCTGGCTGGGACTGGGACCCTTCAAAGGCGTACATAAAAAAGGCCGTGAAACAAAGCCTCAAGCGGCTGCAAACAGATTATATTGATTTATACCAACTGCACGGAGGCACGATAGATGATCCTATCGATGAAACGATTGAGGCTTTTGAAGAATTAGTGGAAGAAGGCGTTATTCGCTATTATGGCATCTCTTCTATCCGTCCAAACGTCATTAAAGAATACGCCAAAAAATCGAACATCGTCAGTGTGATGATGCAATATAGTTTACTCGACCGCCGTCCAGAGGAATGGTTCTCTCTTCTTGAAGAACAAGGCATTAGTGTCGTCGCAAGAGGACCTTTAGCAAAAGGGCTTTTAACTGAAAAACCACTTTCGCAAGCAAGTGCAGCGATTCAAAAAAACGGCTATCTTCAATATTCATTTGACGATCTCCAGCAGGTCATTCCTTCTTTAAAGAAAGTCGCTTATGACCTATCACTCACAGAGCTGTCCATTCAATATTTGCTTAAGCATTCTGCGGTCAGTTCCGTTGTATTTGGCGCAAGCTCGGTGGAACAGTTAAAAGAAAATGTTGCAGCGGCAAATGCACGTTCTTTAAGTGACCAAGAAGTAAAAGCATTGACTTACTATACAAAACCATCTGTGTATGAGGCGCACCGGTTTAAATAAGATAAAAAGAGATCACATCATGTGATCTCTTGGATTGTAGAGAAACTTATGTTTTTCTACAATTTTTTATTTTATCGTATGTATGAACTCTTTTTCATGTTCAACAGGCAGTGGAGAAGCCTTGCTGCACAGCTTCGTTTATGCACATTTTTTCTGGAACTGATTGTAGTATCTATCATTTCTTCGATCAGTTCACCGAAAAAGTGGATTTTTTCTCTCTTAAAAAGAGAGAAGGGGCTAAAAGCCCCGTCAGCTTGAAGAGAAAGTGAGGGTTTTTAAGACAAGATGTCCACAAAACCCTCATTTTTGTCTTTTGAACTGTTCGATAAACGATATATGGTGTTTTTCACTTGGAGTTCATTCAATATACGGTGTGTTTAAACCTTCAAAAAAACTGTCGAGATTTTCTCGACAGCCTGAAGGGACTAAAAGCTCCGTTGTCTTATCTTGCACTTTCATAATATGCATAATTTCCAGATTTGCCTTTAAGATAAAATGTCGTACCAAAACGACTGAAACTATTTGCAAAAGAACCATTATCCGAATACATACATAATCGATTACTTGCGCCTTTAAAAGGAGTTACAGAACAATCTACAATTGAAGTAGCCTTTGTACGCAAATCCGCTTCCGTTGAATCATTTGTAGCAAGAGCTTGTCCAGAAACAGGTAAAAGCAATCCTAAAGATAAAGCAACTCCAGTCATTGTTCTTCTCAATTTCATGTGAATCATCTCCATTTCCAAATTTTTCAATGCATCTTCATTATAAGAAGAATGCTCCTCTATTTAAAGGGTCTTAATTACTATATTTGTAATAAAAAGGAATTTTAATAAATCAATACTCCCGTTTCTTCTATTTTGATCACGTATAAAATAGGTGATGGGATTTAGTTTTAAATCATATTGTCACGAAGCTGAAATGAAGTGAAATTCGAAGGAGTCAGAAGAGTCTGCTCTCAAAGCACCTATGTTTTGAACAAGTTCATTTCTGTTGCTCAATCTCAATGATGACATGAAAAAAAGGAAGCATCAGAGCTCCCTTTTTTTAGCTTTTATATTTTCTCCAGTCCAAATGACTTTCATCTAGCAGCTCGGAGAAGCTTTTATTTTTTTCTTTTTCTTTCTGCTGCCGAAGGAGGTCTTGTCGTTTTTGTTCTTCTCTTTTTTCTGTCTCGGCGGCAAGGTTCTGCTTCATTTGAAGGAGCTGCTGTTTGAGATCCTCGTTTATGCCGTCCTTTAATTTCGCTTGATCTTGATTGGTCTTTTTCATTGTGCCTCTCTCCTTTTGCCCTAAGTGTATCATCCGTTTTATTTGCTGAGCAAGAGTCACGCCAATCTCCCAACATGTGGTATGATCGTCATAGGAAAAACTTCGGAAAGGAAGAATCAGCTGGATGAAGAAATGGATCGCTATACTTGCCTTGATATTATGTCCGCTCGCTGCAATCGGCATTTTTTTCACCAATAAAATGATGTATATTCGAAAATTAACAGATGAAGAGCTCATCAAAAGAGAATCAGATGAAGGACACTATCATCACGAAGAGTTTCAACAGCTTAAAAAAGAGAAAGTGTGTATTCCTTCAGCATTTGGTTATGATCTTCATGGCTATTTTGTGCCGCATCCACATACAACACGCACCATTGTACTTTGTCATGGCGTCACAGTCAGTTTGATTAATTCCGTTAAGTATATGAAATTATTCCAAAAGCTCGGATGGAATGTGATGCTTTATGATCATAGAAGACATGGAATGAGCGGCGGGAAAACCACGAGTTATGGATACTACGAAAAAGAAGATTTAGCGCAGGTCGCGAAGTGGCTCAGACAAAGACTCGGGGAAAATGCCATTATCGGCATACATGGAGAATCAATGGGTGCAGTCACGACTTTGTTATATGCTGCAAATCCGGAAGCAAGCGCCAATTTTTACATAGCTGACTGTCCTTTTGCTTCTTTTGAGGATCAGCTTCTCTATCGATTAAAAACAGATTTTCGTCTTTCAGGGCAATGGATTCTTCCACTAAGTGATCGAGTGTTAAAATGGCGGGATGGATACAGCATTCGGCAAGTTTCACCGCTGGATGTGATCGATCAGGTGAAAGAACCTGTGCTTTTTATCCATAGTCTTCATGATGACTATATTCCATGCGAGCAGAGTCAGCAGCTATATGCTCGAAAAAAAGGTGATAAACAGCTATTTATAGCGCCGCACGGGGCACATGCGATGTCTTTTAGCGAAAATAAGGCAGCTTATGAACAAGAAGTTCAAGGATTTCTTCAACAATTTGAATCGAATGAAGATAAAAGAGGAGAATGAACAGCGGTTCGTCTCCTCTTTTTGAGCTAACTTATGCGATAGTCACCACTGTTGTATGATGTCTGCCCGCCAGCTCCATATGACTCTCTTCCGATTGCTGCTGACTCATGACCGATAATCCTGCAGTTGCTGCCAATAAAAGAACTATCAAACTCGTTTTCATATAAATGACCCCCATTTTGAATTTTTGATATGGCTTGAATCTTCCTTTCGTAAAACCGTGTAGATGCTTCATACAGTCCAAGCTCATTGTAATAATGAGCCGCATCAAGTGCCAATTCCTCAATATCTGGGTATAAGCGCTTGTCCTCGAGCAGGTCTAATGTATCGTCTATGATCGTTATTTCTGCATCAACGTATAATGCTTTTAAGAACTGAAATTTGCAGATGTAAATTTCATCTTCTAATTCACAGGCTTTCATAATACCTTGTTGATAGAGGGTTAACGACTCTTCTATTTGTTTTTGTTTAAACAGGATTTGGGTCAGCATAAATAGTGGGTCTAGAGAGCGATTAAGATGGGTTAAATTCTCCTTTTCAAACACTTCAAGAGAGTCTTTCAGATAACGGCTTGCTTCCGCAAGATCGTTCATTTGGTAATAACAGTTACCTAAGTTGAAAAGGGCCGAACCTATGACTCGAGGGTTTCCAATTGAGCGTGCTCGATTTAGAGCATTTTTAAAGTAGGGCAATGCATGTTCATAGCATTTCAAATCATCATAGTTTGCACCGATGACAAATTCACAGTGGATGATTCTCAGCGTGTACGTTCTGTAGGCAGAGTACGTATCTAACGCTTGCAAGGCATAGTGCATCGAAAAGTGGGTTTGTTTCATGTGGTAGTATATTTCAGCTAATTTAAAGTAAAATTCTGCTCTTTCTATATCATCTGATATGAGATTGAGCTTTTTTTCTGCTGAACGGTAATAAGCAATGGCACTTAAATAGTTTTGCTGTTCAAACTCAAACATTCCTGTGAAAAAATGAACATAGTATTCAAGCATGTCCGTTAATTTCGTTTGCGAATGTTCGATCGTTTCTAGCAGGTTCTTAATTTCTTCATCATTTGAGGCTTTCTTTGCCGGTTCAAAATATTCAAGCATCACCTTATGGCGAAAATCCATCAGCTGGTAAAACAGCAACAAGTTTTGATCCTGTTCCATCTCCAGAATTTCCTGCTCGATCTCGGCCTTCAGCTTCTCTGCTTTCATGACATGAAATCCGCAAATCTGCCTATACCATTCGTTTATTTTGATTCCAACCTGAGGCGATGACAGCTTGAGCTTCAATTCACTTTAGCACCTCCCTTCTCATATACGATACATGTTGTATTCTATCACATTCCCTCGAATGGAAGAAATATGAAATGTCATTTTTCGCAAAGTTTTCGGTATCCCGCAATAAACGCTTTCATTGCCTATTTTTCGGCATTTATAACCACGATTTTTTCATTTCTGTTTTTCTCATTTTGTCGAATTGGTTGTTATAAAACGGTTTTTTTGCGTTTTAAAAGATCATTTTTCAGATTAGACATCCCTGCTGTTTGATGAGATGATGAAGGCACGAAAAAAACCCTTTTGTCAAAAAAGGGCTTTTATAATACATCTGTTACCTGTTCCATATTCTCTTTGATCCAATTGACAGCTAATTCGAGCGTTGGAAATTCTTCCGTTTCAAATGTGACTTCATCTTGAAGAAGCCAAACGTCCTTTTTCACCGAATCCATTCCACCTATTGACCAGTGCAAAAGGGTATAGGGATGATTGTTATTTAAAAACGACACCCATGTTTTATTTTGTGCCGTGTTTTGTATCACTCTAAGCTTCTGATCCACTACGTTTCCACCTTACTTTACAAGTATGCCCATTCTTGGACTGAGTATTTGCTGAGGACTTTTCAGCATCAATGTATTGGCTTTTTCATTAAAATCGATGGTCATTTCCTCATCAAAAAATACCTTCTGTGCAATGTGTATATATAGTTTTAAATGTTGGCTATTATTCAGTTGTTCCGATTCACCTGTTCTTTCACTTGTTAACCAAAGCATTGGTACGCCACTCACTGCACAGCCACAACCTTCTGAATCGTAGCGAAGCAGTAATTCCTTAGTTTCGTTTCCTATTTGCTGTTTTTCTATATATGTTTTAGCCAGTTCTGTGATGTGAATATACATGGCGAACATCCTTTTTAAATTGATGCTTACATTGTAACACATAAAACACCATAAAACATGACACACGACTAAATCCGAAAGTCATATTCTTTGAAATACACGCTCTTCTCACTAGGATTATATCTATCTATTGGCTCTTTTCGCTTCTTGTTTTTTAGAATTATACTTATGACGCTACCAATTTTAAAAGAATAAACAGGAGGTTTTAGATCGTGAAAAAAAGATTATCTCTCTGCTTCATCGGGGCACTGATATTTATGTTGAGTTTCGCTGTGCCAAACATGAAAGCGGCATCTGTCCTTGATGAAGTACGAGAAAGCTATGCGACTTATACGGGATCTGGTTACTCAGGGGGCGCCGCATTATTAGATCCTATTCCATCTGACATGAAAATTACGGCTTTAAATCCTCATGACTATAACTATAAAGGGATAAATGCGGCACTTGCAGGTGCTTACCTTGAAGTAAAGGGTCCAAAAGGAAAAACCGTTGTGTATGTAACCGATAAATATCCAGAAGGAGCAAAAGGAGCTCTTGATCTTTCTCCTAATGCCTTTGCCAAAATCGGTAATATGGCAGATGGAAAAATCCCAATTAGTTGGAAAATTGTAAAAGCACCGATTAGCGGAAATGTAGCTTACAGAATAAAAGAAGGCAGCAGTGAGTGGTGGGCTGCGATTCAAGTGCGCAATCATAAATATCCGATTATGAAAATGGAATATTACAAAGATGGACAATGGGTGAACATGGAAAAAACAGACTACAACCATTTCCTTGGATTTAATATGGGGTCTAAATCTCTTCCTGTTCGAATCACAGATATCCGCGGGGTCATAGTAAAGGATAAATTACCCGCTCTTCCATCTACTGCTGCTTCACAGGCCTATATTGTAAAAGGCAATGTTCAGCTTCCTAATTAACGAGGAAAAGAGGTAGCTTATTTAAGAGCTTCCTCTCTTCCTTCTCTATCCCAGTGATATGCCTCATTTTCTATTTCTTTTATGATTTCATTCTTTCCTGCCATATAGCTTTGTATATCTTCCGGATACTGATTTGCTAATTGTTCCTTGACAGACGCATACGCTACAGCTCGTTCTGAATGGGCCCTTAAGTAATCTCGAAACAATAAATGCCTTTTCACATCAGGGTGATTTCTCTCATAAACATGGACATGATGCGTACGATTCAAGCCACCCTTTTGAAAAAAACGTCTCCCTTTTATGCCATTTTCACCTAGCGCTTGATATCCAAGATGTTCAAAGCTCTCTCTTTTTTTATCGATCTCTTTTATATGACTTACTTCTATTAAGATATCAATAATTGGTTTGGCAACAAGCCCTTCAACTGACGTACTACCAATATGATGTCCTTCTATCCAGTTCTTTTGAATGATTTGCTTGAGTTGCTGCTTTTCTTGATGGAATTCTTCATGCCACTCTTTTTTGAATTCGACAACCTCAACCTTTCGCCTTGGTCTCCATTTCATTTTTGATAAGGTGAGCTCTTTTGCAACATGAATCACATCTGTTTCAAGAAATCCTAACTTTTCGTATAGCCTTTTTGCAGGGGTGTTTTTTTGCCCTGTGGTCAGTTCTATAGGGACATTTTTCTCCATAATTGTGGACATAAGTCTTGTTCCAATACCCTGCTTTAGCGCTTTTGGATGTACAGCCAATCGACTAATGATCAAATAATCTTTCTGCTCTTCATAAGAGGCAACGCCTAGTAAGATTCCCTTTTGCTCAAAACCAATAAATTGCTCTTTTGCTTTCATTACATCTTGAATGGTCTCTTTTAATGGTGGGAGATCGGCATAGCCAATTTGTTCAGCTTCTTGTTGGTATGCAGCTAGTTGAATATGTAAGATCTGCTTTGCTACATCACTTATTGTTTGATCTAAATTGACAATCATTGCATTGCCTCTAATTTTTTCACAAATAAAACACGATCTTCATTTATTCCATCATAGTCTGAAAACACGGAGATTCCTTCTACAGTTTTGTCCCCTTTTTCAATTTGAAAGCCCAATTTTGCATGATAGGCAATCGATACTTTATTTACAGGTGCTGTTACCGCTTTAATGGTTGTTCTTCCTTCCTGTTTTGCCACATCATAAAAGGCTTGATATAGGATTTTTCCTATCTTTAATTTCCGATGGTCTGGATGTACACCTACAAAATGAATATACGCTTCATCTGAATGAGATTGCGATAAAAAACCGACTAAAAAGCCAATCAGTTCACCTTTTTCAACGACGACAAAACTTGTTTGCTGAAAATGTTCAAAAAATAGCTTCGGCAATTTTGCGCGCAAATCTCTGCCTCCCCACCAGCTTTGGATGACGGATGTGACGGCGTAAAAATCTGACGGCTTCACTTGACGTATCATGATGACCTCGCCCCTTTTCATTTTTGGCTTACCGCTCTCTTTTTTTTAAAAAACTGTTGTTTCAATAGTCTACCTGTTCGATTAATTGTTTGTAAAGATCACGTGTCGGCCTTTTTTCCTTTCAGCTTTGTTGATTCTTCGTTCTTTCGCCGTCATCTCCTTTTAAATCTTCACACTTATTTCAAAAAGTTCACTTTTTGTGCGAAAGTTTCATTCTTTTGGTATGTTAAGATGGTTCATATAGGAAATGTAACAAATGTTTATTGGAGATGATGATATTGGTTTGGATTGTTACTTCACTTGTTGTGTTTAGTCTTTTAAAGCTTCTTGTCACTTCGCTGCCTTCTGGTGTTGTGGAACGCCTTTTTAGTCGTTATGCGGTGCATGCAAAAGTAACAAGTGATCAAACAACGATCATGTTTGAAGATCGTCCGCTCAATGATCAGCAAGTATCTGAAATTATTCAACATTTTAATGATGCGATCTTTATTGAACGCTATTATATTTATCCTGGTGATGAAGAGCGTTTTCTTCATCCGCAGGAAGGGCCTGCGCCGCTTACCATGCAAACAAAGCTTGGCAAACATGATGTGACCCTTTATCTGTATCATTACGATGACCACGTGGATGTGGTGCGGCAGTTTACACATAAGCCTAAGAAAAAACTGACGGCCTATCGTTTGCGTTCTGAGCCGCTCCAAACATCTCACAACTTGGCACATGCTTAAAATAATGTTGCATCAAATGAGACGAAGTGGAAGACACTTCGTCTTTTTTGTATGGATTTACACTCTTTTCTTTGAATGATTTACCAGTATCAATTTCGCCTCCTGACGGTTACAATATAAACGGAACATATGTTCTAAGAGGTGAAAATAATGAATGAACGAGCCATTCTGCTTGTGGATATGCAATCGTTTTATGCGTCAGTCGAAAAAGTGGAGGCTCCCCACTTGAAGGATGTGCCGCTCATCGTCTCTGGAGATCCTGAGCGGCGGAGCGGGGTCGTACTTGCCGCCTGCCCGCTCGCTAAAAAACGAGGCGTACAAAATGCATCAAGATTATGGGAAGCGCAGGAGAAATGCCCCGAAGCTGTCGTCGTACGCCCCCGTATGCAGCGCTATCTTGATATCTCTGTCATGATAACAGAGCTGCTCGAACAATACACAGATCTTGTCGAACCGTATTCAATTGATGAACAATTTCTTGATATTACAGGCAGTCTGACACTACTCGGTTCTCCCCGCGAGATCGCTCAAAATATACAAACAACCATTATGAACCAGACTGGCATTTACGCACGTGTTGGCATCGGTCCTAATAAAGTGCTCGCTAAAATGGCCTGTGACCATTTTGCTAAAAAAAACACATCTGGTATCTATGAACTTCGTACAGACAGTGTTGCGGCTGATTTATGGCCGCTTCCGATTGGAAAATTATTTGGCGTCGGCAAACGAATGGAGCACCATTTAAAACGAATGGGCATCAGTACCATTGGGACGCTTGCTGCTTATCCGTTAGACCGGCTTAAAAAACGCTGGGGAATCAACGGAGAGCTTTTGCAGCGAACAGCTTTAGGGCATGATCCCTCTCCGGTCACCATTCACACACATGATCAGCAAAAAGCGGTTGGACATCATATGACTCTTCCCCATGATTATGCGTCTTTTGAGGATATCAAAGTCGCTCTTCTTGAATTGAGTGAAGAAGTGGCAAGACGTGCACGCTTTAAGCATTATCTTGGGCAAACAGTGTCTGTTGGCGTGAGAGGCGCTGATTTTTCTCATCCGACTGGATTTCATAGACAAATCAAGCTTCATTCACCTACACAGTACGGGACAGATATTGCAGACGCAGCCATTCAGCTATGCAAGCAGCACTGGGATGGCCAGCCCATTCGCAGTGTGGGTATTACTCTCTCACAGCTGCAGTCTGACAGCCAATATCAGCTGACTTTATTTGATCACCATGTTCAAAAAGACAAACTCAGCAAAGTATTTGATGCGATCCACATGAAGTATGGACCTGCTGCCCTGCTGCACGCTTCGTCACTGACAAGCGCAGGGCAGGCGTATCACCGCGCCGAAAAAATTGGCGGACATTACAAATAACGGAGGCGAACAGCCATGAATCCCAATAAATTAACACCTGGATACAACCTCATGTGGGAATCAAGCCGAATGATGCTTCCAGAGCACCGGGAGCAGCTGCTTGCTCAAAAACGGAAGAAAAAAGAGTACACCCCTCCCCCGCTGAGCACCGATCAACTGGAGGAAATGAATTTTTTGATCACACAGTCGATTACCGAGGATCAAGCGATTTACGTGACATATGCCGCAGCAGGTATGAAAGAGCAGTTTTGGGGCTGGGTAAAAGCCATTCATTATGAAACGCAGCGCATAAAAATCGTCAATGATGAGGATGTTCTCAACCTGTCCTTGCAGCAAATCATCGCGATCGACCTTGATTAAATTTTCGCCAAATGACCGCGCAAATCAGTGACATAGAAGCACTGGCAGCAAAAAGCAAACCTCCAAATGGCGAGCCAATCTTGCTTCTTTGCCATATGGCAGATGTCTCCTCCATCAAATTGTGTATTTAATTTGCACAATTTTTCATGTATGATTGGAACATCTTACAAACTCAGGGGAGAAACAGCATGAAAAATAACTTACGTACGTTACATCCGCTTAGTTGGACGATCATCATCGGCACCATATTTGGCCGAATGGCGACGTCCATGAGCATTCCTTTTTTGGCCGTTTATTTGACACAAGTCAAAGGCGCCTCAGCGTCTTCTGCTGGATTAATCATTGCCGTTAGCTCTCTGATTGGGATCGTTGCGAGTTTTTACGGCGGATATATTTCTGATCGTATCGGCAGAAAAAAGGTCATGCTTCTATCGATCTTCGGTTGGTCACTTGTCTTTGTTGGCTTTGCATTTGCAGATGCCATTTGGGTCTTCTTTATCATGAACGCTTTAAACGGACTGTGCCGGGCACTGTTTGAACCAACATCTAAGGCGCTCTTATCTGATGTCACCCCATCAAGTATTCGGTTGTTTGTGTTTAATTTACGGTATACAGCCATTAACATAGGGGTCATCTTCGGTCCTCTGCTTGGCTTATATCTCGGGTCATCGAAAACAACGTTCCCATTTCTCGTTGCTGCCTTCATTTACTTGTTATACGGATTAACGCTGGTCTGGCAATTTCAGAAACATCCAGTTGCTGCTCCAGAAAGCACGAAACAAATTGGTGTCAAAAAAGCCCTTTCCATTATCCAAAAAGATACGGTCTTTAGCATTATCCTCATCGGCGTGACCTTATGTTCGTTCGGGTATTCGCATTTGAGCTCAACGCTGCCTCAATATTTATCCGCTTCACCTATGATTGAGGATGGTCCGAAACTGTTTGGATACCTTTTATCTTTAAATGCAGTTGTTGTCATTGTCGTACAATATCCGCTCATCATGATCGCCAAGCGCTACTCCACCATTTTGTCGCTGACCACTGGGAATATTCTTCTTGCCGGCAGTTTGTTTGCTATTGCTTTTTCACAGAGTCTCGGCATGCTTGCTTTCATCATTGTCGTGTTTACAATTGGAGAGGTTCTGCTGTTTGCGATGATGGATCTTTTTGTAGACAATGTGGCAAAGCCAGAAGTAAAGGGATCGTACTTTGGTGCGATGGGATTTTCTCAGCTCGGCAGCGTCATCGGACCATTTGTCGGCGGACTGTGCATTGACTATTTTGGCGCAGCCCATCCCTTCTCCATTTTTTCAGTCTTGTCGATGGTCACCATCGCAGGTGTCCCGTTCTTACTCATTGGATACTACCGCCTGAAAAAGCGATCCGCAGCTGCGGTCGCTGTTAAAGTCAGTGGAGATCATTAAAAAAACCGCTCTCGTTTGAGCGGTTTTCCTTTATACTCGGCGGATAGCAATCTCTTCCACCTTATGCTGATCACCTTTTTTCAAAATGAGATCGGCTCGATATTTTGTCGGTAAAATATTTTGATATAAATTAGGGCGATTGACGGTATTCCAAATCGTGCTTGCCATGTGATCTGCCTCTTCATTCGTCAAATCTTTGTATTGATGAAAGAAGGATTCAGGGTCTTGGAAAGCTGTTTCCCTTAGCAAACGGAACCGTTCTTTATACCATGATTGAATTTGCGTTTCAGCAGCATCTACATAAATCGAAAAATCAAAGAAATCTGATACAAACACACGCGGTTCATCCTTCAGATCATCCAGCGCTGGGGATTGCAGCACATTGATTCCTTCAATGATGACAATATCGGCATCCTCCACTGTTTCATACACCCCTTCAAGCCGGTCATAGGTCAGATGCGAATATACCGGGGCATGAACAGTTTGTTTGCCCGATTTTAATTCGTTTAAAAAAGACAACAAGGCTTTGACATCATAGCTTTCCGGGAAGCCTTTCTTTTCCATGAGTCCTCGATCCTTTAATTCTTTTTGAGGATACAAAAAGCCATCTGTTGTCACAAGACTCACTTTCAGCCCATCTCCAAGCCTCGATAAAAGCGTTTCAATGATACGAGCCGTTGTACTTTTCCCGACAGCCACACTTCCAGCAATCCCAATTAAAAAAGGGATTTTCGCATGATGCGGGTAGTTTAAAAAGGCATTCACATGCTGATTTTTTTGTTTTTCTGCAAAGACATGCAATGTCAGAAAACGAATAAGTGGTATGTAAATATCTTGAACTTCTTCAAGCGATAAATAGTCATTTAATCCTTGAAGTGCTCTCGCTTCCTCTTCTGAAACAGATACCGGCATATATTCCCCAAGAGCAGACCAAGCCTCTCTTGTATGGCGTGTATATAAAGTATTAAAATCTAGTCGCGTGTCACTCAAAGTCTTTCCCACCAATCTTCACTAAACTCGTAACCAAAAAGACGATAATCCGATTGTAGCTTAAAATGAAGGCGCTGTCTTTATTTTTCAACTAAAGTTTGCTTCTTTTGCGAAAAAAAGCATTAAAAAAAGGAAAATGAGGGTAAATAAGAGTATTCAGTTCGATAGATAGAAGGGAGCACACCAAATGAAATATGTGATGATTGGCGGAGATGCAGCAGGAATGAGCTGTGCTATGCAAATATATAGAGAGGATCCAGAGGCACATATTGTCGCTTTTGAAAAAGGAGAGATTTTCTCATATGGACAGTGCGGCCTTCCCTACTTGATCGGCGGTCTCATTGATCATCACAGCAAGCTGATTGCACGCAGCACTGAAACCTTTCGCGACAAATATGGAATTGATGCTAGATGCTTACACGACGTGACCTCCATTGACCCAAAGCAAAAAACGGTGTCAGGTCATCATACGAAAACAAAAGAACCATTTATCGAAAGCTATGACCGCCTCTTAATTGCGACAGGAGCAAGCCCCGTCACACTGGGTTTAGACAATCAGCCGCTAGAAGGCGTACACGTATTAAAAACCATTCCGCATGCGCTGTCCATTTTAGACCATTTAAAACAAAATATCACACATGTCACCATTATTGGCGGCGGGTATATCGGCTTAGAAATGGCTGAAAATTTAAAAAAGCTGGGAAAAAAAGTACATATCATTCAGCGGGGTTCAACACTAGGTCCGGGCTTTGACCCCGATATGGCAAAGCATCTGAAAGAAGAGGCGGATGCCCAAGGTATTCACGTGACACTTGGGGAAACCGTGCAGACATTAGAGGGCGAGTCACATGTAACAGCTGTTCAAACAGACAAACAAACCATTAAAACGGATATGGTCATCATGGCCATCGGCGTCACACCGCAAACATCCTTTTTAGACAAAACAGGAATCAAGCGTCTTCCAAATGGCGCCATTGTTGTAAACGAATACATGCAAACCAATGTAAAAGACATCTATGCTGCCGGGGATTGCGCAGCAACTTATCACCGCATCAAACAATCACTAGATTATATTCCGCTCGGCACAACGGCGAATAAACAAGGAAGAATCGCTGGTTTTCATATGACGGGAACAAACCGGGCGTTTCAAGGCGTGACTGGAACAGCAGTGATGAAATTTATGAGCATGACAGCAGGACGAACGGGCTTATCAGAAAAGGAAGCACAAGCAGCTGACATTCCTTATTCCACCATCACCATTGACAGTACGGATCACGCTGGATATTATCCAGATGCGCAGAAAATGAAAGTCAAACTGATTTACAGAAGTGATGACTACACCTTGCTCGGTGCCCAAATCATCGGAAGAAACGGTGTAGATAAACGGATCGATGTGATGGCAACTGTCCTTTACCAACAGCTGACCATAACAGATCTTGAAGATTTAGATATTAGCTATGCCCCGCCTTTTAACAGTGTGTGGGACCCGCTTCAGCAAGCAGCAAGGCGGAGATAAAAAGACGGTCACAATGGCGTCTTATCTCAAAAAAAGAAACCAGCTCACGACCGGTTTCTTTTTGTTATTTTTTCATCATCGCTTTGCGTGCTGCTTTTTCAAATAAAAACGGGAATAATTGATACAATTTACTGCCAGCGTTCATCCATCCAGGCAGATTAATCTCTCTTTTTTTCGTCATCATAGCGGATACGACCTTCCCAGCCACCTTGTCCGCACTAAGCATCATGAATTCAACATTCTTCACATATTCACCGCTGCGATCGGCGATGGTAAAAAAGTCAGTGGCGATCGGTCCTGGATTCACCGTGGTGACGTGAATGCCGAGGTCTGCCAGCTCCATTCTAAGGCTGTTTGAAAATCCAAGGACGGCATGCTTTGATGCCGAATAAATGGCTGATTTCGGAGTGGCAATCTTTCCTGCCTGAGAAGCAATATTGATAATATGTCCATGTCCTCTTTGTTTCATCTCTGGAATGACCTTTTTCGTGCAGGCGATTAAGCCAAACACGTTTACTTCAAACATCGACACCATTTCCTCAATGGACGCATCTTCAACGAGATCAAACGCACCAAAACCGGCATTGTTAACCAAAATATCAACAGCCCCCACTTCTTGATATGCGCGATCAATGTCCTCAAGGTGACTGACATCTAACTCCACGATGTGACACACCCCGCCAGCACTCATAATCTTTTCTTTTACACCCGTCAGCTTTTCGATTCGTCTTGCTGAAATAATGATTTCTGCGCCTTCTTCTGCTGCCAAGTACGCCATTTTTTCACCAATGCCCCCAGATGCGCCTGTAATCCATATCCTCTTTCCTGTTAATCTCCCCATGCGTTTCACTCCTTAGTTTGCCCTGTAATAGAGAATTCCGTCTTTTTGCACTTCTTCAATTTGCCCGGCTTCTAAGAGGACATCCAGCTGCCCAACTGTCTCCGACATCGTTAAAAATAAGGCCTCTTCATACAGCACTGGAAATAGCTTGCGGCAAAGATGAAAGGCAGTCATTTCTTTTCGTTTGAGCAGCTGATACATCGTATTTGCCCGTTTCTCTTGTTTCTTAAATCTTTCTTCGATCAATTCATGATGAGAGGTAATGAGCTCACCGTGTCCTGGATAAATCGTCTTGATTGGCAGATGCAATAATCGATTGAGTGATGCTTTATATTGAAGCAGCGATTTTTGACGTTCCTCCCCTTCAAACGGCGCTTCCATTAACGGGTTTGAGGAAATGGTCGTCAAAAGCAGGTCTCCACCAATGAAATGGCCCGTTGTTTCATCTAGAAAGGAAAGATGAGATTGTGCATGTCCCGGTGTTTCCATCACGAAGAAGTGTTCATGCTCTTTCAACCGATCGCCTTCTTTGATGACGTCATCTACATGTGCAGTACAGGAATATGTATAAGATTGCTTCACGATTCTTTCACACTCACCTTGACGAAGCGGCACACCTAACTGCTGAAAAAAGCGTTCCATAAAAGCAATTTGACGCTCTTTAAACACAGGGTCCTGGCTAATATACGGCTCATTTAACTCGTGTCCGATCACACGGACATGAGGTTTCATCAGATTTAAAAGACCGACATGATCTGCATGATGATGGGTCAACACCACTTGATCAATATCGTCTATCGATAAACGATGCTCTTGTAGTTGCGCGACAAAGGCGTGCTCCGCCTCTTCTGTCATCGGCCCGCAGTCCACTAAGGTCACGGCTTCTCCTTTTAATATATATGCATGTACATCCCCAACAGCAAACGGTGTAGGGATGGATAATTGAATGATGTCTTCTTTCACTTTTATATGTCATCTCCTGCTTTTTGACTCATGGTTCATTGTAACTCTGTCTTCTTTATTCATTGTATCTTGCAAAAGGCAGACTGTCATGCGGTTTAGGCGGTCAATTTTTTTATCTGTCCCTATTGACACAAACTTGTCCATCGTTGCATAATGAACAACAAATATAAGATGCGCGATGACAAGGATTAGTAAGCAAAATAATGATGAAAGAGAGTGAGGTCCGTCGGCTGTAAGGCCTCACCGTCCTCTTATTTGCTGAACCTGCCCTTTGAGCTGTTAGGCAAACCTAAACGTTTCCCGCGTTAAGGGACTAGAGCTGAGTATGCATGTCTGCATGCTAATTGAGGGTGGTACCGCGAAAAACCTTTCGTCCTTTTCAGGCGAGAGGTTTTTTTATTTTCTACAAGGAGGAGCAGCTTATGAGTAAAATTGGATTTATTGGTGCAGGCTCGATGGCAGAGTCGATGATAAAAGGTTTATTAAAAAGCGGCATCATGTCAAATGAAGATATTATTGTCACAAACAAAACGAATGAAAAACGTCTAGAAGAATTAAAGGTGCGTTATGGGGTCAAAACGGATTTCTCTCGTTCTTTTATTTATGAAGAAGCGGATATTCTCGTATTTGCTTTAAAACCGAAAGATGCGGAAAGCGGGATATCTGATGTGCGGCCTCATTTACAAGGACAGTTGATCATTTCGATTTTAGCTGGCATCTCCATTGAAACGATTCAGCACTATGCTGGCGAGAAGACTGCGGTGGTTCGCGCAATGCCAAATACATCAGCGGCGATTCAGCAATCAGCAACAGGCATTGCCGTAAGTCAAGAAGTGACAGAGGATCAAAAGAATAAAGCAATCGAGCTGTTTGAAACGATCGGTCATGTGACGGTATTGGATGAATCACAGCTGAATGCTGTTACAGCTATTGCAGGAAGCGGCCCTGCCTTCATTTATCATTTGATTGAAGGAATGGAGCGAGGCGCCTCGGAACTTGGGATGGACCAAGCAACAGCGAAGTTACTCATTTGCCAGATGATTGCGGGCGCCGCCAACATGCTTCAAAGCAGCGGTAAAGAACCTGCTGAATTGCGCAAAGAAATCACAAGTGAAGGCGGAACGACAGAAGCCGGCCTGAACACACTTGCTGCCTATCAATTTGAAGAAGCCGTTGTCGATTGTGTTAAAACGGCAACAAAACGCGCAGCAGAATTAAACGAAATGTTTTCAGCAAGCACGTATAAATGATAGAGAAAAGCACCTGTTTTGATGACAGGTGCTTTTTTACATACTGCTATCGTTCACTCTTTGACATGATGGCTTTGATTTGATCCAGATGATGTTGTTCATGTAAAGCGATGGTTTCAGCTAATATCTGCACTGTCATCACCCCTTCTTCCGGATGCACACCCGATTGCTCCCATGTATCCTTTTCTAATAGATGAAGTGTCTTGCTTCTTCTCTCTTTCAATCGTTTGAACAGTGCTTTGATCTCCTGTTCGTTATACCTTTCATAGCCTCTTTCCTTCACATATATTTCAGGATCATACGATTGAAAAGGCGTCTGTTCATCTGATATCGCCTGCTCTATCCGCTCTGACCAGACTTCTTCTGTATCATACAAATGCCCTGCGATTTGCTTGATCGACCACTTGCCCTCTCCCAAAGATTGATCTAGTGTGTGCTCATCACATATTTCCACTAGCTTTTCTAGTTCACGGCTACTTTCCTGAAGCGATGTAATGATGTCTGTTTTTGTTAATTTTCCAGTTTCCATTCAATCCTCACAATCTCCCTTCAAATAAATGTAAGTCTTATTCTTTATCATACTCTATCTAAGTCGATGGATCGTCTATTTAAAAATAAAAGCCCTATCACGATAGGGCTTTCACACATACTCAATGTTTCTCTAACAAAGCATGAATCGCTGATTCTAGTAATTCTGGCAAAATGCCGAATGAGAACGGGATGTGCAGCCGCTCTGTCCATTTGTGCGGGTCCTTTCCTAATGGGCCCACGTTGATGACTGGAACGTAAAGTGCTCCCTTTTCTCCTTCCGGTAAAGAATAGCCTTTTTGATAAAGCGGCATATTGGTCGTGTAATGACCTACGTCCTGTTTTTCGAGCTGTAAGTAACTTAAATCAGACAATCCAGGGAAATATTTCACTTCTTCTATTTCAAGTCCATAACTCTTTTTTGCCTCTATTTGAATCCTCTTTAAAGTTGTTTGGATATGCGGATCTTCCGTTGAGGAAACCGCAGGATAAAATGGCGGACTATAAAATAGAACAATCAGCGGCCCTTCTTCCTTACAAAGCGTCGTCAGCTCAGAGACGATTTTGGTTGAAAAATCACGATCTCCAAGCTCACCTCGATTGGCGAAAGCATAGTTAACAATGCGTTCAACCTCCTGTTTACCTGAGCGTTCTGCAGCTTTTTGATACAGCTCATGATACGTGAGAACCGTAATCTTCGTATCAATCGGTGTAAAAGGTTTAAAGCGCTGAAACTCAGCTGTTTTCTGTTTGAGATTGGCCTCGATTTCGTCTGCTGCTTGTTTCGCAGTGTCATAGAGAAGCCCGTGCAGTTCTTCACTTGAACGATTCATCATCAGCACATTAAATAAAGAAACAGCTGTGTGAGGTGTTTGAACGGAATAGGCTTCTTTTAAGTCCTTTTGCATCAAGTTGGTGGGCGGCGGCGTTATTTCACCGTCTACTTCCTCACAATAATCACTATTCAGCTCTAACAGCCGGTTTAATTCAGATACCATAAAATTCGCATTTAAGCCTGAGAATGGCTCTCCTACATGTGTTTCAATTCCTTTGCAGAAAAATCCGGCCAGCACCTTCCCTATACTGCCTGTATACATATATTTGTGTTCATCACCTGGATATTTTTCAAACATGGGCTCACTGTTTAAGCACGCGGTATAGTCAAGGTCATGCTTTTCCTTAAGCTCCTTTAGTTTCGGAACAGCTTCAAGCATTCCTTGAGAATTCACTTCTTCATCAGGGACTGTGACGAGCAGGACATTTCCATGAAAGGTTTCTGTCATCGCTCTTTCCAGCATAGAAAGCTGTACAGTAAGACCTGCTTTCATATCCATGGCACCTCTTCCAAACAACCAGTCACCTGAAGCAAGATCTTCTCTTGCTCTTTTTGGGAGAAGCGCACTTTTTTGAGAAAATGACGCCATTAACTCTTCTGGTTTGCATGCCATGTTTTGAAATTCACCGTAATCTTCTGTATCGACGACATCGAAATGACTAAGCAGCAAAACGGTACGTGGCAGCGTGCTGCGCTTTACAAGCGCCGTTAAATAATACCGGCCATCTTTCATCGGATGCAAAGCCAAATGATCAGGGCTCTGCTTGAAATAAGGCCGCTCCCTCAGCAAATAATATAAATATTCAGCTAACGCAACTTCTCCAGTTGTACCCGATATGCTTTCATACTGCATAAGAGCTGTGAGCAGTTCCTTTAGTTCACTCTCTGTTTGCCATTTCATCCCTTTTCCCCCTTTGTTGTCTCTATCTCTCCATTATACAAAAACGCGTATAAAAGCTATATTCTTTGAGCACCTTTTATGACGAAAGTTTGAATGGCTGTTATAATCGGCTATACAATTCCATGAGGAGGCGAAGGTATTTGGAAACAAAACTCTTTTCACCTTGGACATTAAAAGGTGTTACACTGAAAAACCGCATCGTGATGTCCCCGATGTGTATGTATTCATCCTATGACCATGATGGGAAATTACAGCCTTTCCACTTTACACATTATATTTCCCGTGCCCAAGGTCAGGCTGGCCTGATCATGGTGGAGGCAAGTGCTGTTTCTCCCGAGGGAAGAATTAGTGATCAAGACCTCGGTATTTGGAGTGATGAGCACATTGAAGGATTTGCTTCATTAAACGAACAAATCAAAGCATACGGAACCAAGACAGCTATCCAGCTGGCTCATGCAGGGCGTAAGGCTGAACTAGGTGGTGACATCCTGGCACCATCAAGCATTCCATTTGATGAACAGTCTAAAACCCCTGCCCAAATGTCTGTCGATCAAATCAAAGATACCGTTCAGGCGTTTCAGGATGCAGCTGTCCGAGCAAAAAAGGCTGGCTTTGACATCATTGAAATTCATGGGGCGCATGGCTATTTGATCAATGAATTTCTTTCACCGCTGGCAAATCATCGAACAGATGACTATGGCGGTTCACCAGAGAACCGTTATCGTTTCTTAAGAGAAGTCATCGATGCAGTCAATGAAGTATGGGACGGACCATTATTTGTCCGTGTGTCTGCTTCTGATTACACGACAAAAGGACTTGATATTGCAGATTACATTGGCATTGCTACATGGCTGAAGGAACAAGGTGTCGACTTAATCGATGTCAGCTCAGGCGCTGTCGTACAGGCGAAAATCAACACATTCCCTGGCTACCAAGTGACCTTCGCAGAAAAAATAAAAGAAGGTGCCGGTATTCAAACAGGGGCAGTCGGTCTGATCACATCTGGTGTACAGGCAGAGGAAATTTTACGAAATCAGCGTGCAGACTTAATCTTTATAGGCAGAGAATTTTTACGGGATCCATACTTTCCAAAAACAGCTGCTCAAGAACTTCGTACATCTATCGAAGGCCCGCGTCAATATGATCGCGCTTGGTAAAAGCTCATAGAAAAAAGGTGTCTATTTTTTGAAATAGGCATCTTTTTTGTTTTTAAGAGAAACATATCAGCTTTTTGTGCCGTCTTTTAGCTAAAGAACCACTTAGAGGAGATGGAAGAATGAACTCGGCAATGATTGAAAGAATGTATCATATAGATGGACATCATTTTTATACAAAACATCGTCAAGGCAAAAGGCAAGCCACCATTATCTTTGAAGCAGGCTACGGCATTTCGGGTGATACGTGGTCGAATATGGTCCGCGATATTGATCCTGAGCTTGGGGTTTTCTTATACGATCGATTAGGAAATGGAAAGAGCAGTGACAGCAGTGAAGGAAGAACATTGCATGATCTTGCAGATGATTTAGATGCGCTGCTAGAAGAAGCCAATATTCAGCCGCCCTTTCTCATTGTGGCTCACTCATTTGGCTCTCTTGTCAGCCGGTTATGGGCAAGCCGCAGAGGAGATGACGTCATTGGCATGGTGATGTTAGACCCAGCAAGTGAGGAGCAAGAACAGGTCATCCTGCCGCTTTTATCAAGGGAAGAACGCACCTCATATATGGCGCAATTCACAGCAGAATGTACGCATGAGGACTTTCAGCAAATGCTAAGTACAATGAAAGAGGAGCAAACCCATTATGGGATGATGCCGCTCCTTGTCATTTCATCAGGTAAGAGCCGATTGTTTCATCCAGCGCATGAAGCTTGGCTCAGACTTCATAAACGGATGCTGTCTTTGTCATCCCAAAGCGGATGGATTCAGGCGCAGAACAGCTCGCACTATATTCATCATGATGAACCGCATATTGTGCAGCTTGCGATCTATGATGTATGGTGCGCAGCCAAACAACCTGTTTCCTATTATCAAACAGCCAATTAAAAACAAAAACTCCTTGACTAGTTATCAGTCAAGGAGTTTTCTTTTCTTTATGCCGTTGGAGCAGACTGACTTTTTTTAGAAAGCAGCTTTTCAATGCTGACAAGCTGAACACATAATGTAAAGATGTCAATCGCTTGCTCTAGTTCTTCAAGTGTTGGGAACGTTGGCGCAATGCGAATGTTACGATCAAGCGGGTCTTTTCCATAAGGATATGTCGCGCCTGCACCTGTCATTGTAACACCTGCTTCTTTTGCCTTTTGCACAACAGCTTTTGCACAATGATCGAGCGTATTTAAACTAATGAAATATCCGCCATTTGGCTTGTGCCATTCAGCAATGTCTTTCCCGCCAAGTGTTTCATCAAGAATGGAAAGAACGAGGTCAAACTTTGGCTTAATGATCGCTGCATGTTTTTTCATATGTTCCTTCAAGCCTTCTGGATTCTTGAAGAAACGAAGATGTCTTAATTGATTGATTTTGTCTGGTCCGATCGTTTGAACCGATAATTGCTTTTGAGTGAAGCTTACATTGTCCGGGCTAGACGCCATCAGTGCAATACCTGATCCTGGGAATGTAATTTTAGAAGTAGACGCAAACATAAACACACGATTTGGGTGCCCTGCTTCCTCTACTGCTTGAAAAATATCTTTTAACGTATCAGGCGTATCAGTTAGATGATGGACTGCGTATGCATCATCCCAAAAAATGCGGAAGTCGTCTGCTTTTGTTTTCATAGAAGCGAGGCGGTCAACAACCTCATCTGAATACGTAATGCCATCTGGGTTGCTATATTTTGGTACACACCAAATGCCTTTAATCGCTTCATCTTCTGCGACCAATTTTTCTACCTGATCCATATCAGGTCCATCAGCCTTCATATCGACTGTGATCATCTCTATGTTAAATAGCTCACAAATGGCAAAGTGACGGTCATATCCTGGGCTTGGTGCAAGGAATTTTACTTTTGGCAGCTTTCCCCAAGGTGTTTTGCTGTCATATACGCCGTGAGTCATGGCACGGGCAATGGTATCGTGCATCATATTAAGGCTGGAATTACCGCCGATGATGATTTGTTCTGGCTTCAGATTGAGTACATCTGCAAAAAATGTCTTCGTTTCAGGAAGCCCTGTCAAGCCGCCATAGTTTCGCACATCTGTGCCATCTTCAGCAGTCATCGCATCCTTTGATGTCACAACATCGAGCATGCCCATAGACAAATCGAGCTGTTTTGGTGAAGGTTTTCCTCTAGACATGTCTAAGTGTAAGTTTTTACTTTTATAAGTTTCGTACTCATTTTGTAGTGCTGCATATAGGTCATTTAATTCTGCTTCACTTAACGCTGTAAAACCGCTCATCTTTGATTGTGCCTCCCGTATTCTTCATAGTTTCATTCGTCATTTGTTTTTTCTTCACCATTTTACCACTACCTGAAAAAGAGAGTCATTATAAATATCAAAAAAATCACACAACTTTTTTTGACGATTCATCCAATTTTTACAGCGTGCGGTCAATGGAAAAAGAAAAGAAATCATGTGCAGCTTCTGTCAGCGGGAATATATCGCGGGCTTCTTTCAATAGTTGTTTCAGTGCCTCTTCTCCTTGGTAACGTGCACTAATATGGGTCAAAATTAATCTTTTTGCGCCTGCTTCCTGCGCCGTTTTCGCTGCTTGTTCTGTCGTGCTGTGATAATAATTGTAGGCTAGATCAGCATCTTCTTTACCGAATGTTGCTTCATGGACTAACACATCCGCATCTTTGGCAAGCCTTGTTATATTCTCGCATAAACGGGTATCTCCTGAAAATGCAACGATTCTCCCTTTTTTAGGGGGTTCCAAATAATCGGTTCCATCAATGATTCTTCCATCTTCGAGTGTCACGGTTTCCCCATTTTTTAACTTCTGATACAAAGGTCCAGGTTTTACACCGATTTCTTTCAGGTCTTCGGCTTTTAATGCACCTGGTACATCTTTTTCCACTACCCGATAGCCGTAAGCTGGAATACCGTGAGATACTCGTCTTGCTTCTACTTGAAAGGTATCATCTTCAAATATGATCCCTTCATCTATCTCTATGATATGCAGCGGATATGTCAAATGCGTTTGTGTAGCTGAAAGTGCTGCGTTCACAAACGCTTTGATGCCCTTAGGCCCATAGATCGTTAGTTCATCCTCTCCGCCTTGAAAGGATCTGCTGCCAAGCAGTCCTGGGAGACCGTATACATGATCACCATGCATATGAGTGATAAATATTTTCTCGATCTTTCTCGGTTTAATCGTTGTATGTAATATTTGATGCTGCGTCGCTTCTCCGCAATCAAAAAGCCACACTGCTTTTCTTTCTTCTAAAAGCTTTAGCGCAGTGCAAGTGACGTTTCTAGTTTTTGCAGGAATGCCTGCACCTGTTCCTAAAAAGAGCAGTTCCATTACTTTTCCTCCTAAAGCCGGTATACAATATCTTCATTCATATAGAATACATGAAGACAAGGTAAATGTGAATTCAGCGGAATTTTCGAAAAAAGTCAAACGAGAGCAGAAAAAGTCGAATCAAATGTTTGCTTTACGAACAATGAACCTTTAAAATAAAGAAAATGTACATACAATCTCGGTTTTTACAACAATGCTACGAATAAAGTGAGGTACTTTTCGTGAATACAGAAACTAACAATCCAAAAGCAGTCATTGTCATTTTTGGCGCAACAGGAGATCTTGCCAAACGCAAGCTCTACCCTTCTATACATAGACTTTTTCATAGCGGAAAGCTTGGTGATCAATTCGCCGTCGTCGGTGTTGGACGCCGTCCGTGGTCTCATGAGGATCTCAGAGCTGTGGTGAAAGAATCTGTTTCTTCTGATGATGCAGAAGCGAAAATAGAGGAATTCAGTTCGCATTTTTATTATCACGACTTTGACGTATCAAGCCCTGCTTCCTATCAATCGCTTAACACACTTTTAGCAGGCCTTGAAGATACGTACAGTATCCCAAATAACCGGATGTTCTATTTAGCGATGGCACCGGAATTCTTCGGAACGATTGCGAAGTTCCTAAAAAGTGAAGGCGTATCAAAAACAACCGGCTGGTCAAGACTTGTCATTGAAAAACCATTTGGCCATGACCTGCCAAGTGCCAAAACATTAAATGAAGAAATTCGAGATGCATTCTCTGAAGATCAAATTTATCGTATTGACCACTATCTCGGTAAACAAATGGTTCAAAACATTGAGGTCATCCGTTTTGCGAATGCCATCTTTGAACCACTTTGGACAAACCGATATATCTCAAACATTCAAATTACATCTAGTGAATCATTAGGGGTTGAAGACCGGGCTCGCTATTACGAAAGTTCAGGTGCACTAAGAGATATGGTCCAAAACCATATGCTTCAAATGGTGGCACTTTTAGCAATGGAGCCGCCAATTAAGCTGAATACAGAGGAGATCCGCAGCGAAAAACGGAAAGCATTACGCGCTCTTCGTCCTTTCTCTAAAGATGAGGTCGATCAATTCTTTGTCCGCGGACAGTATGATGCTGGTACGGTTGATGGCAGCATGGTTCCTTCCTATCTTGAAGAGCAAAATGTAGACCCGAACTCAAACACAGAAACATTTGTTGCAGGGAAGCTGCTCATTGATAACTTTAGATGGGCCGGGGTGCCATTTTACATTCGTACAGGAAAACGATTAGAAAAGAAATCTACTCAAATCGTTGTTCAATTTAAAGACATTCCAATGAACCTGTACTATGGAAACGGAAATTCCATGCATCCAAACTTACTCGTCATTCACATTCAGCCAGATGAAGGCATTACCCTTCACCTGAACGCTCGCAAGCTTGATGGCGGTACGTATGCGAAACCGATTAAGCTCGACTACCAAACAAACTATAACGACATCATGAATACACCAGAAGCATATGAAAAGCTGATTCATGACTGCTTGCTAGGCGATGCAACGAACTTTGCTCACTGGGATGAAGTGGCGCTTTCTTGGAACTTTGTTGATCCGATTTCTGAAAAATGGGCAGAAAACAAAACATTAAAACCAAATTATCCTGCTGGTTCAATGGGACCAAAAGAAGCCGATCAGCTTCTAGAAAAAGACGGATATCATTGGTGGAATATATAAAATGAAATAAAAAAAGAGCAGTCTCCCTCGGGGGTTCTGCTCTTTTTTTAACGTCCTGTTTTCGTAATTTCAACCGTTGAAAAGTCGAACTTATCATAGCGGTGATGACTAAAGGAGTACTCAAACGGGCGGCCTGTGTTTAAATAAGCAACCTGCTCGACTTCGAGCACAGGATCCGTTGGGTCACAGCCTAAATATTGCTGGTCCAGCTCATCTGATTTAGCCGCTCTAATTTTCTTGTGCGCTCCTGCCACTTTTAAATGGAGTTCATTTGATATGTAGCCATAAATCGATCCCAATAAAACCTCTTCATCTATGCCCTTAATGAGATTAACGGGCATAAACGTTTTTTCTAATACATATGGCTCCTCGTCCACAAGACGGAGCCGGATGATGTCGTAAATGGGTGTGGTGGAGTCAATGAATAGATGGGCTGCCACCTCTTCGCTTGGAAAATGGACATCAAAGCGAATGATTTGGGTTGTGACGTTTTTATCCGCCATGACTTTTGTGAACCCTTTATTTTCATGGCCTGATACATTGATTGCCCCTTGATTGAGCGCTGCCTTCACAATAAATGTGCCGTGGCCTCTTTTTCTAAAGAGCAGACCTTCTGCTACGAGAAGATCGAGCGCACGCTTCATCGTCATTCGACTGCATTGAAATTCAGCGGCAAGCGAGTTTTCATCTGGAATGGGTTGATCTTCTGGATAATATGCTGTTCCTATTCGTTTTCTGATTTCTTCTGAAATGAGTTCGTACTTTTTCATCTCACACCACCAACTGACTTGTTTTTTCATAGCTTCCTCTCATTCTACACTAAGCCTAGTGAGCTTAAAAGGTACCAGCCATTTTTGTTTCATCCACTTACCGTCACATAAGAAAAATACTTGCCCTTTTCAAGGAAAGAGCAAGTATCTTGATTAAAAACCGTTATTCTCTGATACCGATTGAAACCAGTATCCGCTTTTCTTGATGGTTCGTTTCCCGTCTTCTTGAAGATCAACTGAGACAAATCCATAACGATTTTTATAGGCATTCGACCATGACCAGTTATCCATAAACGTCCACAGATGATAGCCTTTTACATTACTTCCTTCTTGAATGGCTTGATGCACCCATTTGAGATGCTCAGAAATAAAGTCAATGCGGTAATCGTCATGAATCATTCCTTCTTCATCCTTAAACCGCTCTTCTCCTTCGACACCCATTCCATTTTCAGAAATAAAGCATTCAATATTATCATAGTCTGTTTGAACTTTTTTCAATATATCATAAATACCTTTTTCATAGATTTCCCAGCCTCGATACACATTCATTTTTCTTCCCGGCATTTTAAACGCATCAAAATAATGATTTGGCATAAATGGTGCTTTCGGATGCGGCATATGCTCTTTCGCTTTCACTCTTCTTGGCTGATAATAGTTGATCCCAAGGAGGTCGACGGTATTCTCTTGAATGAGCTCAAGGTCTCCTTCTTCAATACTTGGCATAAAGCCTTCTTTCTTTAAGACCTCTACTAGTTTTTCTGGGAATTGTCCCTTCACCGCAGGATCTAGGAAGGAACGGTTAAAGAAAGCATCAGCCATCTCTGCTGCTTCTACATCGCACGGATTCTGGCTTCTCGGATAAGATGGGGTTAGATTTAGGATGATGCCGATCTTCCCGCCTTGCTGCAGCTTTTTATAAGCCGCAATCGCCTTAGCATTTGATAAAAGTTCATGAAAACCGACCTGTACAGCCTTTTGGAAATCGACTTCGTTTGGATAATGAAAGCTATACATATACCCGCCCTCTACAGGAACTATCGGTTCATTATGGGTAAACCATTTTTTCACCCGGTCGCCAAATAATTGAAAGCACAATTCCGCATAGCTGACATAATCATCTACTACCTGTCTGTTCACCCATCCGCCTTTTTCCTGCAGCGCCATTGGCATATCGAAATGGTACAGGTTCACAAACGGCTCAATATCATGTGCAATCAGTTCATTGATCACATCATTGTAAAAAGATACTGCTTCTTCATTGACCACACCTTTCCCTTCAGGTAAAAGACGTGACCATGAAATGGACAGCCGAAATGAATTGTGCCCAATTTCTTTCATCAGACGGATATCCTCTTTATATTTTCGATAAAATTGGGATGTCACGTTTGGGCCTACACCATCAAAAAAACGAGTCGGCTCTTGTTCAAACCAATGATCCCAAATATTCGGTCCCTTACCATCTCCAGGGACACTGCCTTCTGTTTGCGTGGCAGAGGCAGAAGATCCCCACCAGAAACCTTCTGGAAATGTATATGATTGCTTGTTATTTTCCATCGACATGTATTGAGTCTCCTTCGCCTTTGATGTTTGTTGTCTTCGTTTTTTCCGTTGGGGTTATTTTTTCATTCTTCACATTCATACGGTCAATAAACTTCAGGAACGGGAACCAAATGACAAATACAATCATCAGATTAAACAGCTGAAGCAGACCGCCCGCTAGTGAATTTGTTGCCATTATTCCGCTAATAAAGATCGGCACCGTCCATGGAATATTCACGCCTGTCGGCGGCGGTACAATGCCTGTTGCCATCGCAAAATAAGAAATACATGTAATGACCATTGGCGCCAAAATCCATGGAATGAGAATAAGTGGATTCATGACAATCGGTAAACCGAAAATAATCGGTTCATTGACGTTAAATAATCCTGGTCCTAAGCCGAGCTTTGCTACTTGTTTTAATTGCTTACTTTTCAGGAAAATTAAAATCGTAAACACAACAGCCAGCGTCATACCGGTTCCGCCCATGCCAACCGTATAGATTTCGATAAACTGCTTGCTGATGATATTCGGAACCTCACCAGTTTTTGTGTAGCTCTCTAGATTTTGAATGGACAATGTATTCCAAATCGGGTCCATGACAGAGTTGATAATAATTTGGCCGTGGAGCCCAAAGAACCAAAGAATTTGTATAAAGAAAACAGCGATCAAGGTCGGTATGATACCGCTTCCAAGTCCAACAAGCGGCGCCTGAATGGCATGATAAATCAGGTCATGCATGTTTGTTTTGAAGCCTTGTGTAATGATGATATTGATCAGTAAAAAGGTTGTGAGTGTCAAAGTAGCCGGGATCAGTGCAGCAAAAGACTTTGAAACAGCTGGCGGAACCCCTTGCGGCATATTGATGACAAATTTCTTTTGGACAAAATAACGATAAATTTCAGCAGACAAAAAGCCTGTGATCATTCCTAGGAACATCCCCTTTGCTCCTAAACGATCGACTGGGATCACACCTGCAATAGATGCACCGCCTTCTTGTTCTAGTAAAAATGGCGTCAGAAGCAAGAAAGAGGCTAAAGCAATCACGCCGCCAAATACAGCTTCCACATCATAGCTTTTCGATAAATAGTAGCCAATCCCAAATACAACAAACACGCTCATAATGCTGATGGTCGCACTTGGCGCGATATTCAGTGCAGACTGGACTCCTTCCAGTGCGGTTTGACTCATGATTTTATCTAAAAATGGCAAATTCATTAGCACAACCATAATGGAACCAAAAATGGTGAGCGGGAACGCAAGCATAAAAGCATCCCGTAATACGCCTAAATAGCGGTTGTTGTTCAATCTCCCAGCAATCGGAACCAAAATGGCACTTATTTTATCAAACATTGGTTTCCCCCCTTGTTTACACCCTTTATTGTTTAAGCGATTGGAAAATCGGCAGGAGCTCTCCCACAAGCTCCTTGATCGTAATGGTGGACATTAAGTGATCTTCGGCGTGCATGAGCAATAAGGAGAAAGGCGTTTTCTCCCCGCCTGCCTCTTGCTGCACGAGTTGAAAATGGATACCATGGGCATGACGTAAATCTTCTTCCGCTTCTTTCATGAGACCAAATGCCTCATCTTCTTGACCTTCTCGAAATTGTTTAAGAGATTGAAGCAATTTGCTGCGTGCATTTCCACTGTGTAAGATCAATTGAAAACTGACTTGTTCCTCTGTGAGCCCTTCGAGTGTTTTCTTTTCCATTCTTTACGATTCCTCCATCAATGTAACGGCTTGTTCATACGCTTTTTGTCCATCGGCAAGCCCGTACGCCTGCATATCTATGACCTCTACTGCAATCCCGTATTTTGTTGCTTCTTTTTGAAGATCCCCTTTTAAAAAGCTCATTTGCGGTCCAATTAACACAACATCCGCATTCGCCATTTCTTTTCTCGCTTGATCTTGCCCAACTGCCCAAATTTCTGCCTCGTCCCCTATTGAGTCGGCATGAGCCTTCATCTTTGTAACTAGTAAACTCGTAGACATTCCTGAACTGCATGCTAATAAAATACGTTTCATTTCTCTCACCCCATTGTTGTAATAAAAGCGCTTCCATTTAATATTATATATTTTTATTTTTAAATGTCTAGACATTTAATTTTATTTGTCTGTATTTTATATAAAAAAAGAGCGTCATGTGTGTACGCTCTTTGACTTTCTCCCTATCCTTTTCCTGCCTGGAAGCCAGGATACTTTGTCATGCCGCCGTCCACATAGAGCGTCAAGCCTGTGACATAGCTTGCCTCTTTTGACGCCAGCCAGACAGCACATGCTGCCACTTCTTCCGGCTTTCCAATATAGCCGATGGGGATCAATTCAATCACGCCTTTTTTCAATGCGGGATCATCGAATTTTTCCGCATTGATCGGGGTATCGATGGCGCCTGGTGCAATGCTGTTTACACGGATTTTTTTAGGGGCGTATTCTAGTGCCAGCGTTTCTGTCAGCAGCTTGGCGCCCCCTTTACTTGCTGCATAATGAACGAAATGAGGCCAAGGGATTTGCTGGTGAACCGACGACATATTGATGATCGATCCTTCTATCCCGTGATCTGTCATATACTTCAGTGCATCACGGCAGCCGAGAAACATACCTGTTAAATTGGTCGACATTACTTTGTTCCAATTATCCAGCGTCATTTCTGTGGAAGGCACTTCGTTTTCAATACCTGCGTTATTGATCATGACATCAAGGCTGCCGTACGTATGAATGGCTTTATCAATCATTGCCCGCATATCCTCTTCCTTTGATACATCTCCCTTGATTTTCACAGCCTGGCCGCCATTTTTTTGAATATCCGCAATGGTGTCATCCGGATTTTCTTGATCTGAGAAATAATTGATCACCACATTGGCTTTTTCTTGTCCAAACCGGCGCGCCATCGCTTGCCCTATTCCTGTGCCGGCTCCTGTAATCAGGACTGTTTTTCCTTCTAAATCTGGATACATTCGTTTACCCTCCTATTTTGTAAAGCCTAGCAGCACGCCGCCTGCAATGATCATCAAGCAGCCTGCAATGACAAAGCTTGTTCTGGATGCTTTCTCTTTTAATAAGTAAATGCCGCCTAATGTTGAGATGACAATCCCTGTCTGTGACATCGAAAAGCTTACGGCTACGCCAATGAGCGGAATGGCCAAAAGAAGCCCAAGATTTCCTGTCGACCAAACCAAACCGGCAATGATATTTTTAAACGTATATTTACTAAACGGGTTCTGCTTTAGACTAATCGCCAAGGATGAAAGCAGCATACCGACCGATTGCGGAACGAGGGCAGACCACCCATCAATATGAAACCATCTTAAAATGACGACATATCCGACATAGCCAACCGTTGAGATGAGCAGAATAATGATCCCTTTTTTGAAATTGCCTCCACCGTTCCCGCCGCCATTCTTCTTTTGACCGAGCGATGTCATCACAACACCTGCAATAATCAGTAAAATGGCGCAAGAACCAATGAGTATGACCGTCATCGTTTGCCATTCTTTAAAAACCATGACACCAAATAAAGTAGTGCTCACAAGCTGCATGCCTGTTGACAAAGGAACCGCCTTCGAGACTCCGAGAAACGCAACACTTGAAAGCTGATTCATTTGTCCAATGCTCCAAAAGATGCCTGAAATCACAGAAACCGCAAAAATAAACGGTGTCAGCTCTGGCATTTTGATGAAGAAGGCTGCAATTGAAAATAAAAATGCGCCAAGCGTAATGCCGAGCGTTTGCTGGTATGCATTCCCGCCAAGTTTGACACTGATCAGAACAATACTTCCCCAAAATATTGCTGGGAGAAGTGCATATAAGATGCCCACTTCTATCCCTACTTTCTTTTCTTTTTTACATAGCATCCCTCTTTTTCGCATTTTTAGCCGAAAAGATGCAAACACAAAAAAACCTTACCAATCCAATGGTAAGGTTTTTCTGACGTTCTATTTTATTTCATCCATTCCGTATGGAAGACGCCTTCTTTATCTGTGCGCTCATACGTATGTGCACCGAAATAGTCACGCTGCGCTTGAATTAAGTTCGCTGGCAGGACAGCTGTGCGATAGCTATCAAAGTAAGCAAGTGCACTTGAGAATGAAGGAACAGGAACTCCTTGCTCCACTGCAAGTGAAATGACTTTACGAAGTGATGATTGATAGCTTTGAGCAATATCCTTAAAGTAAGGATCTAGCAATAGGTTTTTCAGTTCAGGGTTACGGTCATATGCTTCTTTAATTTGTTGTAAGAAGGCTGCACGAATGATACATCCACCGCGGAAGATCATCGCAATTTCACCGTATTTTAAATCCCAGTTATACTCATCAGATGCTGCTTTCATTTGCGCAAAACCTTGAGCATACGAGCAGATTTTACTCATGAATAGGGCTTTTCTAACAGCTTCGATCAGCTCTTGTTTATTCTCAGCTGATTGCGCTGGCTTAGGACCTTCGATTAATTGGCTTGCTTCTACACGCTCATCTTTCATTGCTGAAATATAGCGCGCAAAAACAGACTCAGTAATGATTGGAAGCGGGACACCTAGATCAAGAGAACTTTGGCTCGTCCATTTTCCAGTTCCTTTTTGACCAGCTTTATCTAAGATGACATCCACAAGCGGCTGGTTTGTTTCTTCATCCACTTTTGTGAAAATATCCGCTGTAATTTCGATTAAATAGCTGTCAAGCTCGCCTTTATTCCACTCTGAGAATACTTCATGAAGCTCCTCTGCTGACAAGCCAGCCACATGCTTCAAGATAAAGTAAGATTCAGAGATCAATTGCATGTCTCCGTACTCGATGCCGTTATGGACCATTTTGACATAATGTCCTGCTCCATCTGGGCCGATATACGTTGTACATGGCTCGCCATCTACTTTCGCAGAGATCGCTTCTAAAATTGGTTTCACTAGCTCATGCGCTTCTTTTTGACCGCCTGGCATGATAGATGGACCTTTTAGTGCACCTTCTTCACCGCCAGAAACACCTGTACCAATGAAGTGGATACCACTTTCCGCAAGCTCTTGATTACGTCTTTGCGTATCCTTGTAATATGTATTTCCACCATCAATTAAGATGTCACCTTTCTCTAGGTGAGGAAGTAATGATTGAATGGTTGCATCCGTTGCTGCACCAGCTTTTACCATTAAAAGAATTTTACGCGGTGTTTCAAGCGACTGAACAAATTCTTCAATGCTGTATGTGCCTACAACGTTTTTTCCTTTTGATTCTTCGAGAAACTCTTCTGTTTTGCTGCTAGATCTGTTATAAACGGACACGGAGAAACCGCGGCTTTCAATATTAAGGGCAAGGTTTTTCCCCATAACGGCTAGTCCAACCACACCGATTTGTTGTTTTGACATAATTCTGACGTCCCTTCTAACACACTATATTGATTACTGCTGAAATGATGTACCCTTTGAAATTACCACAACACCACCTCTTTTATCAAGTTTTCAGGTTAGTCATTTCCTTTTTCGTCCTGAAAAAAGTCTTTATTAAAACTTGTTCCGCTTGTTTTGCTCTCTTTTTCCTTGATGGTCATTCCTCTTTGAATGAGTGATTTGCCATATTTTTCTTTCAGCCCTTCTAAAACGGTTTGGAGAGGCTCTTCTTTTACATCTTCTGTATAGGAAAATAAATCAAGCTGTTTAACAGCTGCTTTTCGTTCTACAAGGTCTGTCCCCGTCACACCTAAGAGCCTCACGGGCTGGTCATTCCAATGTTTAAGGAATAACTGCTTTGCTGCCTCAAATAAGTCTTCCTTTCGATCCGTTGGATTCGTGAGTGTGACACTTCGAGTGATATTTTTCCAGCTTGCGTACCGTATCATGATGAGAAGCCGATTTGCCATCACTTCTTTTCTCCTTAATCTTGCACTCACAGATTGTGACAGCTTGTCAATTAACGTGACAAGTTCATCTGGATCGTCAGAATCATGAGGAAGGGTTGACGAATTACCGACAGATTTAAATTCGTATATCCTTTCTGGGTCCACGATACCGTCATGTTCACCATTCGCCTTTTGCTTTAATCTCGGTCCATTGATGCCCAGTAATTTCTTTAGCGTATACTCATTTGCTTTCGCTAAATCTTCAATGGTATGAATGCCAATCGTTTTCAATTTATCTGCCGTTTTCTGTCCAACTCCGTGCATGTCACCCGCTAGCAGCGGCCAGAGCATTTGGGGCACATCTCGTTTACGTAAAATGGTGATGCCCATTGGTTTTTTCCAATTAGACGCCATTTTCGCTAAAAATTTATTCGGTGCAATGCCAATACTTGAAGGAAGCATGAGCTCCTCTACAAGCCTCGTTTGAATATCATGAGCCGTTTTCACCGCGTGCTCGGCATAGGGCGTATGCGTTAAATCAATATAGCCCTCGTCAATGGATACGGGTTCGACTAAATCGCTGTATTCTCTTAGTATCGTAAACATCTCTTGTGAGGAGCTGCGGTACCGGTCAAAGTTAGGTGTACGGACAATCAGCCCCGGACAAAGCCGCTTCGCTTCCCATAACGGCATCGGGGGCTTTACACCTAGTGCTCTTGCCTCGTAGCTGCACGTCACCACAATCCCTTTACGCTCTTTCGCATTTCCGCTAATGGCTAAAGGTTTCCCTCTCAAAGAAGGATCATACGCCATTTCGACAGATGCATAAAAACTATTCATATCAATATGAAAAATAATTCGACCCTTCCTTTGAGAATCACCCATTTGCCTGCCTCCTACATTTATTGACTCTTGTTACTTCATGTTTGTTCCAATAGACATTTCATATAGTGTATAGTACACTGTGAGTAATGAAATGGATGTGATAATCATGATTATTGATACATTCAATGAAGTCTTTTTCCTTGTTGAATTCTTTACGATTATTCTTCCAGCGCTGACGGCTATCGGCATTGCGTTTTTATTAAAAGACTGCCGTATGAACGAACACCTCGGTGGACATCGTTTGGAAGAGTTGGACGCATCTTTATTGAACCGAACAGACTTTCTGTTTATCATATATGATCGCATTACAACTTGGATTAGTAAAGTCATTCGAATGAAACGATCATCAAATGATGATGAAGACCATTCGCTTCCTCTCTCTAATTAATTTTTTAAAAAATGAGGAGGAAACGAATTGAAACGTTTATTGACGATTTGTACGACTTTATGTTTAATGATGATTGCCTCACCTGCTTTTGCAGCGAGTGGGCAAACAAATGCGAGCTCTGATGGGTTTTTCCATCATTATTTTGTCCAGCCTTTTTCGGAGCTGATCATTTGGCTTGCGAACTTCTTCCATGATGATTATGGTTTATCGATTATGTTCGTGACCTTGATAGTCCGCCTGCTGATTTTCCCTCTTTTTGCGAACCAATTTAAGAAACAAAGAGTCATGCAGGAGAAAATGGCACTGGTGAAGCCTCAAATTGACCAAATTCAAAGCAAATTGAAGAAAACGAAAGAACCTGAAAAACAAAAAGAACTACAAATGGAAATGATGAAAGTATACAAAGAGAACAATGTGAACCCGCTGGCAATGGGCTGTCTGCCTATGCTGATTCAAATTCCAATTGTTCTTGGCTTTTACTCAGCGATCCGCTCAACACCTGAGATCGCAACACATTCGTTCCTATGGTTTAACTTAGGACAAACCGATCTATTGGTCGCGATCTTTGCAGGCGCCATGTATTTCTTGCAATTTTATGTTACGCAAAGATTTGCGAAGCAATCAGGCACCCAGACAGAAGCTGCGCTGAAGCAAGCCAAAGTCATGGGCATGATTTTCCCAATCATGATGCTGTTTATTTCAATCAATGCACCCGCTGCCCTTCCTTTATACTGGATGACAAGCGGATTACTACTCACAATCCAAACAATTATTTTGAATGTCATGTACCAAAAATCAAAATCGAAAGCTGAGGCAAACGACCAAGCTAGCCCAGCTGCTGAATAAAAATAATCCCCTTATCATCAGATAGGGGGATTTTCTTTATGCCAACTCTTCTTTTAACCGCTCTGGCAGTTGATCGAGGTCATCAATTCTCCCAAGGAACTTATTAGGGTCCACTTGTAAAATCATCTTGTTCTCTCTCTCCACAACGCCGAAGAAATATTCGGAGGCTTTCGTGTTCATATGAAATGGCTTGATCTCGCTTAGCTCGATATCGATAATATCTTTTGCATCTGAGACAAGACAGCCAATCATTTGATCGTTTAATTCAAATAGCAACACCTTGGACTGTTCGTTCACATCAAGAGGCTTTCCGTGAAGCATCACGCCTGTGTCACTGACAGGGATGACTTCTCCTCTTAATGACATCAGTCCTTTAATTTCTTTTGGAAGGTTCGATACTTCTTGTAAATAAGGGACCTTCTCAATCGAACGAATATGCTCTACACTGATGCCAAAATCCTCTTGCCCCACTTGGAAAATAATGATCTTTTGCGTGCTCACAGAGTCTCCTGCCTTTACGATGGATTTGTCGTTTCTTCGATAATGGCGAGAACCATTTCAGCTGTTTTGACTAATTCTTCAATCGGCATTTTCTCATTTTTCGTATGAATATCTTCATATCCAACAGCTAGGTTGACAGTTGGGACGCCGTTTCCTGCAATGACGTTTGCATCACTGCCTCCGCCGCTCGTCTGTAGTTCTGATGGACGGCCAATTTTCGCAGCCGCTTTTTTCGCCACTTCTACGACTTGATCGCCGTGAGAGAATTTGAAGCCTGGATACATGATATCAATTTGTACATCGGCACTTCCGCCCATTTCTTTAGCGGTTTTTTCAAAGGCTTCTTTCATCTTCGCTACTTGTGCTTCCATTTTTGCAGGTTCTAAAGAGCGTGCTTCAGCAAGGATATCGACTTGATCGCACACAATATTCGTTTGCGTTCCACCTTCAAAACGCCCGATATTCGCCGTTGTTTCTTCATCAATTCGGCCAAGCGGCATGCTGGCAATGGCTTTTGATGCAATGGTAATCGCAGACACGCCTTTTTCAGGTGCCACACCTGCGTGAGCTGTTTTTCCGTAAATGGTTGCGCGTACTTTCGCCTGTGTTGGCGCAGCTACGATAATTGTCCCGACCTTGCCATCTGAATCAAGGGCATAGCCGTATGCTGCTGTCATCAATTTTGGATCTAACGCTTTTGCTCCAACAAGTCCTGATTCCTCACCTGCTGTGATGACAAATTCAATCGTTCCATGCGGTAAATTCTTCTCTTTCAGCACGCGGATGGCTTCAAACATAGCCGCAAGCCCTGTTTTATCGTCAGCACCAAGAATGGTTGTTCCATCTGTCTTCACATAGCCGTCTTCAATGACTGGTTTTACGCCATTGCCGGGAACAACTGTGTCCATATGAGAAGTGAAATAGATAGTATCAGCCTCTTGATTGCCTTCCAGTGTACAGATGAGGTTGCCTGCACCGTGGCCAGTTTTCGCTTTTGAGTCGTCTTCCACCACTTTAAGACCAAGCTGCGAGAATTTTTCTTTTAAGACTTCCACAATTTTCTCTTCGTGTTTTGTTTCCGAATCGATCTGAACCAGTTCTAAAAATTCGTCTAGTAAACGTTTTTCATTGATCATGATGATGCTCCTCCTCTTATAGCGGCATGTTGCCATGCTTTTTTAACGGTCTATCTTCTTCCTTCCTGCGAAGCAAATCAAATGAGCGAATCAATCGCTCTCTCGTTTCATCCGGCATGAAAATATCGTCTATCAGCCCTGCCTGAGCCGCTTTTAATACACTTGGCTCCGTCTCAACCTCGCGCGAAGCAGGATGAACGATTTCGTCTGCGAACGTTTTCCCCATGACATCAATTTCTGCCGCTGGCCATGCATAAACAAAGTCAGCGCCTAAGCCCTTGCTATTCATCGCGACATATGCACCGCCAAACGCCTTTCTTAAAATCACCGTGATTTTTGGAACGGTCGCTTCAGCGTACGCATATAAAAGCTTTGCGCCGTGACGGATAATTCCCGCATGCTCAGCTTTCTCCCCTGGTAAAAAACCAGGGACGTCGACAAGCGTTAAGATCGGAATATGAAACGCATCGCAAAATCGAATAAACCTGGCCGCTTTATCGGCAGCGTCAAGGTCAAGGCTTCCTGCCAGCACCTTTGGCTGATTGGCAACTACACCAATTGGAGCCCCTTTTAATCTGGCAAACCCTGTGACGATATTTTTTGAGAAACAAGGCTGGGTCTCAAAGAATGAGCCTGGATCGATGATCGCTGTCACCACTTGTTTGACATCATAGGTGCGTGATGGATCCTTTGGCAAGATTTTGCCTGGATCAACGGCGTCATGCTTTTGCACTTCAGTGTGCATGTCAGGCTGTTTAGTCGTTGGTATGTACGTTAAAAGTGTTCGAACCGCCTTTAACACGTCCTGCTCATCTTTCCCAGTATAGTGCACATTCCCGCTTGTCTGATGCTGAACACTTGCACCGCCAAGACGGTCAGGACAGACCGTTTCTCCTGTTGCCTTTTCTATTACTTTCGGACCTGTTAAAAACATATGAGCTGTTTGTTCTGTCATGAAGACAAAATCAGTCAAAGCAGGAGAATAGACTGCACCTCCAGCACATGAGCCTAAAATAACGGATATTTGCGGGATTTGACCAGAGTACAGCACATTCCGTTTAAAAATCTGTCCGTATCCTTCTAATGATACCACACCCTCTTGAATTCTCGCACCACCTGAGTCTTTTAGACCGATGACCGGCATCTGATTTTTAGCAGCGAGATCCATTAGAGAAGCAATTTTTTTGGCATGTATTTCGCCTAAAGAGCCCCCATGCACTGTTGCATCTTGTGCATAAACACATACTGGCTTTCCATGAATAAGTCCCGTTCCAATGACGACGCCATCACCGACATTCTCTGACATGCGGCCTGTTGCAAACCTCTGAATTTCCATGAAACTGCCCACGTCAAGAAGTTCATGCAGCCGCTGGCGAACCGATAGCTTTCCTTTGTTTCTGTGCGCGGCTGCTCGTTTTTCACCGCCGCCCATTAACGCTTTTTCCCGCCATTTAGACAAGTCATTGAACGATTCATTCATTGCCATGTTTTTCTCCTTTCAAGGGCTCGCACAATTCGAATAACACACCAGACGTTTCTTTAGGTGAAATAAATGCAATCTGCTTGCCGCTTGCGCCCTTCTGTGCTGATTTTTGGAGAAGCTGCACGCCAAGGTGATCAAGATGGTTAAGATCTGCATGAATGTCACCTGACTTTAACGCAATATGATGGAGCCCCTCTCCTCTTTTTGTTAAAAAGGTATGTAGTTTACTGCTGTCTGACATTGGTTCAATTAATTCAATGTGCACATGATCAAGTGAAGCGAAGGACGCTTTAATCTCCTGCTCAGGAACCTCTTGTATGTCTGAAAAATGCCAGTTAAACAGCTGATGAAGGAGTTGAGATGTTTGTTTAATAGAAAAGACCGCAATGGCAATATGATCGATTTGATTCATCCGTTCACTTCCTTTGTTGATCACTTGTCGCATTTGAAAAAACCAGCTAGAATAAAGAAAGGTGCGTTCGTCGCAAAAAATCTTCGGTTATAGGGGTGCGATATGTCTCAGAAATTTATGAAATTCATGGTATTGCTCATGATTAGCCTGCTGTTAATTTCTTCACTTTTAGCAGGAGCAGCAACCTTTTTATAAGGTTTCAATAAAAGCAGACAAGCAGGTGATTCGTTCAATCAACGAATGGCCTGTTTGTCTTTGGCAAGCTTTTCAAATGAATCGCTTGATGTTGTAATCCATACTTTTGTTCCAATCGGAAGCTGGTCAAATAGAAGCTCTACATCTTGATTATGAAGTCTCACACAGCCTGCCGTGATAAATTTCCCAATCGATGTTTCGTCACTCGTTCCATGAATTCCGTACGTTCTGCCATCTGTTCCTCGTGCATCAAATCCAATCCACCTTCGGCCAAGAGGGTTATTCTTCGCACCGCCTTCAATATTCTTTTTTCTGTAATAGGGATCTTTCGCTTTGATCATAATGGTAAATTCCCCTTCTGGTGTTAAATCGGCTGTTTTCCCTGTAGAAGCAGGATATATTTTTTGGATTTGTCCTTGATCAATATAGGCAAGTTCATTTGTTTGTTTATTAATAATGACATACGGGTCTCCTGGAAGCGGGTTTTGTCCGAGCGGCCAGATAGGTGAAAGGGACATGGTCAATACGGTATAAAATAAAAGACGCATAGGCTCCTCCTTTTTTCATTAGATTGACCAATGAAGGAGGAACTCATGCGTCTCTATTCTTTCATCCCTTTAAAATAGCTTTTCAGTACTAAATATTGTTCCATTTCTCCGAGGAAATGAAAAAGTGCAGCTCTCGCCTCAAACTCTTCTCGTGTTTGCGGCAGCGGAAGCTTATCGAACTCTTCTTTCATATCAATGAGACGTCTTAAAAACTTATGCGCCGTGTTCCCTGGGTGAATATGTTCGCGTAAGTCTCTGACGTATTCGGCAATCATTTGCCCATGCTCTGTTGTGATGGAAATGGACGTGATTTTCGGAAGCACACGCTCAATGATTTCGAATTGCTTTTGCCTCATATTAAAATAATGATAATACAGGTTTTCATGTCTTAGGACATGGTTTTCAACATCACGATATGCGAGAGCTTTCGCTTCTTTGATCAATTGATGTGTCTCTGGTATTTCTTTTCCTGTCCAGTCTTGTTTCCCTGTCATTAAGTATTGCTCGATTTCCTCAAAGATTTTTGCAAAGTTGGCTTCAATCTGTTCGCTGTAGCGTTTGAGCTTTTTATCGACACTTGGCATATACAAGTTCATGATAAGTGCTACGCCAACACCAATTGTAATCAGCAGCAGCTCATTCCAGATGAGGTGAAGGGTAATCCCGCCGGACATGTATAAATGGAGAATGATGACTGAACTTGTGACAATCCCTTCTTTAATGCGGAGCAAAACGGTTGTCGGAATAAAGACAAGCAGCATCAGACCAATCACAAAAGGATGATATCCAATCAGATCGAAAAATAGATAAGAAAATAAAATGGCAAGACTGCAAGCTGCAAAGCGGGCGCCTGATGCGAGGAGCGACCGTTTCTTCGTCACCTGAATACACAGGATCGTAATAATCCCGGCAGCCGAATAATTTTGAAGGCCGAGCAATTGTGCAATATAAATAGCGATCGCTGTTCCTAATGCTGTTTTCAGCGTTCGGTAGCCGATTTTAAACATGATGTGATTCACTCTTTTCTGTCTTGTTTCCATTCACTTTTGTGAAATGATGAACTTTTTTTACTTTCCCCATTATAATCAAAAAAAGAAGGAGATGTTAAGTCGCCTTCTCTTTTTTCTTTATAATATTTTTTGTAAGAAGTCTTGCGCGCGCTGTGACGACGGCGATTCAAAGAATTGCACAGGGTTTGCATCCTCTACAATTTTCCCATCATCCATAAAGATCACGCGGTCAGCCACTTCTTTTGCAAAGCCCATTTCATGTGTGACGATCACAAGTGTCATTCCAGATTGAGCCAGCTCTTTCATGACCTCTAGGACTTCCTTGACCATTTCTGGATCTAGTGCAGAAGTTGGTTCGTCAAACAGCATGATGTCTGGAGTCATCGCAAGCGCACGTGCAATTGCCACACGCTGCTTTTGACCGCCTGACAAACGGTTCGGAAAATCATCTTTTTTCTCTAAAAGCCCTACCTTTTTCAGCAGATCTTCAGCTTGTTTGATGCTGTCTTCCTTCGATTGATTCTTCACATTCATTGGCGCATACGTGATATTTTCCAGCACGGTTTTATGCGGGAACAGGTGGAAATGCTGAAACACCATTCCGATATTCTCACGCACTTTTAGTGCATTGGTTTTTGGGTTTGTGATTTCAGTATCCTTAATTGTAATGACACCAGTAGTCGGCTTTTCAAGCAAGTTGATGCAGCGAAGAAACGTCGATTTTCCTGAACCAGATGGTCCAATGACTGCGACAACTTCCCCTTCTTTAATGGTGGTGTCGATCCCTTTTAATACTTCATTTTTGCCAAAAGATTTTGTGAGTTTCTCTATGTTAATCATTTGATTTTAACTTCCTTTCCACCGATTTACCGACAAAGGTGAGAACAAGCACGATGACATAATAGATGAGACCTGCAAAAATAAGCGGTTCAAGATAATTATACGTGACGGCACCTGCTTGGTAAGCTCGTCTCATGACATCTCCCAGTCCAATGACTGTCACAATAGCTGATTCTTTTGTCAGTGTAATCGTTTCGTTCACAAGTGCAGGTGAAATATTTTTAAATGCCTGCGGAAGCAATAAGTCCTTCATCATTTTAGCATAAGGGATGCCTAAAGCAACGGCGGCTTCTTTTTGACCTTTATCAATGGCATTAATACCAGCACGAATGATTTCAGATACGTATGCCGCGGAGTTAAGTGAAAATGCCGCTACAGCAGCCCAGTATTGATCGATTTGAAACCCGAGAAGCTGAGGCAGACCAAAATAAATAATGAGCAATTGAAGCACAAGCGGTGTGCCTCGGAAGATTGATGTGTAAAAATCTGCAAGCCAAATGAGCGGCTTAAACACACTAATTTTGCAAAGCGTTAATAAAATCCCTAAGATAAATCCAAGAAAAAGTGATACCACAACAATAGAAAGTGTGACCTTAAGCCCTTCTAAAATAAAGGGCATCTGAGGTATTACATCTTTAAAATCTAACATGACAGTCTCCTTTTTTATGCCTTCATACGAAATCAAAAAATAAAACAGGAAAAAAGTTCAACATAAGTTGAACTTTTCAGCGCTTTCTACTGAATTTTCATGAATGACGCTGATCCTTTTCCTGACTTATTTTTCATCAGCAAACCATTTTTTAATTAATTTATCAAGTTCGCCATTGTCTTGCATTTCTTTTAATGATTTATTAAATTTAGCTGTTAAGTCGCTATTTTTCTTGAATGCAATGGCTGAACCTTCGTTTGAACTATTCAATCCAAATGCTTGGAAGTCTTTTTCTTTTTTCAAATAACCAGCAGCTACTTTATCTTCAATAATGGCTGCATCAAAACGACCTGCTTTGATTTCTTGAATGATATCAGAGATTTTATTACGGTCTTCCACTTTTAAGTTATATTTCTTTTGCAAACCGTTTGCTTCATCCTGCTGGATTGAACCTAATTGAACGCCGACTGTTTTATCTTTTAAGTCTTTCTCTGTTTTCATTCCGCTAGATTTCTTTGAGACAACTAAGTTTTTAGCATTGTAATAAACATCAGAGAAATCTAATTGTTTTTTTCGTTTTTCTGTAGGGGTCATGCCTGCAAGGACAATATCAGCTTTATTTGTTTTAAGGGCTGATACAAGGCTTGCAAAATCCATATCTTGAATTTCTAGCTTGTAGCCGTTCTTTTTCGCTAGTGCTGTTGCAAGATCGACATCAAAACCGACAATTTTATCTCCGTCTTTTGATTCAAATGGCGGATAATCTGCCGATGTCGCCATAACGAGTGTTTTGTCATCTCCTGATGCGTTTGAATTATTAGAAGAAGTTCCGCAAGCTGCGAGTGCAGCTGCAAGACCAGCTGTCATAAGTAATAATAACCACTTTTTCATAAGATAATGCCTCCCAGTATTTAAAATCATGTATTGTTTTGAATATTTATTCACTATAATGTATTTTAAACACTTTCTTTTTAAGATGCAATAGTATTTTGCTAAAATTATTTTGATTCAATGGTCTTATAAAACAAAAAGCAGACCGATCTAAAGACCGGACTGCTTTATATTTCATCATTCAAACGTCACACGTTAAATTTCTTCGCAATGCTCATCGAATGCAGCTTGAAGCTTTGACACGACTTCCATTGGCTCGTGTCCTTCAATTTCATGACGTTCGACCATTTTAATGATCTTTCCATCTTTTAATAATGCAAAGGATGGTGAAGATGGCGGGAAGCCTTCAAAGTATTCACGGGCTCTTGCTGTTGCCTCTTTGTCTTGTCCAGCAAACACTGTCAGCAATTGATCTGGACGCTTATCGTAATGAACAGAATAGCCTGCAGCTGGTCTTGCAATACCGCCAGCACATCCGCATACTGAATTCACCATCACAAGTGCTGTGCCTTTTTTAGACAGTGCTTCATCTACCTCTTCAGATGATGTAAGCTCAGTATAGCCTGCCTGTTTGATCTCTTCTCTCGCTTGTTTCACAATATCATTCATAAATAAATTAAAATCAATATTCATTGTCCGTCCACTCCTTTAGCATGCCAAAACCATTTTAACAACATCATATCAAGGAAAACGCCTGCGGGCAAATGTGTTGTCTTTTCATCCCCCCACTTTTTCCGAACATCGTTTATGAGCTGTCAAATTGGGGAAAAGTGATGATAAAGAGATGAAAGGGAGAACTGCGTGATGGCACAATTCAAAAAAGCGATGCTCATTTATAATGGAAATGCTGGACAAAAAAACATGGAAAAAATTCTCGGTCAAACAGTACCTCTTCTTTCTCTACATATTGATGAACTCATTCTTAAACCAACAAAACAGCCAAATGATGCTTATCAATTCTGTCGTGCAATTGATGAGACGATAGAATTGCTGATCATATTAGGCGGAGATGGAACCGTGCATGAATGCATGAATGGCATCGGCGGTTTAGAAAAAAGGCCGGCTGTAGCGATATTACCAGGCGGGACATGCAATGACTTTTCTCGAACGCTTGGTATTCCGCAACAAATGCAAAAAGCCGCTCAAATAATTGTAGACGGCATAGAAAAGAAGGTCGACTTAATCAAAGCAGGAGATCGATACTTGTTAAACTTTTGGGGCATCGGGCTGATTGCAGACACATCCAACAATATTAATGACAAGGAAAAAGCTGTACTCGGCAAAATCAGCTACTTCACAAGTGCCCTGCGCACCTTGCAGCAAACAGATCCTTTTCACGTACGAATTGAAACAGAGGAGGAAAGCTGGGAAGAAGAAGCCGTCATCGTTCTTGTCATGAATGGACATTTCATCGGGACAAATAAAATTGATTTGCCCAATGCAGCAATTGATGATGGGAAAGCAGAAATCTTCATTTGCAGAAATACGAGCTTCTCTGCTCTAAAAGAAATCTTTTCTATGAACCGGGAAGAACTGGAGGATTTCACCGGCGATCTCTCCCTCATTCAAGCGTCCAGTATTCGGATCCACACAAAAGAGGAAATGGATGCCGATACGGATGGCGAAGTGTACATGACAGCCCCTGCTTCTTTAGAAGTGTTAAAACAGCATTTGACCTTTATTGTTCCAGCAGAATAAAGAAAACGCCCGAAATCATTCTTTTTCGGGCGTTTTTTTGATATAGCGTCTGTATAAATATTCAAGTGCATAGCCAAGCAGCGTCCCGGCAAGAAGAGAAATTCCTAAGAGACTATTTGCTGCTCCTTTAAATCCACCGACAATCAGCAAGCAATACACAATTTGAATCATTGAAACGATTGATATGATGAGTAGTAATCTTTCAGGGTGATTGCGTGATTTAGAAATATATCGAAGAAAAGCGAACGCAATTGCTGTGATAAACATGAGTCCAACCGTTAAAAACGCAAAAAAGTCTAATCCAGACATATCACCGCTCCTTTCTCATTATGTAGAAATCCCCCTCTCCATACCGGGAGGGGGACATTCTTGTTTTAGTAAACAGATGTCTGCTCGTCAATGCCTTCAAGGATTTGTTTTATTCGTTGAAGGAATCTGCCGCATACAAGACCATCAAGTACTCTGTGATCTAATGAAAGACAAAGGTTGACCATGTCTCTTGCTGCAATCATGCCATTTACAATCATTGGACGCTTCACGATCGATTCTACTTGTAAAATCGCCGCTTGCGGGTAATTAATGATTCCCATGGATTGTATAGAACCAAATGATCCCGTGTTGTTTACAGTAAAGGTGCCGCCTTCCATGTCACTTTGCTTCAGCGTTCCTTGTCTCACCTTGGAAGCAAGCTCATGAATTTCTTTGGCGATGCCCTTAATCGTTTTTTCATCCGCATCCTTAATGACTGGAACAAAAAGAGCGTCATCAGTCGCAACAGCAATCGAGACATTGATTGCTTTCTTTTGCACAATTTTATCTCCAGCCCACATGCTGTTCATTTCTGGGAATTCCTTTAAGCCCTGAGCCACTGCTTTGACAAAGAACGCAAAGAACGTCAAATTAAAGCCTTCTTTTGCTTTAAATTGGTCCTTGAGCTGATTTCTTCTTGTCACAAGGTTTGTCACATCGACTTCCATCATCGTCCATGCGTGCGGAATTTCATGTTTGCTTCTCAGCATATTTGCCGCAATCGCCTGCCTAATTGGCGTGACTGGCAGTTCAACATCACCAGGCATTGTAGAGACGGAAGGCGCCGCTTTTGGTTTTGATGGCTGCGCAGGCTCCGGCTTTGCCGCCTGTTCATTAACAGGTGCTGCCTTCTCTTGTACGCCGCCGTTTTCAATGAGCTGAAGTAAATCTTTTCTTGTGATTCGTCCGCCTGCTCCGGTTCCTTGAACAGCCGCTAAATCAATGCTGTGCTCATCTGCTAAACGAAGGACTGCTGGAGAGTAGCGTTTCTTTTGACTTTGATTCTCTTTTGTTTGATCTGCTTCAGGTGCTTCACTTTGCTCAGGTGCCGCTTCTTCTTTCGCACTCTGCTGCGAGCTGCCCTCTACTTCAATTTCACAGAACACTTCTCCTACTTGCAGCGTATCGCCTTCTTCAGCCGATAGCTTTGTAATCGTTCCTGTAAAAGATGACGGGACTTCTGCGTTCACTTTATCCGTCATGACTTCCGCAATCGGATCGTATTTATTCACATGATCGCCAGGTGAAACGAGCCATTTGCTAATGGTTCCTTCTGTTACACTTTCACCTAGCTGAGGCATTTTCATTTGTTCAATTGCCACTTGAAACCCTCCTCTTTCTTAAAACGCCGCTAGCTCTCTCATTTCAGCTTCTACCTTATCTGGATTGACCATGAAGAATTTTTCCATTGGCGGCGCATAAGGCATTGCCGGGATTTCTGGTCCGGCTAGACGTTTGATTGGTGCGTCTAAATCAAATAAGCAATGCTCTGATATGATCGCCGCTACCTCACTCATGATGCTGCCCTCTTTTGTATCTTCCGTTAGAAGAAGCACTTTGCCTGTTTTTGATGCCGCTTCAATAATGGCTTCCTGATCGAGCGGGTACACTGTTCTCAAATCGAGAATATGCGCAGAAATGCCGTCTTTCGCAAGGCGGTCTGCTGCTTGCAGCGCAAAATGGACACAGAGGCCATATGTAATGACCGTGATATCATCGCCTTCACGTTTCACATCTGCTTTTCCAATAGGGAGTGTGTAATCCTCCTCAGGTACTTCTCCTTTGATGAGACGGTAGGCACGTTTGTGTTCAAAGAACAATACAGGATCTGGATCACGCACCGCAGCCTTTAAAAGACCTTTTACATCATAAGGTGTAGAAGGCATGACAATCTTCAAACCAGGCTGATTGGCAAAAATCGCTTCAACCGATTGTGAATGATAAAGCGCCCCGTGTACACCGCCCCCGTAAGGTGCGCGGATGACCATTGGACAGCTCCAATCGTTATTTGAGCGGTATCTGATTTTCGCAGCCTCTGAAATGATTTGGTTGATTGCAGGCATAATGAAATCCGCAAATTGCATCTCCGCAATTGGGCGCATTCCATACATCGCTGCCCCAATACCTACACCAGCAATGGCTGATTCTGCAAGAGGTGTATCCATGACGCGCGCCTCTCCGAATTGCTCATAAAGACCCGCTGTCGCTTTAAATACGCCGCCCTTTTTCCCGACATCCTCTCCGAGCACAAACACTTTTGGATCTCGTTCCATTTCTTCTTTCATCGCCAGTGTAATGGCGTCTATATATGACATAACAGGCATTTTTCTTCCCCCTTACTCCGCATACACGTAACGAAGTGCGCTTTCTGCATCAGCATAAGCAGCGTTTTCCGCTTCATCGGTCGCTTCGTTTACGATTTGCATGATTTCTTTTGTCATCTCTTCTTTCATTTCAGAAGTCATGACGTTTCCTTCGATTAAATACGTTTCATATTGGATGAGCGGATCTTTCTTTCTCGCTTCGAGCACTTCTTCTTTTTCTCGATAGCTTGAATCATCATCATCACTTGAATGCGCAGTTAAACGGTAAGAGATCGTTTCAATCAACGTTGGCCCTTCGCCTCTTGCCGCACGGTCTCTTGCTTCTTTGACAGCGGCATATACTTCAAGCGGATCATTGCCATCAACGGTTACGCCAGGCATTCCGTACCCAATCGCACGATCTGAAATGCGTTCACATGCCACTTGTTTGTCATACGGCACGGAAATCGCGTACTTATTGTTTTCACACATGAAAATAACAGGCAGCTTATGCACAGCAGCGAAGTTAGCACCTTCGTGGAAATCACCTTGGTTTGAAGAGCCCTCACCGAACGTGACAAAGCTGACAAAGTTTTTCTGCTCCAGACGTCCAGCAAGTGCGATGCCCACTGCATGAGGAACCTGCGTTGTAACAGGTGAAGATCCTGTCACAATTCGATTTGATTTCTGTCCAAAATGCCCTGGCATCTGTCTTCCGCCTGAGCTTGGATCGTCTTGTTTTGCGAAACCTGACATCATTAAATCTTTTGCTGTCATCCCAAATGCGAGGACAACCCCCATATCACGGTAGTAAGGTAAGACGTAATCCTCTTCTCTATTGAGAGCAAAAGCAGCACCGACTTGCTGCGCTTCCTGCCCTTGACAAGAAATCACGAATGGAATTTTACCAGAACGGTTTAAAAGCCACATCCGTTCATCAATTTTCCTTGCTAGAAGCATTGTTCTATATATATCAATTGCTTGTTCATCTGATAATCCTAATTCATGATGACGCATGTTACTCATCTTATTTCCCTCCTTGATTAAAAATGGATCGCCTTCCCGTCAACAGCAAGAGCTGCCTCGCCAATCGCCTCTGATAAGGTTGGATGCGGGTGAATCGTTTGCCCCACTTCCCACGGCGTTGCATCAAGTACTTTGGCTAATCCAGCTTCAGATATCATATCTGTGACATGAGGACCAATCATATGAATCCCTAAAATATCATCTGTCTTTTGATCGGCAATGATTTTGACGAATCCATCAGATTCCCCGTACACAAGCGCTTTACCGATCGCCATAAATGGAAATTTCCCCATTTTGACTTCGAAGCCTTGCTCTTTTGCCGCCTGTTCAGTGAGTCCAACACTAGCGGTTTCTGGGTGAGAGTAGACACATTTAGATACGAGCGTTTCATCGAGCGGCTTTGGATCTTTCCCAGCCATATGTTCCACAGCAATCATGCCTTCGTGTGAAGCCACATGTGCCAGCTGAAGCCCGCCAATGACATCTCCAATTGCGTAAATATGCGATTCTTTCGTTTGATAATGTTCATTCACGACAATGCCTTGTTTTTCTGTTTGGATGTCCGTGTTTTCAAGACCAATGCCTTCAATATTTGGTACTCTGCCGACTGAAAGAAGAAGTTTTTCCGCTTCAAACGTCTGAATGTCTCCATCCTTTTCTGCTTGAATCGTCACAAGATTCTCCTGCTTTTTGACGGTATCTGGCAGTACTTTCGCATTTTTCACAAAGGTGATGCCTTTTTTAGATAAAAGCTTTTCCATTTCTTTAGAAATGTCATGATCCTCAGTTGGCAATATGCGATCTGCAAATTCAATCACAGTCACCTTCACACCAAAATCATTGAGCATGGAAGCCCACTCAATTCCGATCACCCCGCCGCCGACAATGAGCATTGACTGCGGAAGCTCTGGCAGTTCAAGTGCATCATCTGATGAAAGAATGTGCGTCCCATCTGCTTCAAGCCCAGGCAGCACCCGCGGTCTTGAACCTGTCGCAATAATGACCTGCTTTGGAATGAGCATTTCATTTTCATCTCCATTTGCCATTTCTACGGAGATGGTTCCTGGCATTGGCGAAAAGATAGATGGACCAAGGATACGGCCAATCCCTTCATAGACATCAATTTTTCCTTGTTTCATTAAGTGTTTGACGCCGCCTGCTAGTTTCTCTACAATCTCTGTTTTTCTTTTCTGCACATTGGCAAATTGCAAGGCAATGCCGTTTGCCTCAACGCCAAAATCAGCAGCACGTTTGACGGTTTGATAGACTTCTGCACTTCTAAGCAGCGCTTTAGACGGAATGCATCCTTTATGCAGACATGTTCCGCCAAGCTTTTCTTTTTCTACAACTGCTGTTTTCAATCCAAGCTGTGAGGCACGGATGGCCGCTACATAGCCGCCTGTGCCTCCACCAAGAATGACGAGGTCATATTCAGTTGCCATGACTTGTCACTCCTTTCTTCATTCGTTGATCATTTGGGTATTCTTTCGGTGATTCTTCTTCTTTTAAAATACGAAGTGCACCTTCTGCTAAGGATTGCAGTTCATTTTCGCCTGGATACACGACAACATCTGAAATCCAGTCAATGTATCCTCTAATACTTGATGTAATTTGTTTGCTGTACGCAAGTCCGCCTGTTAACACAATGACGTCAACTGCTCCTTTTAAGACAGCACTAGCCGCACCGATTTCCTTGGCAATTTGATAGCACATCGCTTCATAAATCAGTGCCGCCCGTTCATCGCCTGCTTCAATCATGCGCTCCACTTTCACAGCATCTGTCGTACCAAGGTAGCCCGCAAGTCCGCCTTCACCAATAATGCGTTTCAGCATTTCCTCTTGGCTATACTCACCAGAAAAGCAAAGATTGACGAGGTCACCTGTTGGCAGGGTCCCCGCTCGCTCCGGGCTGAAAGGTCCTTCGCCATGCAGTCCGTTATTGACATCAATGACTTTTCCTTTTTCATGTACACCAATGGTGATGCCGCCGCCCATATGCGTAATAATCATGTTCAAATCTTCGTAACGCTTCCCAAAGGATGCAGCCGTTTTTCTTGCGACTGCTTTTTGATTTAATGCATGGAAGATGCTTTTTCTTTCAATCGTTGGCAGCCCTGAAATACGAGCAATTGGTTTTAGTTCATCCACCACAACTGGATCGACAATAAAAGCTGGGATGTTCAGGCCAAGTGCAATTTCTCGTGCAATGATACCGCCCAGATTTGATGCATGCTGGCCGGCATATCCTTCTTTCAGGTCTTCCACCATTTGCTCATTGACTTCATATGTGCCTCCTTCGATAGGCCGGAGAAGGCCACCGCGTGCGCACACTGCATCAAACTTTGAGATGTTCATCCCTTGTTCATGCAGCGTTTTCAGGATTGTTTCTTTACGAAATGAAAATTGATCAATGATATGTGGGAATTGCTTTAATTCCTCATCTGTATGTCTGAGTGTCGTTTCAAAAATAGATCGTTCATTGTGAAACACACCGATTTTTGTTGAAGTAGAGCCAGGATTAATTGTGAGAATACGCCATTCTTTTGTCAGCAAAAACAAAACCTCCGTTTCAACTCATTCTTCAAATTAGCGACGACTTAAAATATGTTGACCATTTTGCAGGAATTGGCTTCTTGATTTGCGCATTCTTTCAATTCGCTCCTCTGCCAATCGGTCTGCCGCTTTATAAGTTGGAATGGCATCACGGTTTGAAATTTCAATGACACGTTCAATATTTTGGTAAATACCTTCCACTTTTTTCATCGCACGATCTGCATTATAGCCATAAAGCTCATCAGCAACGTTAATCACGCCGCCTGCATTGATCACATAATCAGGTGCATAGACAATGCCCATTTCATGGATAAGATCGCCGTGATGCGTTTCTCTCAGCTGGTTATTGGCTGCACCTGCGATGACCTTTGCTTTCAACTTAGGAATCGTTACATCGTTAATCGTTGCACCAAGTGCACATGGTGCATAAATATCACATGCTTGATCATAAATATCGTCAGGGTCTACTGCTTTTGCACCAAAGTCTTCTACAGCTCGTTTTACAGAGTCTTTGTTGATATCTGTGACAATCAGCTGTGCGCCTTCTTCGTGCAGGTGTTTACACAAATTGTAGGCCACATTCCCAACACCTTGGACAGCAATTGTTTTTCCTTCTAATGAATCGGTCCCAAATGCAGCTTTGGCAGCAGCTTTCATCCCTTTATATACACCGTAAGCCGTAACAGGAGACGGATTTCCGGAAGAACCAAATGCAGGAGAAATACCTGTCACAAAGTCTGTTTCTTCATGAATAAGATCCATGTCTTCTACCGTTGTACCGACATCCTCCGCTGTGATATAGCGGCCATTCAATCCTTGAATGTAGCGTCCAAACGCACGGAACATTTCTTCATTTTTATCTTTTCTCGGGTCACCGATGATGACTGTTTTCCCGCCGCCAAGATTCAGGCCTGCTGCTGCGTTTTTATAAGTCATCCCTCTTGCTAGACGTAACGCATCTTCGATCGCTGCTTCTTCGTTTTCATACGTCCACATTCTCGTCCCGCCTAGTGCTGGCCCAAGTGTTGTATCATGAATAGCAATAATGGCTTTTAAGCCAGACTGTTCATCCTGACAAAACACAAGCTGCTCATAATCGTATCGTTCCATATATTTAAAAAGTTCCATTGTTTATTCCTCCTATGACTTCCGCTTAATTTGATGTACAGATGGCAAGTGCAATTGAATAAAGCTTACTTTCAGCTGTATCCGACCGGCTTGTTAAGGCAATCGGCGCCTTCGCTCCTGCCACCACAGCTCCCACCTTTGCATGTGCAAAGTAGATGAGAGATTTATAAAGAATGTTCCCTGCTTCAATCGTTGGCACAAGCAAAATATCTGCATGACCGGCGACATCACTCGTAATATTTTTATGAGAAGCTGCCGTTTGAGAAATGGCATTGTCTAAAGCAAGAGGTCCATCAATGAGGCAGCCAGAAATTTGACCTCGCCTATTCATTTGTGCCAGACTTGCCGCTGTCAAAGTTGAATCCATTGCCGGGTTCACGACCTCTACCGCAGATAACACTGCCACCTTTGGCATGTCGTTTCCGACAGCTTGTGCTACTTGAACAGCATTGATCGTGATCTCTTTGAGCATATTTAAATCGGGCGCGATGTTCATCGCAGAATCCGTGACATAAATAAAACGATCAAAGCCCGGCACTTCGAATGCCGCGACATGTGATAGGACACTCGCTGTCCGCAGCCCGTACTCTTTATTCAGTACCGCTTTTAAAAGAACGGCTGTCGGGACATGCCCCTTCATCAATATATCTGCATGCTTCTCACTCACTGCCTGCACGGCAATTTTGGCTGATTCTTCAGGAGAATCCGAATGAATAATATCTATCCAGTCCTCATTGATCTCATGCTGTTTCACCAGCTCCTTCAGGTTGCGTTTGTTCCCAACCAGCAGGAAGCGAGCGACCTTTCGTTCAATTGCCATCTTGATGGCATGAAGCACTTCTTCGTCTTCTGCATGAGCCACAGCAGCAGTTTTATTTTGCAGCTGGGCGGCTTTCATAATCAGATCGTCAAGCTTCATATATGTCCACCTTTCCTTATGCTCGGTTCATGGTTTTCATATGCAAGTTCTGTGCCAGCTTGAAATGCAGCGACATAAGGCATTTCGCATGAAATACATGCAATTTTTTGCAGGTAACATGCATTTTATTGCATGCTATCTTTTGCAAGTTGATATTTATCCATTTTATAGTAAAGGTTTCGAATGCTAATCCCTAACGTTTTCGCTGTTTTCGTGCGGTTGAATTGATGCTTTTCAAGGGTTTGTTTAATCAGCTGCGCTTCAAATGCCTCAACAGCATCCGAAAGTGTCTCTCCCTCAAATTGACTGACAGCCAGTTCCTGCTGCTCTTTTTCTTCCTGCTCTTCTGACTCCATGAAGGAAATATGATCTTCATCGATCCATTCTTCTTGCGGGTTCAAAAAGATCATGGCTCGTCCAAGGACATTTTCCAGTTCTCTTACGTTTCCAGGCCAGCTGTAGGATCGAAGTCTATCGAGCGCCCCTTCCGTTAAGCCGCTCACATTTCGTCCATAGTCTAAATTGATCTTCTGGATGAGACGTTTGCTTAAGGAGTCAATATCTTCAAGGCGCTGCCTTAGCGGCGGAATAGAGATCGGATATCTGTTCATGCGATAATATAAGTCCTCTCTGAACTTTCCTTCCGCCATCGCTTTTTCAATATTGACATTTGTTGCGGTGATCACACGTACATCAACAGGGATGGCTTTTGTTCCGCCTACTCTGACAATTTCTTTCTCCTGCATGACGCGTAATAATTTCGCTTGTGTACTTGGCGTCATTTCACCAATTTCATCCAAAAAAATACTGCCGTGATTTGCCTCTTCAAACAGCCCTTTTTTACCGCCGCGCCTTGCACCAGAAAATGCTCCTTCCTCGTAGCCAAAAAGCTCTGACTCTAAAAGGGTTTCCGATAAGGCCGCACAGTTGACTCTTACAAAGCGATTATATTTCCGGTCACTTTCATTGTGTATAGCGTGCGCGAACAGCTCTTTCCCAGTACCTGATTCTCCCCTGAGTAAGATGGTGGCTGGTGTTTTTGCCCCTAGCTTTGCCTGCTCAAGTGCCACAAGCATTTGCTCACTTTCTCCAATAATGTCTTCAAATGTGTACTTTGCCTCAAGTGTCCGGATGAGCTGTCTTGCTTTATTCAATTCATTGGTGAGTGATTGAATTTCTGATACGTCATGAATGACGCCGACACTGCCTTTTAGAATGCCATCAACGATCACTGGCGCTACGTTGACGATCACATCCTTCTTATTTGGTCCGACTTTCATTCTAACGCCTCGAACCGGCCTTCTCGTTTCAAGCACCTTCAAATGCATGCTTTCGCCTTCAGAAATATCCGCACCTGCTGGTTTGCCCACAACTTCTTTGTCTGTTAACCCCGTCATTTTCGTGTAAGCTCGGTTGATTAAAATTCCTTTCCCCTGCTCATCTACGACGGATATCGCTTCATCCGATGATTGAATAATAGCCTCAAGCATTGTCCGCACTTCTTTGAGGTTTGTGACTTCCTCCGCAAGCTCCACCGCATCTGTAATATCTTTGAAGATCGATAAAGCGCCCAGCATTCTTCCTGCGTCATCAATAATTGGCAAACGCGTTGTGACAATTTGTATTTGCTGATTCAGAAATTGTTTTTGATTAAATTCAGGCTCCCTCGATCTTAAAATATCGGGAAGCTTTGTGTTTGGAATGACTTCACGTATGTGACGGCCAATCGCATCTTTTTGCGAACATCCAACCATTTTGGCAGCCGACCGATTAAATAGGACGACTTCTTCATCCATATTAATAAAAATCATGCCATCGTTCGTTGCATTAAAAATGCGGTCATGTTTATAGGTTTGTTCCTTTAATATTTGAATGAGCTGATGCTTTTCTGACATTAATTCTGATATGACGTATGCCATCGAACTCGGAACAATGACAGCATGCTCTCGTTTTTCTTTCATCAGTTCTTTAAGCACAGCTGAACTGCCCGTTGTTTCAATGATGATATCAATGTCATCTTTTATGTATTCTTTCCAATCCGTTGTCGTATCGATTCCATTCTTTTTCGCTTCTACCATCCCCGGTGCCCCAAGATCAAGGTCGGCGATCGCAACGATTTGAATCATATTTGTTTTCAGCAATGTTTCAAGCAATATTGATCCACCGTGTCCTGCACCGACAATCAAGACTCTCTGCATCCCGTTACCCCTTTATATGAAAAAATTTGCACACCATATTTTTCCGTTGCAAAAAATTGCACAACTCTTATATTACCACGTTTTCCTTTCTTGACAAAATATTTTTTGAATTAGACAATGGAAGTAAATGACGTTTAAGGGGACATTTGATGGGGAGAATACTTGCATTAGTGATTATTTTAATACCTGGCGCGCTTGCTGCACTTGGGATTAAGCTGCTGCGTGACACGGTTTTCGGCATCATCATTGCACCATTTCCATTTTTATGGCTGCAAGGAATTGCAGGGTTGTTATTTTTAGGAGGAGGTCTTTATGTAGTCGCTGGCTTTATTTTATATAGAGACCGCAAACGCAATAAAGTGACCACCCGCTTTAAGCAGAGATAGACATGAAAAAAGACCCGCTTCTGATAGCAGGTCTCTATTTCATTTCTTCTCTTATTTTGACGGCTCTGTCAGGAAAATCAGTGAAAATTCCATCGACACCTAAGGAAAACATGCTTTTCATCTGCTTTTCACTGTTTACCGTAAACGGCCTGATCACTTGCTGAGCGGCACGGAGAGCCGACACGACTTCTTTTGTCACCCCTGCGCCCTTTATATTCGGATGATAACCTCTTGCAGGTACTGTTTTCAAGTACATCTCCGGCTGATGAATCACATCCATTGTGAGAACAGCAAGCTCAACATGCGGCATCAGCTTGTGAAAAAGAGCTAAACTCCCATGATGAAACGATGAGACAAGTACACGATCTTCTATTTGAAAGTGTTCAATTTGCTCCTTTACTTTCTCTTCAATACCAGGATATCGATAAATGGAATTTTTCAGTTCAATATTGATGATGAGTGATGGTTGCTGCGTCACTAACTCCAATACTTCCTCTAAAAGAGGAATGGATACAGCACCAGTTTCTTCATAGAAAGAATGACTCGCATCTCCTGCTTTTAACTCTTCATATGTATGGTCTTTCACTAAGCCCTTCATATTCGTTGTTCTGTTCAGCTTCTCATCGTGAATGACAGCAAGCTTGCCATCTTTCGTCAGCTGAACATCGAGCTCAATTCCGTCAGCTCCAGAATGGAGTGCATGCTCAAAGGCTATCATGGTATTTTCAGGGTAGATTCCTTTAAAACCTCTGTGTGCAAAAATTTTCGTCATAGGTCACCTCTAAGTATGATGCTTCCTTTCATTATGACGTGTCTCTTTTCATTTTTCCAGTTTGAGCACATAAAAAAACCTCTTCTGATTAGTACGAAGAGGCTCACAGGTAAATTCGATCACGTAATCGCTCTGATGGCTTGCTCTGTCGTCTCTGCGTCAAGAGCAAAAAGGGAAGAAACAACTGCGACTGCTGTAACGACGGTTACACCTAACAACAACTTTTTCATAAGATAACCTCCACTTTCTTTTGAAGTATTTGTGCATCGAATTTCTTTTCAAGAAAACGAATGGCATTTTGATAGTCATTTCGTTCCTTGAAGTATTTCGATATTTGTTCAGACAAATCCTCAAGCTCCACATATAATCTATTTTTTTCTATGTAGCCTAATTTTTCAGAGAATACGTCTGCTGCTCCACTATTTTCGCACATCAAATCCAAAATTTCAAATTTTACTATATATTCATTATTTTGGATATCGCAGCTATACTGAATACCCTCTTTAATATATTCCTTCGCCTCTTGATCTCCTAGATGAACCAAGGCATTTGCCAGAACATATAAAGATTGGATGTAATAATGGCTATTGTCACGGTGAATTTGAATGCCCATCCCTTTTTTGGCATATTGTGCGCTTTTTTCATAATCAGGCTTCGCATAATAAAGAACGGCTAAATTGTGATAGCATTTCCCAATCAGCACTTCATTGTTAATGCGTTTACTTTTCTCAAGTGCTTCTTGGTATTTTTCTTCTGCTTCTTCAAATTGAAACAAATCAATACAATTACTTGCATGTAAAATCAAACTGTCAATCGCCTGCGCTGTATACTCTTCATGCGCTTTGAACGTATCGATGGCTTTTTTAATATGATTAATGGATATGAAATTTTGTTTCAGTTCGTAATAGATTGAAGCAACCTTATGGTGAAAAGTTCCTACTTCCAGGTCTTCATTCACACGTTTTAGGCGCTGTTCTGCAATTTTGTAAAAACTGATGGCTTCATCATACTTTTTCACATATGCAGCATATTGGCCTTTGTAAAAGTAAAAATAAAAATTAATAATGTCATCTGCTTTCTCATCGAGCGTTCCGACACTCTTCATAATGTGATTGGCTTTTTCAATATTTCCAAGTAACATTTCATGTCTGCCATTAACAAGCTGATAATAAAGGAGAACTTCACGGTCTTCATCTGTATTTTTTAGCAAATTCTGAATTTTCTCTTTATAGACAGCAGATTTTCCTAGGTCATTCTGAGAAATGACCCTCGTCCACTTGCTAATTTCGTTCGCTACCTCAGCAGAGTGGATTTTCAGCTTTCCCATAACCTCACCCTCTTCTTCTCATTATTATAGCATAGTAAAAGAATGTGAAAATTATTAAATTCGACAATGGGAATATTCAGTTCAAATGGCACAATCTCTAAGAAGCCAGTGACTTTAAAACGCCAACCAATCAGGTCAATAGAAATAGAACTTTCGATCTTATTTGCTTTATTTACCAAATCCATCAGACCTTTTCCTCTCATCCTTTTCCTTACGAATGAGCTTTTTCTTCTTCTATTTGAAGACCAAACAATTGATTGGCGTAGCTGATTACCACTAATTTATGACATACCCATTTCTTTCATGCTTTATTTTTCATTTTATTCCGAAAATAAAGCAAGCCGAGTTTGTCCAAATGAAACAATAAGATGATTGTATCAACACAACCAATTTTTAACAATATTTTTCGAAATAAAAAAACGCCTCTTTGCAGAAACGTTTTTTTAAGAAAATGAACTAGCTAGCTCTATGCTCTAAGCGCAGACGATCAGCCACCATAGCAATAAATTCAGAATTGGTTGGTTTCGCTTTAGACATGCTGACTGTATAACCAAAGAGTGAGGAAATGGAATCGATGTTTCCTCTGCTCCAAGCAACTTCAATCGCATGGCGAATCGCTCGTTCTACCCTGCTGGCAGTCGTGTTAAATTTCTTCGCGATGTCTGGGTACAACACTTTTGTGATGCTTCCGAGAAGCTCAATGTCATTGTACACCATCGAAATCGCTTCTCTTAAGTATAAATATCCTTTAATATGAGCGGGTACGCCAATCTCATGAATAATCGTCGTAATGCTCGCATCTAAGTTTTTACGTTTCGGTTCAGGTTTGTTCCGAAGGACACTGTTTTGGATAGATGAAGATCGATGGGTGACTTGTGTGCCGTTTCCACTGACTTGACGAATATGACCGACTAGGTTTTCCATATCAAATGGCTTTAAGATGAAATAGGATGCGCCCAAATCAACTGCTTTTTTCGTGACATCTTCTTGACCGAACGCCGTTAGCATAATCACACTTGGCTGTTTGGTCATGTCATTGTTTTCACGGAGGCGTTCCAGTACAGCAAGACCGTCTAAATGAGGCATGATAATATCTAAGAGGAGAACGTCGGGCTCTTTATCTTTAAATAATGTCAGACATTCCTGACCATTATACGCCACGCCAAGTACTTCCATATCTTCCTGTCCCTCAATATACTCTGTCAAAAGGCCAACAAGCTCTCGATTGTCATCAGCTACACACACTTTAATTTTCTCCACGTTCTTTCCTCCCCAATGTCGATTCCTTTAGTCTTTTGCATTTCTCTTCTGAGTGTTCAATTCGACAAAACCATGCTATCCCCTTTAAAAAACTTTAATTTTCCGAATAATAGAGCATTATCTAGCTTTTTCTACGTTTTTCTTAACGAATCGACGATTATTGCAATTTGACAACATACTATTTTCCATTTTGTCGAAAAATCTCTTTTTCCTTATTTTATAACATGATGGCAGAGAAAGAAAGGGGAGAAAAAAACTGCCGGGAGATTCGCGGCAGTTTGATGATCAGCTTGCTTTTTTGTTTTTTTGATAAAGATCGATTCCTGCTTCTGACAGCATCCATTCAATGTGTACGCCGTACCCGCTTGTCGGATCATTGACAAATACGTGTGTGACCGCTCCAATGACCTTTCCGTTTTGGATGATGGGGCTTCCGCTCATGCCTTGGACGATACCGCCCGTTTTACTTAAAAGACGTTCATCTGTTATCTTCAATACCATCCCTTTTGTTGCCGGGAATTTCTGCGGTGTCGTGCTGACGATTTTAATATCAAACTTCTCCACTTTATCATGATCCACAACGGTTAAAATTTCTGCTGGACCTTCTTTTACTTCATTTGATAAAGCGACTGGAAGCGGTTTGTCTGATACATGATTTTCAAGCTTTTCGGTTAACGTACCAAAGATACCAAATGGGCTGTTGCGGGAGATATCCCCTATCGTTTTTCGTTCGGAAGAGAATCTCGCCAATTTTTCTCCAGGGTTGCCTCCTGTGCCTTTTTCAATTGATGTCACGGTTGATCTGACAATTTCACCATTGTTGACAACGATTGGTTTTTTTGTATCCATGTCAGAAATCACATGCCCAAGGGCACCATATTTTTTAGAAGATGGTTCAAAGAAGGTCATCGTGCCGATTCCTGCTGCGGAATCTCGAATGTAAAGACCAATTCGATAGGTGCCTTCACTTGCATCTTTTGCGGGTGTTAATGTTGTTTGAAAGGTTTTATGGTCTCTTTTTATGAGTAAACGAAGCGTTTCACCTGTTTTTCCTGCTTTCTGGATAAATGGGGTGAGGTCATTCATTTTCTCCATCTTTTGACCATTGATTTCAATGATCATATCCCCTGATTGAATGCCTGCGGCTTCGCCTGGTGATTTTTTGCCGTCTGCTGTTGTGATTTGATGAAAACCAACAACGAGAACTCCTACAGAGTGGAGCTTGACGCCAATGGATTGTCCTCCAGGAACGACTTTTAATTCAGGGAGAACGTCGACTTTTGTTTTCTTAATAGGAAATCCTTTAAAATCATAAACAATTTCGGCTTTTCCCGCCTTTTGTCCTGTCACTTCAAGCTGATTCTTTTTCTCTGAAAGACTAAAGGCTTGTGAAGAAGCATTGGCTGACGCTTCTATTGATGTGTCAATTGAGTGCTTTTGTTTTTCAAATACAGCAACATTTGTTGGAATGCTGATGTATTCCTTCACTATGCTCATAAACCCTGTACTTATTAAAGAAACAAGGAGAATCACACCAATGGCTTTTCTCATCTTTTCGGGCATTCATTTTTCACTCTCCTCGCTCCTTACCCACACCAGAACACTCATGTTTTGGCTACATCTTTACTTTTGCCTTCTTCGCTAGGATTTATAACCGGCACCTATAGAAAATGATTGGATAAATTGATAAAAGAAAAAGACGATTTCACGGGTATATACAGCGATTTTGACACAATATAAAAAAGGCAGCTGATTTTTCAGCTACCCTGTTGTTTTGACATCATTTGCTTGATGAAGCAATTCTTTTGCGTGCTGTTTTGTCAGCTCAGTGACTTCCACACCCGCAATCATCCTGCCAATTTCACTCACTTTTTCTTCATGACTTAATGGTTTGACGCTTGTCAGTGTTCTGCCGGCTTTAGAGCGTTTAGAAATGAAGAGATGCGTGTCAGCCATTGCTGCTACTTGCGGGAGGTGCGTAATGCAGAGCACTTGTGAGCCAGCCGCCACTTTGTAAATTTTTTCGGCAATCGCCTGTGCCACTCTGCCGCTTACGCCCGTATCCACCTCATCGAAAATAATGGACGTGACTTCTTGTTTGGCTGAGAAAATACTTTTCACGGCGAGCATGACACGTGAAATTTCTCCACCCGAGGCAACTTTTGATAAAGATTTCATCGGTTCGCCAGGATTAGTAGAGATCACAAATTGAGCTTGGTCGATTCCGTTTTTTCCAAGCTGGACGGGCTTTCCATCTAGCAGCGGATTATCCGTGCTGCTAAAAGGCGCATACCGAATGGAAAAGGATGTATCAAACGTTGACTTCTCCATATACAAATCTTTTAGTTCTGTTTGAATTTGCTTCGCTAGTTTTTTCGCCCATTTTTTACGAAGCTCTGAAACGTTAAGTGCTTCAAGCAGGGCATCACGGCTCATTGCATCCAGTTTGTTTTTAAGCGTCTGCAGGTGGCTGTCTCGATTTTGAATTTGATCTATTTCTTCTTCAATCTTCGCCGCATACTCCAAAATTTCCTCAACCGTTGTCCCATATTTTCGTTTTAACTGCTTCATTTCATTCAGCCTAGATTCAATAAAATCAAGACGTGCTGGGTCGAACTCTAATTGATCCAACATGCTTCGCATTTGGAACGTCGAATCCTCTAATAAGTAATAGGAGTTCGACACTTGTTCGGATAGCTTTTTCAGATCGTCGTTGATCTCAGAAACCTGCTCGAGCTCGCTTGATGACATGCCAACCCAATCAAGTCCTCCCTGCTCATTGCGCAAGGCATTATATGCGTTTTGGAGTGAGGAAAAGATTTTTTCGTAGTTGCTGATCTGATGGCGCTCTTCTTGAAGCTTCTCATCTTCTCCCGGCTCTAATTGTGCCGCTTCAATCTCCTCTAGCTGAAATTGCAGTAAATCTAACCGGTGCACCATCTCTTGCTCATTCTCAGAGAGCTGTTTGAGCTTTTGGGCTGTCTTTGTATATTGCTCATATGCTTCTTGATATTGTGACAAAGCAGGTGCAATTTCTTCTGCTCCAAATTGATCGAGCAAATGCAGATGATTTTCATCCTCCATCAATAACTGGTTATCGTGCTGCCCATGTATATCGAGCAAAAGGCGTCCTACCTCGCGTAAAAGTGAGATCGTGACAAGCTTGCCATTGATGCGGCAGATGCTTTTTCCGTTATTGTTAATATCACGGCGAAGAATCATCATTTCATCCGATGCGTCAATTCCCTGCTCTTCGCATAAAGCAAATACAGGGTGATCGGCTGGCACAAGAAAAAGCCCCTCCAACTCTGCCTTTTTTTCACCATAACGAACAAATTCAGACGACCCTCTCCCTCCTACAAGAAGTGAGACTGCGTCAATCATGATGGATTTTCCAGCACCTGTTTCCCCTGTTAGGACTGTGAGTCCTTTTTCAAATGAAACCGTTAACTCTTCAATGATTGCAAAGTTTTTAATGGTTAGTTCTGCTAACACTCATTTGACACCTCTTTTTGTAAACCTGATTCTTTATAGAAGCTCTAAAATTTTGCTCGAAACTGTCTCCGTATCATCTGGTGTGCGGCAAATGATCAAAATGGTATCATCTCCGCAAATGGTTCCCATAATTTCTTCCCAATCTAAATTATCCATTAAAGCCCCAATGGCCTGAGCATTACCGGGCATGGTTTTGAGGACGATTAAATGACTGGCAGCATCCATTTTGATAAATGCATCCATTAAGGATCGCTTCAGTTTAGACAGCGGGTTAAACCGCTGATCCGCAGGAAGACTGTATTTATATGTTCCATTGTTCGTTGGCACTTTCACTAAATGCAATTCTTTAATATCTCTTGAAACGGTCGCTTGTGTGATGTTATATCCATCGGCTTTTAAAATATCGACTAGTTCATCCTGTGTTTCAATCTCTTGGCTCGCAATGATTTCTCTAATCTTAATATGCCTTTGACCTTTATTCATGTTTGACCCCCCTAGGCGTTTGATCTCAGTTTGTCTTTACGTTCTATGTTATATGAACCACTGTTCAAAAAACAAGCATTACGTGAGAAACGATGAATTCTCGTCTTTTGACCATGTAAAAAGGAATAATAGCGAGCTATTATTCCTTTTGTTTCGATGATCTCATGTGTCAGCCGGCTCAGGGCTGTTTTTCTTTTCTTTCAATACCGAATGGGCTTCCTTGACGACCTTTTCAAGCTCTGAAGCCGGAAGTGCCGCATTCTCTTCTTGATCGGAATGAAGCACTAAATGAAGAAGGAACTCAATATTCCCGTCTCCACCAGTAATAGGCGAAAATGATACATCCTTTACATCATAGCCTTCTTTTGCAGCAAACTGATTCATCTCTTCCAGTACACCGAGGTGGACGGACGGATCTCGCACAATGCCTTTTTTCCCAACAAGCTCTCTGCCTGCTTCAAATTGAGGCTTGACGAGTGCAATACAGTCTCCGCCTGGGACAAGAATGTGCTTTAAAGCCGGCAGGATGAGTTTAAGTGAAATAAAAGAGACATCAATTGATGCTACTTCTGGCAACCCTTCAGTAAAATCTGCTGGGACGGAGTGACGGAAATTGGTGCGCTCCATGACGATTACCCTGTCATCCTGCCTTAATTTCCACGCAAGCTGATTGTAGCCAACATCAACAGCATATGATTTGACCGCTCCATTTTGAAGAGCACAATCTGTAAATCCGCCTGTTGATGAACCAATATCGATTAGCAATTTCCCTTCAACGGTTAAGTCGAATTCTTTGAGCGCTTTTTCGAGCTTTAACCCGCCGCGGCTCACATATTTCAGAGGGTTCCCCTTCACAGTGAGCGGAGTATCACGAGCGATTTTCTCTCCTGGTTTATCCAAACGGTTTTCATTTGAGTAAACGATCCCTGCCATGATGGCACGCTTTGCTTTCTCTCTCGTTTCCATTAGTCCTTGTTCGACTAATAAAACGTCAAGTCGTTCTTTCTTTGATGTCATGATCCAATTCCTTTTCTTGGTGCTGCGGGAAGCAGGTCACGTAAAGAGTCAGCAACCTGTGCTTTCGTCAGACCAATTTCTTCAAGCAGGGCATCAACACTTCCATGCTCAATAAATTCATCTGGAATGCCCATACGTTCTACTTTGATATGAGATGCTTTCTTATCGTGTATATATTCTAAGACGCTGCTGCCAAATCCGCCTTGGAGCACAGCTTCTTCAATCGTTAAAATCGGAATACCTTCAGAAAGAATGTCATTTAACATCGCTTCATCAAGAGGCTTAATAAAACGAGCATTGACGACACGAATTGATTTCCCTTCTTTTTGAAGTTCTTCTGCTGCTTGAAGCGCCATTTTAATCGTCGTACCAAATGTTAAAATGACAGCGTCCTTCCCTGGACGAAGAACCTCCCAGGACCCAATCGGAATGGTTTTCAGCTGTTCATCCATTTTCACGCCCAGCCCATTACCGCGCGGGAAACGCATAGCAATAGGACCGTCATCGTACTGAATGGCTGTATTGACCATGTGCTGTCCTTCATTTTCATCTTTTGGCATCATAAGTACCATATTCGGCATATGACGCATAAAGGCAATATCAAACACACCTTGATGGGTTTCTCCATCTGCACCGACAAGTCCCGCACGATCAATGCCAATAAATACGTTGAGGTTCTGACGGCAAATATCGTGCAGCACTTGGTCATAGGCTCTTTGCAGGAACGTTGAATAAATCGCTAAAAATGGCTTCATGTCCTGCGTCGCAAGCCCAGCTGCCATTGTGGCTGCATGCTGTTCGGCAATTCCTACATCAAACATCCGCTCTGGAAATTCCTTCGCAAAGCCTTCAAGCTTTGAACCAACAGGCATCGCAGGCGTGATCGCAACAATCCGCTCATCTTCCCGCGCCAGCTTTCTGACCGTTTCACTGACGAGACCACTCCAAGACGGAGCTGCTGCTGCCGGTTTTACAAAATCACCGGTATCGATTTTGTATGGACCAGTACCGTGCCAAGTCCCGATTTTATCGGATTCTGCCGGTTGATAGCCTTTTCCTTTTTTCGTGATGACATGCAGAAGAACTGGACCTTTTGTTTTCTTTGCATATTCAAGATTTTCAAAAAGATCTTCATACGAATGTCCGTCTACAGGACCTAAGTAAGTAAATCCCATTTCCTCAAAAAACATGCCAGACACAAGTAAATATTTGAGGCTGTCTTTGATACGCTCTGCTGTGGCAGCAAGCTTTCCGCCTACAGCTGGAATGCGCTTGAATAAATATTCGAGCTCGTCCTTTACCCATTGGTATTTGCCTGCTGTACGTAATCTGCCAAGCATTGTATGAATCGCACCAACGTTTGGTGCAATACTCATTTCATTGTCGTTTAATATGACAATCATATCTTTCTTTTCATCACCGATATGATTCAAAGCTTCCAGCGCCATCCCTCCGGTTAGTGCACCGTCTCCGATAATCGGCAGGATATATTCATCTGTCCCTTTAATATCACGCGCTGCTGCCATACCCATCGCACCAGATAACGAGGTTGAACTGTGACCTGTCTCCCAAACGTCATGTTCGCTTTCATTTCGTTTAGGAAAACCGCAAAGCCCTTTATATTGACGAAGTGTATCAAACTCCGACCCTCTTCCCGTTAACAGCTTATGAACGTAAGACTGATGTCCAACATCCCAGAGGAATTTGTCTTTTGGGCTGTCAAATACTTTATGAAGCGCAACAGTCAGTTCAACGACTCCCAGGTTCGGACCAATATGCCCGCCAGAGTTAGCTAAGGACTCAATTAAAAACATGCGAATGTCAGCGCTAAGCTCCTCTAATTCTGCATTTGACATTCCTTTTAGAAACGTTGGATTTTTTATTGATAAAAGATCCAATTAGGATCAACTCGCTTTCAACAAAATTTCTATATACATCTATAATGCCTTATTCCTTTGAAAACCAATAGGGAATAAGAGTTGTCTCATCATAATAAACTGTTTACAGTTTACCACAATTGCTCGAGGACCCTCAAATCTAGGCTGTTTTTAATGATCTCTTGAGGCAATTAGATCACATAAATCATGCAGCAATTGCTGCTCTAATTGAAGATTTGAGACAATTTCTTTTGCACGTGTGATGTGCTCATGCAGTTTTTCTTTTGCTCCTGAAAGCGTTAATAAAGAAGGATATGTCGACTTTTCATTTGCTGTATCAGAGCCGACCCGTTTGCCGATTTTTTCTTCGTTTCCTTCAAGATCTAAAATGTCATCACGGATTTGAAACGCAATGCCAATATGATAGCTGAATTCCCTTAGCTTTTCGATATCGTCATCTGATGCTCCTGCCAGCATTGCACCTGCCGCGACGCTGAACGTAAGAAGCTTTCCTGTTTTACGGGCGTGAATGGATTCTAGTTCAGCAAGCGATACTTGTTTTTGCTCTGCTTCCATGTCGTCAAATTGACCGCCAACCATTCCTAGTGCACCTGCTGACTTTACAAGCTCCTCTACAATTCTGAGCTTTTGGTCAGCTGAGACGCTGCTAGACAGCTGTGATGTAATCAGGCGGAAGCTTTCTGTTAAAAGGGCATCACCTGCGAGAACCGCTGTTGCTTCTCCGTACACTTTATGATTTGTCGGTATTCCTCTGCGAAGGTCATCGTCGTCCATGCAAGGAAGGTCGTCATGTATCAATGAATACGTATGAATCATCTCAACTGCACAGCCGACAGGTATACCGTCTTCTTCGTTTTTACCGTAGGCATGTAATAGAGCAAGAACGAGAACAGGTCGAAGCCTTTTCCCGCCCGCTTTAAGAGAATAGAGCATAGAAGATTTCAGGTCTTCTGGAATCGTCAATTCCTGAACATATGTAAATAAATAATCTTCAATGGCCTGTTTTCGTGTTGTTAAAAATTCATTTAAATTACTTGTCACCAGCATCTGCCTCCTTCACTGAGAAGGGAGCCAGCTCACCGTCCTCTTTTAAAATGAAATCCATTTGCTTTTCAACATGCTGTAATTTTTCATGACAAAGCTTCGAAAGGGTCATGCCTTCTTGGAAATAATGAATGGCCTGCTCAAGTGGTACATCTCCTTCCTCGAGCTTTCCCACAATCTCCTCAAGACCTTTCATCGCCTCTTCAAATGTCATTTGTTCTTCTTTTTGTTTATTGGATTCTGTCATGATGATTGCCCCTCCTTCTCAATAACCTCACAAATCAGACGTCCATCTTTCATCGTGATAGTCAGCTGATCCTTCGTCTCTACTTGGTTCACACTTTTTATCAGTTCTTCTTCTTTATAGGCTAAGCTGTAGCCTCTTTCCATCACTTGAAGTGGATTTAATGCATTTAGTTTACCAAGAACCGATTGGAACTGCGAATGAATTGTTTTCATTTGCACATTCATACTGCGGATGAGCTGTTCTGATTCATTGGCGTGGCGTTTTTTCGCCTGAAGCAGCTGCTCTTTAGGATGAAGCGGCTTCAGCCTGTATGTTTGTCTGTCTAGTTGACTGCGTTTTTGCTCAATTTGTCTCGTCAGCTGTTTTTGAAAACGGTCAAATACCAAATCAAATTGCTGCTCTTTTTGCTCCTGTAATCGTTTTGGAAAACGGAAGGCATACGAGGATTGCAGCGCCACAAGACGGTCTTTCGCTTGTGAGGTTTGATTCTTTACCGCTCTTGTCAGCCGTATATCGATTGATTTGATTCGTTCAATTAAATCGGTCGTGCTTGGAACAGCAAGTTCGGCTGCTCCTGTTGGTGTGGGTGCTCTCATGTCTGCAGTGAAATCACTGATCGTAAAGTCTGTTTCGTGCCCAACTGCAGATATGATTGGAATGTCTGATGCGAAGATGGCCCTTGCGACAGCTTCTTCATTAAAGGCCCAAAGTTCTTCAATCGAACCGCCTCCTCTTCCGACAATCAAGACATCACAGAGCTGTTTTTCATTCGCTTCCTTGATCCGTTCTACGATGGAACGGGTCGCATGTTCACCTTGGACAAGCGCCGGAAGCACAATGATTTTCGCCTGCTGATAGCGCCGGTTGATGGTCGTAATGACATCTCGAACAGCCGCTCCTGTTGGAGATGTAATCACACCAACAACCTCTGGATATTCAGGAATTGGTTTTTTATAGCGCGCATCAAATAAGCCTTCACTTGCCAGCTTTTTCTTCAGCTCTTCATAAGCAAGATGAAGAGCACCAACACCATCAGGCTGCATTTCTTTTGCATATAATTGATAGTTGCCGCTTGGTTCATATACTTGAATCCCGCCGCGTACAAACACCTTCATTCCGCTCTTAGGAGAGAAAGGCAGCTTAGACGCAGAGCGCTGGAACATGACAGCTTGCATGCGTGCGTTTTCGTCTTTTAAGGTGAAGTACACATGTCCTCTTGAATGAATCTTTACATTGGATAGCTCACCTTTGATCCAAATATCTTCTAAATGCGGATCAACATCAAATTTTCTTTTTATGTATTTTGTAAGGGCTGTGACCGTCACAAAGGCTTTTTCACTCATGACGTATTCCTCCTCTTCAAAAACGCACATTCATCCACCAGCAGCATGCAGGTGGATGAATGGATAAAGCTTATGCTAATGTACGTTTTGCTGATTTAACCGTATTGTGTGCAAGCATCGTAATCGTCATTGGACCGACTCCGCCAGGGACTGGTGTGATATAAGAAGCTTTTTCTTTTGCCTCTTCAAAATCAACATCTCCAACAAGCTTCCCATTATCTAAACGATTGACTCCTACATCAATAACAATAGCGCCTTCTTTAATTTGGTCAGCTTTAATAAAGTTTGCTCGACCGACGGCAACAACTAAAATGTCCGCTTTCAACGTATGTTCTGAAATATTCACTGTTCTTGAATGGCAATAAGTAACCGTTGCGTTTTCGTTTAACAGCAATTGCCCTACTGGTTTACCGACAATATTGCTGCGTCCCACAACAACGACTTCTTTTCCAGAAAGATTAACACCCGTTTTGTTTAGTAATTCAACAATGCCTGCTGGTGTACATGGAAGGAATGTGTCCTCCCCAAGCAGCATTTTCCCGATATTCAATGGATGGAAACCATCAACATCTTTTTCAGGTGAAATACGTTCAATAACGGCTTTTTCAGAAATATGTTTTGGCAGTGGAAGCTGAACAAGAATCCCGTGGAATTGGTCGTTCGCATTGTACTGATCAATCAGCTGAAGCAATTCTTCTTCTGTTAAAGAAGCATCTAAATGGTCAAGCTGGAAATGCATCCCCATTGCTTCTGCTGCTTTCTTCTTCCCGCGCACGTAAGAAAGTGAAGCCGGATCATCACCGATTAGAATAACGGCAAGACCAGGTGTGACACCTTTTTGTTTTAGCTCTTCTACTTCTTTTGCTAATTGCTCACGCTTTTCTTTTGCTGTTTCTTTCCCATCGATGATTGTTGCTGTCATGTCGAATCCTCCTATTGCTGCTTTAGGTCGTTTTTAATGTTTGAAAGTACACCATTTACAAATTTCGGTGCTTTATCATCACCGAATAATTTGGCCAATTCAATCGCTTCATTCATCGAAACACTAAGCGGGATATCTTCTTGATACACCATCTCGTACACAGACAGCCTTAAAATGGCTCTGTCTACGTTTGCAATACGATCGAGTTTCCAATTCACTAGATGCTGTGAAATCATGTCATCGAGCTTGTCCTTTTGTTCAAGCACACCGAAAACCAGTTCCTCGAAAAAAGGATCTGATTCTTGTTCATCCAGCGCATGTGTAATGGCCTCTTTCGGATCAATATTGCTCACATCAATTTGAAATAATGTTTGTAGCGCCTTTTCTCTTGCAGTTCTTCTTTTCATTATTTACTCCTTTAACCACTTTATCCGCTTGTCGTTAAGCCATACAGAGATCATAACATATTTTGCCCGTGGTCGCACCAAGATCCATGCGAGCTGTGACGAAAAACGAATCAATCAACGCGTGAGATCATTATTATTCGGAAATGACCCAAAAATGGGCTTTAAAAAACCAAAGAGGCAATGCCTCCTTGGTTTCACTTGAACTCTTTTTTTACATTTCTTGATCTACTTCAGCCTCAGATGCTTTAGTATCAAATTGAATACCAACGACATGAATATTGATTTCATTAATCGTCAAGGCAGTCATGTTCAAAAGAGTTTGACGGATATTTTCTTGGACAGCAGTGGATACCTTTGGAATGGATAGGCCAAATTGAACCACACAGTATACATCGATTGTGATGCCTTCATCAGAGACATCTACTTTCACACCTTTACGGTGATTTTTCTTACCAAAGCGTTCTGCTACATCAGCAGCGAAATTGCCGCGCATTTCGGCAATGCCTTCGACTTCTGAAGCGGCGATCCCAGCAATGACCTCAATCACTTCTGGTGCAATTTGCACTTTTCCCAATTGATCTTCATCAAGGTTCATTTCAAGCAAATTGTTTTCTGACACGATCATTCACCTCCGAAAGCTATGATTATTTCATGATTTGGTATGTTTCTAAAAACTTCGTATTAAAATTACCGCTCACAAATGTTTCATGCTCAAGCAATCTTAGATGGAATGGGATCGTTGTGTAGACTCCTTCAATGACGAATTCTTGAAGCGCGCGTTTCATTCTCGCAATCGCTTCTTCTCTCGTCTTACCATATGTGATCACCTTTGCAATCATACTATCGTAATATGGCGGAATCACATAGCCCGGATAAGCGGCAGAATCAACACGTACTCCTAGACCGCCTGGCGGAAGATACATTTTAATTTCACCAGCTGATGGCATGAAGTTTTTCTCTGGGTTCTCTGCATTAATACGGCATTCGATCGCCCATCCTGCATATACGACATCCTCTTGTGTAAGAGAAAGTTTTTCACCTGATGCAACTTTAATTTGTTCTTTGATCAAGTCAACACCTGTGACCATTTCTGTTACAGGATGCTCTACTTGAATACGGGTATTCATTTCCATGAAGTAGAATTTCTCTTCATTATAATCATAAATGAATTCGACTGTTCCAGCACCAGTGTATTCAACAGCTTCTGCTGCTTTTACGGCTGCTTCACCCATTTGCTCACGGATGTCTGCATTCAGCGCTGGTGATGGCGTTTCTTCAAGAAGCTTTTGCATTCTTCTTTGGATCGAGCAATCACGCTCTCCTAAGTGAATGGTATGGCCATGCTGATCTGCAAGCACTTGGATTTCCACGTGTCTAAAGTCTTCAATGAACTTCTCTAAATAGACGCCAGGGTTACCAAAGTTTTGCGCTGCTTCCTGCTGCGTGATGGTGACACCATTAATGAGCTCTTCTTCGGTACGAGCCACACGGATTCCTTTACCGCCTCCGCCGGCAGTTGCTTTAATAATGACAGGATACCCAATACTTGCTGCTGTTGAAACAGCATCATCAAGATCTTTTACAATTCCTTGAGAACCAGGAACAATCGGAACCCCGGCATCTTTCATTGTTTCCCTTGCGACATCTTTCGTTCCCATTTTGGAAATCGCTGACGCAGTTGGCCCAACAAAGATGACATTGCATTCCTCGCAAAGCTCTGCAAAGTCTGCATTTTCAGCAAGGAAGCCGTATCCTGGATGGATGGCATCTGTCCCTGTTAATTTTGCTACACTGACAATATTCGTGACATTTAAATAACTATCTTTTGAAGCAGTCGGTCCGATGCAATATGCTTCATCAGCCATTTGAACATGAAGCGCATCGCGATCCGCTTCAGAAAATACCGCAACTGTTTCAATTCCAAGCTCTTTACAAGCGCGGATAATTCTAACTGCGATTTCTCCTCTGTTTGCAATTAATAGCTTTTTAATCATGATCGTACTCCTTACTCTGCTTTCACTAGAAAGAGGGGTTGTCCGAATTCTACAAGCTGACCGTTCTCAGCTAATACTTCGACGATTTCACCTTTTACTTCTGCTTCGATTTCATTAAACAGTTTCATCGCTTCTACGATGCACACAACTGTGTTTTCCTTCACCTTAGAACCTGTTGTCACGTATGGACCTGCTTCTGGTGAAGATGAAGCATAAAATGTGCCAACCATTGGGGATGTGATTTTATGCAGATTTTCAGACGCAGCTGCCTCTTGTGCAGGGGCTTCGGTCTGAGCTGGAGCTTGTGCTTTAGGAGCTTGTTGAGCTGGAGCTGCTTGGACAGGAGCCACTGGTGCCGCAACTTGCTGAACGACTTCTTTATTTTTCTTCAGTTTGATTTTTGCACCTTCGTTTTCGTACGTAAATTCATCAATTGTAGATTCGTCAATTAATTTAATCAGTTCATGAATTTCTTCAATTTTTAACATGGATTTGCACCCCTATGTATGGATTTATCTTTTTGTCTTATAGGCTAGTACTAAAAGTACATACTATAACCATCTTACAGGAGGATTTCAATGAATTCAACTACTATTGTGGCGAAGCGCCTCGCGAAAGCACCTTGGAGAGGACGCCAAACCGCATCAAAAAACGCCCTTTTCGGCAAAGGGCGCCTGTTCATTTTTTATTGATTGGAGGGCTCAAAAGTGACAGCTACGTTATCAAGACCTCTCATTTCTTTTGTGACCATATCAATAATATCGGCCGCTTGGGACTTTGATTTTTTGTCAGAACGAACCGTGATGCTCACTTTATCTCCTTCAGCACTCACTAGCGCATCTTTATATCCTTTTGTTTTAATTAAGGTTTCGAGCTGACGCTCCGTCCCTTCTGCCTCACTAAGCGCTGTCATTTGATCATACGCTTCACTTTTTTCTTGTGCTGTTGCATCATCACTGGATACGATTTCGTTGAACTCTTCGCGCTGTTTGCTTCGTTTATCTTCAAGCTCTAATCTGTATGTTGTAAAAAGCTCATCGTCTGTTTGCTCCGACACAGCCTTTCCTTCTTCACCGCTTGTTTCGATATCCTCTTGTTTGCCATTTGTTTCTTTGTCAGTGGACTTCTCATCAGTGCCTTTTTCCGTTCCTTTGTCCGTCCCTTTTTCTGTTTCAGTCTTTTTCTCTTCCGTTCCTTTTGATTTCATATCTTCTACTGTCACTGCATTTTCACCTTGTGGAGACATGATATAGTACACACTTAAGACGACAACTAAACTTAGCATCGTTAATAGCCAAACCGTTTGTTTTTTTAACATCATTCCGAATCCTCCTTGATTTTTTTAGGGGCAACAGCCACTCTATGGCTCGGTACATCAAGCACTCGTGTAACCGCTTCAATGATGGTTTTCTTTATTTGAACGTTGTCTACTCCTTGAGCAACAACGAGGACACCGCGAATATCTGGTTTTTTCGTTTGAACCACTACAGGTGTTTCTTCATTGCCATTTTTGATGATGACGATTTCTTCTTCTTTTGTTTGATCAGTGACACTTCGCACGCCACCTTCTTTATCTGTTTCCTCGGTCGTTGTGCTTTTATTGGATTTGTTTTTTTCAAACACTTTTAAAGAAGTTGCGTCTACATTGACCACAATCGATACATCCTCAACGCCAATGATGGTCTCTAAAATTTCTTTCAGCTGATTTTCGTATTCTTGCTCCACATCCTCAATCGAATTCTTTGATTTACTTGACGATGCCGGCTTGAATACCTCCTGCTCTTGTGAGGATGTTTTTTTAGAAGCAGGAACAGCAGCCTGTTCTTTGCTTGATGGCGGTGACAAGATCTGACTGACTAACATGAAAGATACGCCGATGATGAATACAAGCAGCAAGTAATGGTGCTTCGTTAATTTTGGTTTCCCTTCACCTTTTTCAGGCGGCTGCAAGAATGATTTCAGCTTTTGTTTCCAGTCCTTGTTATTCATGATCTGCTGCGTCACCTCCCTCAATGTTCAGCGCAATGTGCTCAGGACTCGTATTCCAAACATCAGCAAGTGTCTCTTTCAACCTCGTGATCTCTTTGCTAGAAGATTCAGCGCTTTCCTCCTTTTGCGTGGAGAGATCAATGTCCACCTTTGCCACCGTTTCTACAGCATCACCTGTGAGCGGGGAAAGAACTGCTTTGATGCGAAATTGATCCGCCTCCATATTCTGATCCAGGTGCTCCTCATCTGCCAGCACTTCTACGTGTTTCATTTCATAGCTCTCCTTCTCCAGTGGCTCCTTTGCGCTTTTTTCTAGTTGGACAGCCATTTGCTTTAAAATATATGCACGCTGAGAGGCTTGTATTTCTTTTTTTTCTAAATTCATCTGATTTTTTATTTCTTCTGACTGTGCTTCTTCCTTCCCCTTCATCAATTCCGAAAAAATTTGGTCAGGGTCTGCCCGAAATAAAGCAAAGATCGGATTGAGCATCACCACAATCAGCAGCAGGCTGACGACCATTTTGGCATACTTTTGCATGCTTGAATTGGGAAGCAGAAGATCAATGACAATCGCAAATAAGATAAAGAGAATAATACTTGTGATCCATTCCGTGAGAAAACTCAAAAGGTGTCCCCTCCTTACTTCATCATCATGGTCAAGTTGCCAGCAGTGATAATGACGGTAATGCTTAAAAAGAACATGAGCGACACGACAGCAAGTGCGGCAAAGATATAAAGAACACTTTTTGAAATGACATCAAGACAGCTGATGATCGGTCCGCCTCCTAATGGCTGAAGAATGGCTGCGGCAAGCTTATATATAAGGGCTAGCGAGAGCACTTTAATCGCCGGGAAGGCGGCAATTGAAATGAGAATGGCAACGCCAACAAGTCCGACCGTATTTTTGAGTAACACAGAGGCACTGATCACGGTATCCGTCGCATCTGTAAACATTCTGCCAAGGACAGGGATGAAATTTCCGGTAATAAATTTGGCTGTACGAAGAGCGATTCCATCCGTAATTGCAGCAGATGCACCTTGCACAGAAATGACGCCAAGAAAGACAGTTAAAAAAACGGCTAACCCGCCTATCGCCACATTTCTTAACAGCTGGGCAAGCTGGGTGACCTTGTATTGTTCGGTCAGCGTACTGACAATGCTCAATATCGCAGATAAAAAGATAAGGGGAAGAACGACATATTGAATAAAAACGCCGCTCGTATTCATCAAAAATAAAATAACGGGATGAAAGAATCCGGCTGAGACAAGCCCGCCTGATGAAGCAATAAGTGCTAATAAAAGAGGAATAAGAGCAAGAATAAAACTGGTCATCGTTTGAATGGCTTCTGTTGCATAAGAAATCGCCACATGAAAGCTGTTGAGTGCAATAATGATCAGCACCATATAAACAAGAGCGTATGCGACTTTACTGACGGTGCTTTGCTCAAACGCATTCTGCAAAAGCTGCAAAAGCGAACAAAAGATGGTGAGTAAAATCAGTGTACCTAGGAGCTTTCCGTTTGCTATGACCTCGTGAAAAAGATAATGAACAAAGGCTTTCAGCCATGTTTGGGGAGACAGCTCTTTATCGCCATCAATCATTTCCTTCACTGTGCCTTTTTGGCTTTCTGGCAGAAAGCCGCCATACTCGTCCAATATGGTTTCCCAAAAGTCATTGATGGATTGAAGCTCTAGTGCATCAGCCTGTCCATTCGCCACTTCTTCTGCTGCTGGTTCTTCATTTGATAAAGGTACTTTCTCTTCTGCACCTGCATGCGGAGCGATCAGCCAGAAGAAAAGCATCAGTCCCATAACAGCTGTCACCCGTTTCATTGTCATCACCTCTTTTCAATTACGTCATGGACGGGATCATACCTAAGATGGTCTCAATGATGACTGTTAAAATAGGGACTGCCATGACCAAGATGAGAATTTTGCCGCCAAGCTCTATTTTTGATGCAATGGCGCCTTGTCCAGCATCTTTTGTCAGCTGGGCGCCGAATTCTGCAATATAGGCAATGCCAATAATTTTTAAAATGGTTTCAACATACTTCATATTGACGCCGGCGCTTGCCGCAATTTTTTCAATCATCGAGATAATGGCATAGATTTGATCAATTAAATAAAGAAAAATCACACATCCTGTAAAAACAACAAGCATAAAGGCGAAGGTCGGCTTTTGTTCTTTGACGATTAATGCTAAAAAAGTAGCGATTAAACCAAGTCCAACAATTTGTATGATTTCGATTTGTAAGCCCTCCCCTATCCTTGAAATAGAAATACGGCTTTAATCTTTTTAAACAAATCATCTACAATGGTTGCCACCATAAACAAAATGTAGATAAACCCAAGCAGCGTGACCCACTGAGCATACTCCTTTTTCCCCATTTGATCTAAAATCGTATGGAGGAATGCCACAACGATGCCTACTCCCGCAATTTGAAAAATGACGTTTACATCAACGCCCATGCTCTCGACTCCCTTCCTCTCACATCAATAAAAGAATCAGTAGTAATCCGCTTAAAAATCCGAGACTTCTGACCATTTTTTCATTTTTCGCTTGGGCGATTTCAGCTTCCTTCTCCTCCGATTCCAAATGACCTAAAGCAAGCTTGATATACTTTTGCTGAGAAGTGACATCATGCTGGCCAAGTGTTTCTCCAAAGTGCTTCAGTGCCTCATATTCGCCTTTTTTCAAAACGGTTTTTTTCCAAACATCCTCAAGACTCTCATTCCATGCATGCCGTGCCGAAAAAGTTCCGACTTTGAGTTTTTCTGCAAATTGTTCAAATAACCGATTCACAGGAGGACCTACTTGCGACGCAATTTGCTCTGCAGCCCGCGCTAGAGGCGTTTGCCCATACATAATTTCAGCTTCAAGAGACTGGAGCGCAAACCGAAGCTGCCGAATTTGTTTCGGCCGGTCGCTATATCGTTTGGCAAACTCGAACCCTCCCCAAGTCGTAGCCGCGACAATCAAGATAGCGCCAATGAGCTTTAACATACGTCCACTCCCCGCCTCCATTTCATCTCTTGTCCGTCTTGGTCATATATCCGCCTAATCGTGCCGGGACCATTCTTGCGATTTAATTCAACATATCGTTCAAATACTCGAAGCTCCCATAACGGCTTCAATGATGGACGTTTATACACATCTTCAAGTGAATAGCCATGAACTGAGACGATAATGGTGACTCCGGCATGAATCGCTTCTAAAAGTGCCTGTACATCCTCGCTTTTTCCGATTTCATCAACAATCATGACCTCTGGACTCATAGACCGAATCATCATCATCAAACCTTCAGCCTTTGGACATGCATCGAGCACATCAACCCGGTGTCCAAACTGGTGCTGCGGCACCCCTCTTATACATCCGGCGATTTCAGAACGCTCATCTATAATGCCTGTTTTTTTAGGAGGAATTGCTTTTCTGCCAGTACTAGCCAGTCTTGCTACATCCCGCAATAATGTCGTTTTCCCTGTTTGCGGTGGACCGATGATGAGTGTATTGCACCAGTGCTCGTCATATAAATAAGGAAGAAAGGGAAGCGCAATCCCGATTTTTTCTTTTGCGATGCGGATATTAAATGAAGAGATATCTCTTAATCCTTTGACAATGCCGTTTTCAACGATCACCTTTCCTGCAAGTCCCACCCGGTGTCCGCCAGATATGGTGATGTAGCCTTGCTTTAGCTCCTCTTCAAGTGTGTACATGCTGTAATTGCTCAGCCTGCCTAATAGCTGAGACGCATCTTCTCCTGTTGTGCGATAAGAAAGAAAGCGCGGTTTTCCTCTTTGCATCAATTCAATAGGACGATCCGTGCGAATGCGGATTTCTTCTATTTGATCCCATTCTGCTTCTTTTAGCAGTCTAAGTTCTTGTCCAATCGAGTGCGGGAGAATATCCAACAAACTCCGCAACGAATTCCCCTCCTTTTTTTCTTCTCTAAAATGTATGATGGGAGTCGTTAATTATGCCAAGCCGTTTCACTTATAGATCCCAACAAGAATAAACACGACACCAATGAAAATAAAGACGAGCTTGGCATAGGATAACTGCCCTGCAATTTGATAGATTCCAATCGTCATCGTGATAATAAAAATGAGCGGCCCAATGATCGCCAATATACTATTGATGACAACCGCTTTTCGAACGTCATTTGTGACTAAAATGAGGATGGCGGCCGTCAGTTCAATCGCTGCCGATAAGAACCTCATGCCTGCCATTGCAGCTACTGACGGATGGATGCCTGGGAAAAGAAATGGTTTCATATAGAACCTCCAGCTTTTTTTACACTATATGCTTGTCTAGCTGGAAGTAGTCTTGTTTTTCAGAAAGGAAGAGAGATGAATGAGAGAATTGAGAGAAGGTCTGCCTTTTGAGGAGTCTTACATGTTTTACAATAAAAAAAGACTGTAAACACGACGTTTACAGTCAAAGCGTGTAGACAAACCCTCGCATTCGGTGTCAGTCCTGCGCGCCGATGCTCACGAATGGCAAATTCGCTCCGCTTCGGTGCTCGTCCTTCCTAGACTTCAAAGGTTTTCTATCACGCTGAAAAGAAGACAAAGGGCTAAAATAAACGTCATTTTAGCCCTTTGTCAACAATCTAAAAAGACTGTAAACACGAGGTTTACAGTCTTTCTTCGTTCATTACGCTCTTGACACGTATGAACCGTCTGATGTATTAATGACTAGTTTATCTCCTTGGTTCACAAAGAAAGGAACGTTGACGATTAAACCAGTTTCAGTTTTTGCAGGTTTTGAGCCGCCTGATGTTGTGTCACCTTTAATACCAGGCTCTGTTTCTACTACTTCTAGTTCTACCGTGTTTGGAAGTTCTACTCCAAGTGTTTCAGCACCGTACATCACAATTTGAACTGACATATTTTCTAGCAAATATTTCAGCTCATCTTTAATTTGTGTTTCACTTAGTTCAAGCTGCTCATAAGAACTTGTATCCATGAAGACATGCTGGTCGCCATTTGCGTACAAGTACTGCATTGTTTTTGTTTCAATTTGAGCTTTCGCTACTTTTTCGCCTGCACGGAATGTTTTTTCTTGAATAGCACCAGTACGCAGGTTACGCAGTTTCGAACGAACAAACGCTGCGCCTTTCCCTGGCTTTACGTGTTGGAAATCCACTACACGCCAAATACCGCCGTCCACTTCAATTGTCAGGCCTGTACGAAAATCGTTTACTGAAATCATTTTGTCATCCTCCTACATTTCACCATCATAATATGATAAGTTCTTTCGGTGAGTGGGTCAATCGTTTATTGCCGTCAGCTGTCAGGACAATATCATCCTCAATTCTCACGCCGCCGACATCCGGCAAGTAAATTCCCGGCTCAACTGTCACGACCATTCCTTCTTCTAAGACGACCTCTGATCGTGAGGAAAGGCCTGGCGCTTCATGTACTTCCATCCCTAGCCCGTGGCCAGTTGAATGCCCGAAGTATTGACCATAGCCATACTTTTCAATGATGTCACGTGTGATGCGATCAGCTTCTTTTCCTGTTAAGCCTGGCTTGATTCTATCCACACCAGCGTTTTCTGCTTCTAATACGATATGATAAATTTCCTTTAGCTTATCGCTCGGTGTGCCGACAGCAATCGTTCTTGTCATATCAGAACAATAACCTTTATAGTAAGCACCAAAATCGAGTGTGACTAAATCACCAGATTCAATCACCTTTTCACTCGCTCTTCCGTGCGGCAGGCTTGAACGAACACCTGAGGCGACAATCATATCGAATGAAGATCCTTCAGCGCCTTCTTTTCTCATGAAAAATTCAAGCTCGTTCATGACAGCAATTTCCGTCAAGCCCGGCTTGATGTAAGTGAGAATATGATCAAAGGCGTGATCTGCAATCTTCGCAGCTTCCTCTAATATCTTAATCTCTTCACTAGACTTAATCAAGCGCAACTTTTCAACTGATTCTGAGACCGGAACAAGCTCTATATCGCCTGCTTTATCTGCATACTGCTGGTACGTGGCAAATGTCATATGATGTTGTTCAAACCCAAGGCGTTTTATCCCAAATTCCTTTGCCGTTTGGGCTGCGGTTTCCACGATGTTTCCTTTATGTTCAATAATGTCGTAGCCTTTTACTTGGTCCTTCGCTTGCTCTGTATAACGGAAATCCGTGATAAAAGCTGCCTGGTCCTTTGAAACAACTGCAAGACCGGCTGAGCCAGTAAAGCTGGTCATGTACTGTAAATTAAAGCTGCTCGTAATGACAAGACCATCGATCTCTAATTCAGATAAAAGTGCTTTTAACTTTTCAAGTTTCATGATACTGCTCCCCCTTCACTCACTAAATAACGAATCGCCAATTTATACCCTTCTAAACCAAGACCAACGATTTGCCCTTGGCATACTGGAGCAAGTACAGAATGATGGCGGAATTCCTCTCTCTTATGAACGTTTGAGATATGTACTTCGACGACGGATAAAGAAATACTTGCAATGGCATCTCTCAGCGCATAGCTGTAGTGTGTAAAAGCACCCGGGTTAAACACGACTCCATCGTACTGATCTTCTGCCTCGTGGAGCGCATCAATCAAATCCCCTTCGTGATTCGATTGAAAGAACGTTAACTGGATATTGGCTCTTTCTGCAAACTGGAACAAATCCGTTTCTAAATCTGTCAGCGTCTTACTTCCGTAAACAGCCGGCTCTCTTTTGCCAAGCCTATTTAAATTGGGCCCATTCAGCACAAGAAAATGAGGCATACAACCACTCCTTCACCCTAATTCAATCTATATCGAGATCTGTTTCTTTTTCATTAGAAACCTTTCGTTTCCAAAAATATTTTATCATATGAATAGGTGATTTACACTTTATTCTGTCTTTTCCCGAGAGCCCTTGCAAGCTTCTGACTCGTTAATTCATTATATTCAAACGAAATACTGTACCCGACAAACATGCCATATAAAATATATAGGCAAAATGTCGTGACGATGGTGCTTTGCTGCAAATCTTGGACTTGCTTTACATCTGGGAAAATCGGATTAAATACGTAAAAAACGAGCAGCCATAAAAGCGCGCCATATATCAGCCCCATCCAATAGCCTTTGATTCGTTTTAAAACCCCATAATAAATAAAGGCTGCTCCAATCGATAAAACCCCTAAAAGCACAATACTAATAAAAGTGCCAAGTCCTCCCTTTTTCCACTCTCCGAGCACAAATGGCTGAAGGAGCATATTGGGACTCACCTCTGAGAAATGAAACATATGGGTCAGAAACCCGATAAAGCCCCAAAAAACACCGCCAACAAAGCCTGTCGCAGCTGCTCTTGCCAACAGCGATGACGTTTGTACAGACTGATTTTTTTCTTCTTGGTTTTTCTTTTCATCACGTTTCATTTGTGAACACCTCCAGCAAGTAGTATGTCCAAAATGTCATAAAAAAAAGGATTTCCATCCGTGAGTGTAAAATTTTTATAACAGGGTATACTGGCTAAAAAGAGGTAGATAGAATTCTAGTAGATAATCGACCTGTGCGCTAGTGATTTCCCCTCATTTCCTGTACAATAAAGGTATAAGGAAATGCATGTAAATTACAGGAAACAGGCAGGTTGATGAAATATGTCCAATCAAACAAAACGTCCAGCATATGGAGGGCAGGCAGTTGTCGAAGGTGTCATGTTTGGAGGTAAAAAGAACTATGTGACAGCGATTCGGCGAAAGGATCAGTCCATTGAGTTTTTGAAGCTTCCCCGGACCTCCAATAAACGAACCGCCTTTCTCAAGAAAATTCCCTTTGTCAGGGGTGTTGCTGCACTTCTTGAAGCAAGCGCAAATGGCAGTAAGCACTTGAACTTCTCCAGCGAGCGCTATGACTTAGATCCTTCAGAAGATCATACTCTTGAAAAAGAACAAAAAAGCTCGAAATTATCCATGATTTTCGGCATTGCTGTAATCGGAGTTCTCTCTCTTCTCTTTAGTAAATTTGTCTTTACCCTAGTACCTGTCTTTTTAGCTGAACTGGTGCGGCCCGTCTTTTCAGGGAATTTCGCACAAATCGCGGTGGAAACATTCTTTAAACTGGTCCTGTTATTAGGCTACATTTACTTTATTTCCATGACCCCTTTAATTAAAAGGGTATTTCAATATCATGGCGCAGAACATAAAGTCATAAACTGCTATGAACAGAATCTTGACATCACAGTGGAAAATGTCCAAAAACAATCACGGCTGCATTATCGATGCGGTAGCAGCTTTATTTTATTCACTGTCATTGTCGGAATGTTCGTCTATTTACTCGTACCGACAGATCCTTTATGGGTGAGAGTTCTGAATCGCTTGGCGCTCATTCCGGTTGTTCTGGGCATTTCATTTGAAGTGCTTCAGCTCACGAACAAACTCCGAGAAGTGCCTGTGCTTAAAGTGCTTGGCTATCCTGGCCGTTGGCTGCAATTGCTCACAACAAAAGAACCCTCTGGCGATCAAGTCGAGGTAGCCATTGCAAGTTTTAATGAACTTCTTCGTTTAGAGGAAGCGTCTGAGAAACAAGCGTCAGATTCTGCTCATCAAGTGATCTAACTTATAAATCCGGTAAATTCCTTCGGAGGTGGACAGTTATGAATCGCCGAGTACATCCTGCTTTTACCATTATTTTCGCTTTAGGTATTTTGGGATTTGTGTATTTACTCACAACGAATCCAGGCAGACTTTTTACAATGCTGCTATCAGTTGTGATCATTGGAGCGGCTCTATTTTTCCTATTTAGATGGCTGATGAATCGAAGAGCTGGAACAGAGGGCAATCTTTATCGTAAAGCAGTCAAACAATCAAAACGTCGCTACCAGCAGCCTAAACCAAAAACGAAAAGCCAGATGAAAAATCGGGTCACTCATTTGCGAAGCGTGCCGACTGACCACAAGTCTAAGCCCGTCCTTCTCAAAAAGAAAAGCCAAACACAGTTAACTGTGATTGAAGGCAAGAAAAACAAAAAGAAAAATCGCGCCTTGTTTTAAAATGTCCAGCTTTTTAAAAATTGCTCGGCTTTCTGTCTGCCTAGATCGACAAGCGCCTTTTTCTTTTCTGTCTTCAGATGAAAATCAGTGGCAATGACGTGTTCTACAGGAATAAAAATAACATGACGTTCGTGTTTTGTGGCAATGTGTCTTTCGTCATGAGCACCACGCATCGTTTCAAAAAGAGCGCCAAACAGTTCAAACGCATTGCGGATGGAGTGTTGAGGGCGTTCTTTTTCGTTTGGGGTTAATGTGACACCGACGAACGGTCTTTTTTTCTCTTCCGCAAACAACCAAATTGGAAAATTGCTAAGCACTCCTCCATCCACAATGGTACAAATGCCTTTTGATGACCTTAGTTTGACAGGCTCGAAAAAATACGGCAGGCTGCAACTCATCCGAATCGCCCTTGCAACGGAAAAGCGCTCTGGATTTAAGCCGTATGAAGGAAGGTCGTCTGGCAGCACGAGGATTTTCCCATTTGTTAAATCGGAGGCAACAATTTTCAGCGAATCTTTTTTGAGATCTCCAAATACGGTAACCCCTTTTCGTTTTAAAACGTCTGTCAGCCATTTTTCCAGCCGGTCGCCTTTGTACAGACCGAGGCGCCAGTAAATGGATACCCACCTGAGCATTTGAAACGGAATGAATTGGCATCTCCTGTCAAGCAAGTGATGTTCCTCCATTTCATCTAAAAGCTCCCGAATCTCCTGACTAGTAAAACCTGCTGCGATGAATGAAGCAATGATCGCTCCAGCACTTGTACCAGCAAGGCGGACAAATTGATATCCTCTCGCTTCAAGCGCTTCATAGGCACCCGCAAGTGCTGCCCCTTTAATGCCTCCACCTGAGAACACACCATCTATCTTCATCAAGGAGCCCCCTTTGATATCACGCTATTAATAGTGTAAGAGCATATGCTTTCAATTAGAACTTTAATCAAAAAGGACACCCATGCTGAGGGTGTCCTTTCAGCGCGCGGACAAACCCTCGCATTCGGTTTCAGGTCTGCGCTCCGGTACTCGCCCTTCCTAGACTGCAAAGGTTTTCAAATCACGCTGAAAAGAAGACAGAGGGCTAAAATAAAAATCATTTTAGCCCTTTGTCAACAATATGAAAGAACACCCTTGCTAAGGGTGTCCTTTTTCTTAAGATTCTTGATTTGTTTGTTCGTTTTTCTTTTGAATCGCTTTCAGCTGAACAGATCGCTCGTCGTTTTCTTCAAAGAATTGAACAAGATCGCCGATGCGGTCAATGCTGTTCCAGCTGAGATGATGTTCAATGCCTTCTACATCATCATAAATTTTCTCTTCATCTACACCAATGATTCTTAAAAATTGCTCTAGCAGTTCATGTCTGTATACGAGACGTTTTCCAATTTTCTTGCCTTTCGGGGTTAAAATTAGACCACGATACTTCTCATAAATGAGGTATTCATCTTTATCTAGCTTCTGAACCATTTTTGTTACAGAGGAGGGATGGACAGCGAGTGCTTCTGCAATATCAGAGACTCTGGCATATCCTTTTTCTTCTATCAGCATATATATTTGTTCAATGTAATCTTCCATACTAGGTGTAGTCATAAAACCCCTCCATAATGCACCTTTACTTAATAATCATAACAATTCTACACCATCGCCCATTAAAAAACAAGGAGTGTCCACTGTCTTAACGCTTGTAATTCCACTCGTCTGAGGCATATTTCGTTTTGGCGAGATGATGGACAAACGCTAATTCTTCATCTGTCAGCTCATAAGGCACAAGCTCAATATTTAACCCTTTTTCAAATCCTCGTTTAAACGCAACACGCGCATCGTCTATTGTACAAGTTCGGTCTGAGATTTCATTGATGGCGACCGCTTTGTTTTTAAAGCTCCGCTGCATCCGCTCTCTCACACGGTCGTTTGGATAAAGAAATAAATCGAACAATTTGTCCTCATCAAGGTCAATTAAGATGGAGCCGTGCTGGAGGATCACTCCTTTTTGTCTCGTTTGAGCACTGCCTGCTACCTTTCTGCCTTCTACGACAAGCTCATACCAGGAAGGAGCATCGAAGCATACAGACGATCTTGGATTTTTTAAGCTTTCTTTTTCTTTATCTGTACGAGGAATGGCAAAATATGCATCGAGTCCCAGTTCTTTAAAGCCCTCTAAAATGCCTTCTGAAATGACGCGGTATGCCTCTGTCACCGTCGCTGGCATTTCTGGATGTTCCTCTGACACAATCACGCTGTAGGTCAGCTCCTGATCATGAAGAACCCCCCGCCCTCCAGTTGGTCTACGGACAAACCCAAGACCATAGCGCTCGACTGCTTCCATGTTGATTTCCTTTTCAACATGCTGAAAATACCCCACAGACAATGTCGCCGGATTCCATCCATAAAAACGGATGACAGGCGGGATGAGCTTCTCACTATGCCAATAAAGCAAGGCTTCATCCATTGCCATGTTAAAGGCAGGGTCTTGATTTCCTGTATCAATGAAACACCATTTCTCTTTTTGCATATAAAAATCCCTTCTCTTTTACGTAGTCAATGTTAGATGATGGTGATGGCCACCGGTTTTCTCTCTTCATCAGTCTATCAAATAGGGAACGAATTGAAAATAATTCTTACCATTTATGATGACAAGTTTCTTTTGCTTTACTATAATAGTATTTGTCTAAAACGTACCATCAGACAGGCTACTGTGCTGATGCTCAAGAAGGAGTCGAGTTGTATTGTCAATATTCAACTATATCGTCCTCTCACTTTGTGGACTTTTCGTTCTTTATTCCATCGGCAGCTACATTTATCAGCAGCGCATTATGAAAACGCTGACGGAAGCAGAATTTATTAAAGGTTACCGCAAAGCTCAACTCATTGATGTGAGAGAGCCAAATGAGTTTGAAGGCGGACATATTTTAGGGGCCAGAAACATCCCCCTTTCCCAGCTAAAGCAGCGCAAAAATGAAATTCGTCCTGACAAGCCTGTTTATCTCTATTGCCAAAACAATTTAAGAAGCGGAAAAGCAGCTCAAACTTTACGTAAAAACGGCTGTCGTGAGATTTATAATTTAAAAGGCGGCTTTAAAAAATGGGGCGGCCGCATCAAAACGAAGAACTAACAAAAAAGACTCTGGGAGCGTGATCCCCCTGAGTCTTTTTTTCTTTATCTTTCAAAAACGAGGACTGGATTCCGCGCGGCCTTTGTTTCGTCCATTCGTTTGACGACCGTCGTATGCGGCGCTTCCTGTACCACTTCTGGATTCTCTTCTGCTTCTTTGGCAATCTGAATCATCGCTTCGATAAAGGCATCAAGAGTTTCTTTTGATTCTGTTTCAGTTGGTTCAATCATGATACATTCCTCTACATTGAGCGGGAAGTAGATCGTTGGCGGATGATAGCCAAAATCAAGTAATCGTTTGGCAATATCGAGTGTCCGCACACCTAATTTTTTCTGACGTTTACCTGAAAGAACAAATTCATGCTTACAGTGACGGTCAAATGGCAAATCGAAATGAGCACTTAAGCGGCGCATCATATAGTTCGCATTTAACACGGCATTATCCGTTACAGCCTTTAGGCCGTCTGGACCCATAGAGCGAATGTACGCATATGCTCTGACATTAATGCCAAAGTTGCCATAGAACGGCTTCACGCGGCCAATTGATTCTGGTCGATCATCATCAAAGTAAAAGCGGCCTTCCTTCTTCACAAGCACCGGCTTTGGCAAGTATGGGATCAAATCCTTTTTGACGCCTACAGGACCTGAACCAGGGCCTCCGCCTCCATGTGGACCTGTAAAGGTTTTATGGAGATTTAAGTGAACGACGTCAAACCCCATATCCCCCGGTCTTGCTCTGCTTAAAACGGCATTCAAGTTGGCTCCGTCATAATAAAGCTTACCGCCAGCTCCATGAACGATTTCAGCCATTTCTAAAATATTTTCTTCGAATAGACCGAGTGTATTCGGATTCGTCAGCATTAAAGCAGCTGTTTCTTCATTGACAACACGGCGCAGGTCCTCTAAATCAACAAGCCCATTCGCATCAGATGCGACGGTAATGGTTTCAAATCCGGCCACTGTCGCAGATGCCGGGTTCGTTCCATGGGCAGAATCAGGCACAATGACTTTTGTTCGCTTATGGTCTCCTCTTGCTTCATGGTACGCACGGATCATCATGAGTCCTGTCCATTCCCCGTGTGCTCCTGCCGCAGGCTGTAATGTCACAGCGTCCATCCCAGTAATTTCTTCAAGATGAGCACCCAGGTCGTGGAGTAACTCTAATGCACCTTGCACAGTGTCTGCCTCCTGTAGTGGATGGACTTGCGCGAAGCCTGCAAGGCGTGCGACCTTTTCATTAATCTTCGGATTATATTTCATCGTACAAGAGCCAAGAGGATAAAATCCGGAATCGACCCCATGATTACGTCTTGATAATGCTGTATAATGACGCATGATATCAAGCTCAGATACTTCAGGAAGCTCAGCATCCTCATGACGGATATACGTTTCATCAAATAAAGACGGGATCTCCTGTTCAGGTACATCTAAATCAGGCAGGCTATAACCAATTCTTCCTTCTTTGGATAATTCAAAAATAAGCGGCTGATCTTGTTTATTCATGGCGATCCCCCAATTCCTTAATGAACGTATCAATTTCTTCTTTCGTTCTTAGCTCTGTTACGGCGACAAGCATGTGATGTTGAAGCTCTGGGTAGTCTATCCCTAAGTCATAGCCGCCGATGATTCCTTTTTCAAGCAATCGTTTATTGGCTTCTTTCACAGGCTCTTGTAATTTGATCACAAATTCATTAAAATGGGCCCCTTCTATATCAGCAAGAAGTCCATATGTTTGAGCCTGCATCTTAGCATAGTGCGCTTTTTGCACGTTTTGATAGGCGATGTCTTTGATGCCTGTTTTTCCGAGTGCTGTCATGGCAACGGAAGCGGCTAATGCATTTAATGCCTGATTCGAACAAATATTGGACGTCGCTTTATCTCTCCGAATATGCTGCTCACGCGCTTGAAGGGTCAGCACAAACCCACGAACACCATTTTCATCTTCTGTCTGCCCGACTAAACGACCTGGCACTTTTCGCATCAACTTTTTCGTCACAGCAAAATATCCGCAATGCGGCCCGCCAAACGCTGCTGGAATGCCAAACGGCTGTGCATCACCAACGACAATGTCTGCCCCAAGTTTACCTGGCGGCGTCAGTAACCCGAGTGCAAGCGGATTACTTGAGACAATGAACAGACTTTTTCCTTTATGCGCAATAGGTTCAATGTCTTTTAACGGTTCGACGACACCAAAGAAGTTTGGATATTGCACAAGAACTGCTGCTGTATCGTCACAGACGGCCTTCTCTAATGCTGCTAGATCCGTCTGCCCTTTTTTTGCAGGCACTTCAACAACTTCGATGTGCTGTCCTTTGGCGTATGTTTTTAGCACTGCTCTTGATTCAGGGTGAACCGTTTCAGAAACAACCACTTTTTTCTTTTTTGTATGTCCCGCAGCCAGCATCGCCGCTTCAGCTAATGCCGTCCCGCCATCATACATCGAGGAGTTGGCAAGATCCATACCCGTCAGCTCAGCAATCATTGTTTGAAATTCAAAAATGGCTTGTAGTTCACCTTGCGAAATCTCCGGCTGATAAGGTGTGTATGCTGTATAAAATTCGGAACGTGAGATGACATGATCAACAATGACAGGCTGGTAATGATCATATACACCGGCACCAAGAAACGATGCATAGGAAACCGTATCCTTATTCTTTGCAGCTAATCGGGATAATTCCCTTACAAGCTCTGTTTCAGATGCGGCTTCTTTAATGTTGTATGCTCCTTTAAATCTCACTTTTTCTGGGATATCTGAAAAAAGCTCATCAATCGACTGAACGCCGATGACATCCAGCATTTCTTTTTGATCTTGCTCGGTTTGCGGCAGATACCTGTGCTTCATCCTCTATTCCCCCTCGTTATTTGGCTCTTTTATAAAATGGTGTTGCGACGATTTTAGCTTTTAGACGTTTTTTGCGAACTTGTACTTCCACCTCTGCCTGAAGCTGCGCCTGAGAAGATTCGATCAAAGCAAGCCCGACATTTTTCTTTAATGTTGGGGATTGTGTGCCGGTTGTGACAACCCCAATCTGCTTTTCTCCTGAAAAGACCGGATAGTCTGTGCGCGGAATCCCTTTATCGATCATTTCAATGCCGACAAGCTTTCGCTTCGCTCCCTCTTCTTTTTGCTGTTTGAGCGCTTCTTTGCCAATAAAATTGGCTTCTTTATCCGTTTTGACAGCAAAGCCAATCCCGCCTTCTAATGGAGAGATATCCTTTGTCAGCTCCTGGCCATAAAGCGGAAGTCTTGCTTCAAATCTTAAGGTGTCACGTGCACCGAGCCCGCACGGTATTAACCCTTTTGGCTCGCCTGCTTCTAATAAAGCCGACCAAATGTGGATTGCATCTTCTGACTGGCAGTAGATTTCAAAGCCGTCCTCCCCTGTGTAGCCCGTTCTTGAAACAAGCACTTCTTTTTGAGCGACCTCAGCTTTTGATAAAAATGTAAATGGCTTGAGAGATGTCACCTCTTCATCCGCCACATCTTTCATAATGTCAGCAGCAAGAGGTCCTTGAAGTGCTAGCAAGGCGATTTGATCAGAGACATTTTGGATCAATACGTCGTTCTCACCTTGGTGCTGAAGCAGCCAATCCACATCTTTTTCAATATTTGATGCATTAATGACAAGCAGATAATTGTTCTTTTCTTTTTGATAGACGAGCAGATCATCCACCGTCCCGCCATCTTCATAGCACATGGCTGTATATAGTGCCTTACCGTCTGTCAGCTTAGACACATCATTGGTTAATAACCTTTGTAAAAAAGGAAGGGCATCTTGACCTTTGATTTCCACCTCACCCATGTGAGACACATCAAAAAGCCCTGCTTTTGTTCGAACAGCTTCATGTTCTTCTTTAATGGAAGAAAATTGGACAGGTAATTCCCAGCCCCCGAAGTCAATGGTTTTTGCGCCAAACGTTTCATACGCATGAAAAAGCGGTGTTCGTTTCAACATCAATCGTTTCCCCCTTTTTTCTTTCAGTGCAGATCACAAGCTGAATTTTCAGAAAAAAATCGCAGCAAAAAAGGACAGAGCGCTCCCTTTTATCAAAAAGAAGTCTCTGTCCTTGCACCTGAAAGTTTACAGCACAACAGCATTGTGCGTTTTCCCCTTTGGTGGTTTGCTAAAAATCGAGAGCAAACACTCTCCAGAGTTGCGTCCGGTAAGAGTACTTTTGCCTGAGAGATTCACTGAAACGATTCAGCTTGCTCCTTCGGCGCCTGCCAGTGCTAAATAACCGCCAAGTCTCTCCCCATACCATCATCCGCTCATATTCTTCACATTTATTGGACATACTATCAAAATGGGTGACTTATTTTCTAGATCACTTACCAACATCCTACCATTAGAAACGGATGAAGAGCAACAGAAAAATCATTAACATTTTTTAAACAAACATTCACTATCGTTCGCTTTTATTCATATATCTAGTCTTTTAAAGACCTCTTAAAAAATGAAGCGTTTAAATACAGAACAATTTTATCCTTAACCTATTAGAAAGGCAGGCGATCACATTGAATATTCAAACGATTTTTGATCAGGAATGGGCAAGTGAATTTCAGCAGCGGCTTGCAGCAGACGGCCCCTGGGCGAACTGGGAAATGTACCGTTTAGCGACGCAGGTCCAAAAAGTCACAGCCATTGATTCATTTGAAGGACTGCAAGCTCCCGCGCACCTGCCTGCATTCACGCCTTTAAAACATCAGCTTGAAGTAGCCAGAAGAGTCGTAGAAGAGATGAACGGAAAAGCCATTTTAGCAGATGAAGTGGGACTTGGAAAAACCGTAGAAGCAGGACTCATTATCAAAGAATACATGATTCGTGGACTTGCAAAAAAAATTCTCATACTTGTCCCCGCCTCCCTTGTGTCTCAATGGGTACAGGAGCTGCGGACGAAATTTTACATTGATGCTGTTGAACAAAAAAAGAGCTACGTGTGGGAGCAGTGTGACGTCGTGGTTTCCTCCATTGATACAGCCAAAAGACAGCCGCATCGAGACACCATTTTATCAATTGCCTACGATATGGTCATTATTGATGAAGCACACAAACTGAAAAACAATAAAACGAAAAACTATGAATTTGTGAGAAATCTAAATAAGAAATTCTGCCTGCTGCTGACAGCGACACCTATCCAAAACCGTATCGGAGAAATATTTAATCTCGTTTCCCTTCTGAAGCCAGGCCACCTCGGGAATGAACATCAGTTTAAAGATGTCTTTGCCAAAAAGGATTTACAGCTTGAAGACCACGACCGATTAAAACAGCTTGTGAATAAAGTGATGATTCGTAACCGAAGGCAAGACACGGGCATCGAGTGGACAAAACGGCATGTCAAAACGATTTCCATTGATTTCTCTCCAACGGAACAAGCTTTATATGATGAAATCTGCAAGCTGAAAGAGAACCCGTCTTATACAAAGCACATGTTTTCCATCATGACCTTGGAACGTGAATGCTGTTCAAGCCGCGAGGCGGTCTATATGACGATTAAAAAAATGCAGGAAGATGAAAAACATATCCTTGGATCTTCTGCTATAGCGCAAATTATGGAGAAAATCAATCAAGTTCAGCAAAACACAAAGGCGCTTGAAGTCGTCAAGCTTATTCAGCAGTTAAATGAAAAGGTCATTATTTTCACCGAATACCGCGCGACACAAATATATTTACAATGGTTTCTTCAGCAAAATGGCATCAGCTCCGTTCCTTTTCGAGGCGGCTTTAAGCGGGGCAAAAAAGATTGGATGAAAGATTTATTTAGAGAACGGGCGCAAGTGTTAATTGCGACAGAAGCGGGCGGCGAAGGAATCAACCTTCAGTTTTGTAACCAAATCATCAACTACGATCTTCCGTGGAACCCGATGCGTCTAGAACAGCGAATTGGACGTATCCACCGCCTTGGACAAGAGCGAGATGTCCACATTTACAATATGGCAACAAACGGAACCGTTGAGGAACATATCTTAAAGCTTTTATATGAAAAAATTCAGCTGTTTGAAAACGTCATTGGCGATCTAGATGATATTTTAACGCGAATAGATATCAAAGATGCCGAAACAGAACTACATCAGATTCTCTTTCAGCACGAATCAGACGGAGACATGAAAAAGAAATTAACCCAGTTTGCTTCCTATTTATCAGAAGCAAAAACACCACTTTTAGAAAAAAGACAGCAAGGCTCATAAAGGAGAGTTGATCAATGGAGCAGCGTGACATACATACCTTTCTTCTCCGTTTCTTTCAGGCAAATCAATGCGACATACTAGAAGAAAGTGCAGGACATATGACCGTACAACTAACCATCGATATGGATAAATTGATTATGAACCGCCCTTTTTATTGGCACTGGCTTGAAAAAACTGGTGGTGTACCAGAGCCGCGGCAATTGACCCTCATCACCGATCAAAAAAAAGTGGATGATACGATTGAGGGTGAATTTATCCACTTTGGCTCCCCTCGTTTATTTCAAATATTTGAAGCTGTCAAACAGCAGGGCCGTTTTATCCGTCTCTATGAACGAGTCACTCCGCTCACGAACAACCAGATCGCACTCGAGCCATGGCTTGGTCTCAATGTGAAAATTTCTTATCTCGCAGATCGAAAGAAGGATAAACTTTTATCACTAGGACTTCATCTAATACGCGGAGAAGTCGTTGAACAATTTCAAGAAAAGCTGGAAACCCGTGAGCTGTCATCTCAAATTCCCGATTATTGCTTTACAATGAGTACAATGATCAAGCCAGAAAGCGGAGTCAAACGGCTCTATAGTCTAATGGAGCGTTACGCCCATGAGGAACCAGACAATTGGGCGGTGAGAGCTGTTCAAAAATGGAAAGAAGACACTGAACTTTTAAACCAATTTTATGAAGGGACTTCAGACACGTCTGTAGAATATGAAATAGAAAGACAAGCACTTAAAACTTTATACGAACCAAAAATCAGTCTTACGATTGAAAATGGCGGACTTTTTTACTTACAGCAAAAAAGAGGAGGTTGACCCATAGGTCCCCTCCCTTTCATGTGACATACAATTTTCGATCAGCCAAAAGCAACGTTTGTCTGTTTGTATTGGGCGGAAAAATGACGCAAGCAAACTATGAGGTCTTACCACCTGTGTCTTTCCATTTCATGCGTTAAGTGCCTGAAATACATGATTCAGTATTTTAGGAGGGTATTTGTATGGAAAAGAAAACGAACATATTAGACAGTGAATGGATTGAATTATTACTTGAAGCTCGTAAAGCAGGGCTAACAGTTGAAGAAGTCCGTCAATTCCTCAAATCAAGTGAAAAGTCCTCTGAGTCTCACCCTCTGGTAAGAAGTCATTCTATCAAACCTTTCTGAATGTGCTATAATATCGAAAGGAAGGTGATGACATTGATTGGCCAGCGTATTAAACAATACCGCAATGAAAAAGGCTACTCACTATCAGAACTGGCCGAAAAGGCTGGGGTAGCGAAGTCTTATTTAAGCTCAATAGAAAGAAACTTGCAAACAAACCCCTCCATTCAATTTCTTGAAAAAGTCTCCGCTGTTCTGGACGTCTCGGTTCATACACTGTTACACGAAAAAGATGAAACCGAATACGATGGTCAATTAGATAGTGAATGGGAAAAACTAGTTCGAGATGCAATGACATCAGGGGTTTCGAAAAAGCAATTTCGTGAATTTTTAGATTATCAAATCTGGAAAAAAAATCAAGAAGAGGAGTAAAGCGCACATTTTAGCGCATACTCCTCCAATTGCTATGCAGAGCTTGATATCAGTCTAAAGACTGGCTTTATTTTTTATCTTCGCTGTGTGCTTTTTCGTTTTCTTTCACGTAGCCTTTTTCATCCGTATGCTTTTTGGGATTGATCGTTAAACCATTCCACTGAGTCGCTTCGAAGGAAAGATCAATTTGAATCGCATCGCCTTGGTATTTATTTTGGATATAGTGACCAGCTTTATCCTTCGTCTGGTCATTGACAAATTCAATGATCATTTCCATTTTATCGTAATCAAACGGGTTCTTTGGAATGCCGTCATACTCTGGAGCCACTGTTCCATCAACAGTTGCTACATTAATCTTCCCACTTTCATGTAAAAACTTCTCATCGACGGCATGACGAAGCTTTTCAAATGCGGTCTGATCCTGTTTTGACGTTAGTTGATGCAAGTCAAGCAGGTTTGCATGGTCTAAGATAATATTTTTCGGATAACCATTTCCACCTTCGGCTCCAACCGTAAGAACACTCACCTGAAACTGGCTGAGAAATTCTTCAGCTGTATTCTTACCGCCATTCTTCGCGGAAGCTCCGTCTTGAAACTGGCTGTAATCAAGACTCATCAGCACTTGATTGATCGCAAGCGATCCTTTATTTTCAAAATGAAATTCTTTCTTGATCCGATCACCAGGTTTTAAGTTCGCAAGGTTGATGGCGCCGGAGTTCTCTTTTGCTGATAAATCCAGCTCTCCTGTCGAGTAGACCGCGTTTGCCTTTTCTACATCGTTAAACGCCGCCCATGTCCCCCCGCCGATTAATGCAAGGCCTAAAGCCCCTGATAATACACCTAAACGAATTGATCTTTTCTTTGCCATGAATGAACCCCCTAATAAATTGTTTTATTGAAACCTAATTAGGTTACAAACGAAAATTTAAGCTTGTTCCTCTGACATATGTAAATCAGCCGTGTGTCTTCGGTGTTTTGCAGCGCCCACAAAATGAAGAGTGGAATAAACGAGCAGCATCACACCTGGTATAATGAGCAGCAACGCAGTTCCAGCCGAAGTCCCTGCATACGATAGAAGCTTTCCTGCATAAGGAATGTTCACACCCGTATACTGCGCAGCCACCTGATCCGCTTTTACTAGCGTGCCGTCCTGATACATATTGTGGTCACCTTTCGTCTCAAAGGCTTTATTTGCTCCCTTTCCTTTCACCCCAACAATTCGGTGGGTCACATAAGACTGGTCCTGCTTCGTTTGAAACGTGATAATATCTCCTTTTTTAAGCGCCTCCGGTGAAGTCACTTCTTTTACGACAATGAGTGAGCCAGTCGAAAATTCTGGTTCCATTGATCCAGATAATACTTGGCTGAATTGATAACCGAAAATCTGAGGATCTCCCCCAGTAGTTCTTGAAGACAATACGACAATAATACATGCAATCATCACCGTGAACACCACCACATAAAGAATACTTCCAGACATCTTCATCCATTTTTTCATGACCTCTTCTCCCCTTCGCCTATCATTGTTTCCTTTAGAAGACAGCTCCATTTAGGATGCCTTTTCTTGACACTTTGCGAGCTGCATATGTTTAGACCATATGAATGCTTCTTCAGATCCACCAAAACCTTTAGGATAATAGATTTTAAACGCATAGATTCCATTCGTTTTTGCTTTATCTGTCGTGACAGTCGTTGTTTCTTGTGAAAGAAGGGACTGTATAGAGCCTTTTTCAAGAATATGACCATCTTGTAACGGCTTCTGCTCACTTTTTACTTTATGTAATTCCCATTTCCATTCAGAGTGTGCAATAGATTGTCCACTATTTTTTAATGTCATGCTCAAGCTTTGAGGCGCGCAGACTGTTCCTTTGTTCATCGTTTGATCGATGAGTTCCAAATGACTTCTATCCCATTTGGTAGGCTGACAATGCTGATCCGTCTGTTCAAAATTTTCGCATGTTTTCATGACAAAGTTTGAGTGCTCAACATCGTTAAAAGAAGCGTTCGTTGTTGAGATCAAAAGAGATGTGAAAATCAAACAAATGGTACAAAAGAGTACAAAGAGCGACTGTTTCATTCATTCTCCAACTCCTTGAACGATTGTTCTTTAATAAGAACGATTACATACAGTATAAGGAAATACCTATAAAACCCAAAACGTCAAATTAGTCCATTTTGTTCTTAAACAAGAACTATTACGAGAAAATTCTTCCATTTTCTCATTCTTTCGCCGTATTCAATAATTTTTTGTGTGACATTTGTACTTCTTAAAAATTTACATAAAAGTGCAGCATTTGGTCAGAATAATAACAGGTGAGGTGATGTGAAGTGAAATATGGAAAGATGTTAATCTTGCTCAGTTTATTGTTGGGCCCTATGATATACGACGCCAATCCTGCTGATGCGAAAGGTTTCACTGCCGCCGCAGATCAATGGGAAACACGGGCAGTCAAAGAAGCAAAGAAACGATATCCGCTGGCACAAGTCTTATTCAAACAAAAAGTATGGGACCGTCATCGTGAGAAGGAATCTGTGAAACAGTATCATATTACGTTAAAAGACCACGCCAAAGAATTTGGGGTATTTGTCACTATTTCTTATAACCCTTACTCAAACAAGGTCAATAAAGTGATAGTTGTGGAAGAATACAGCTAAAGGGGCATAAAAAAACCGCCTGCTGGCGGCTTTTTACTTTCGTCGATGTCGCTGACGTTTTTTTAACATCATTGAAAACCCAAACGGCAGAACCCCAAATAAACGCTGTGAAAATGGCGGTTTCGTTTCCATTTTCTCTTGTTTATGTTCCTTCCGTTCGTCACGTGGTGTATTCATATATTTAATGATTTCCTGCGTCATATATTTTACATAGTCATTGGTTTTCAACACATTCACCTCTTCTTTCTTCAAGTGTTACCTAGAAGAGGATCATTTTATACACTGGCTATTCAGGGTTTGCCCATTTCATGATTTCACGGGTCTTCCAATCCAGCACCAGTTCCCGCTCATCTGATAAACCATCCTTTGTTTTCACACTGACTAACATGAGGATACGCTTTTTCTTTTGATCGCATGTCATCTGCTTCAATGTCACGCGGCCTTCTTCAGTGTCAATATGGGTATGCTGCTTTTCACACAAACGATGTAATGTACGGGCAGCTTCACTCGCCCCCACTCTGAAAAGCTGCTGTTTTTTATAAAAAGAAATCGTCAGCTCTGCACTTCTCAGCTCTTTTTGAAACCCTATCGTCATTGATCCTAGGATCAAGAGAAAAAATAGAATCGCAGCTAGTACATGCGGATAGATAAATCCTCCTTCTCTTTTCACGATGTAGGAACCACCCCTTTATATATGAAAAAAACGGCTTCATACACCTTACCAGATTCATCTGTGACTTTCAGGATGGCTCTATATTGATTCGTTCTGACACGAAATTCTTTCACCTTTTGCAATAAAGGAAGATGGCCTGCTTGATCCATTCGCTTCCGAAGCATCTCTTGATATGGCTCAATCGTTACCACTCGCCCTTGATCAGATACATACTCTAACGCTTTACCTCCTTGCACCGATCTAACAGCTGTTGCACGGCTTAATTCCTCATCTAATTGCAGGACAGTCTGTTTCCACTCCATTTGTGAAAATCGGTTAATCTCTTCAAAAGGACGGGCTTTCTCAGCTGTAGAAAAGATTAGTACACAGCCAAAAGAAAGGAACAAAAATAGCTGTAATTGCCACAAAGCCTGGACAAGGGTAAAACCTTGTTCACCGTTCAGCAACATGGTGAAAGCATATGGTCTGCTTTTTTTGTATTTTGTATGATACACATCCCTTCTCTTTACTCCAATTGAATACATATGTGACGTCGCCTCGTTTCTTTTTGACAGAAGGTTTTGTACCATCTATGAACGATTCATTCATCTGTTCATGCAAGATTTGGTAAGCTTCAAGTTTGGCTCTTACTTCATTTTTCCCTATCATGATTTTTTCATAGGCTGGCATGAGCACAAGGGCTGCAAATAGGAAGATATGACAAGCAAACAGCGCCTCAATCGTACTAAACCCTCTATTGTTTTTGAACATGGATTCGCCCGCTTCCTAAATAGATCGTGAGTTTATACGTTTGACTGCCAAATTGAATGATGAGAGACCCGCCGCTGCTTGGATGTCCGTTTACATTAAAATAGATACCTTGTGGAAATGTAGAAGCCTTAATGCTTCCCTTTTGTTGCTGAAAAGAAGTAATGACTTCGCCATCCTTCTGATCGATTACCTGATACGATACATGTGGCGGATGGAATTCAACATACACACGTGTTTTTTTGATAAATGCAGTATAAGCAGCCAATTGAAAATCTTGTTTCATGATGTTCACTTGTCTTTTGGCTTCAGCGCCTTCTATTAAATTTGGGATTTTTCCTCCTATGATCGACAATAGAATCGATAGAACAAGTAAGACCATTAGCTGTTCAATGAGGGTAAAACCCTTCTCATGAAAAATCAATTTATTCATGCTTCACATGGCCGTTTTGAATGACAATCGCTTTTCCATTAGGACACGTTAATCCCTTTTTGACATAGCCTTCTTTTTCTAATTCAGCTAAAGATGGTGTCTTGCCATCATGCTCTAATTCATATGCCATCACCTGTGTGCTCACCATTGATTTAAGCCCTTCACAGCCCTTTGCTTGAATCGTTTGGTGGTGACGAGTGATATTCGGAATGGTAATAAGTAAAAGAATCGAAATCACGAGCATGACAATTAACATTTCTAACAGGGTAAATCCTTTATCATTCATGTCTTTGTCCTCCTTCTTACACTTGCTCCATGAGTTGATACATTGGTAAAAGAATAGATAGATACACAATGAGTATAAGAAGTGCTGTCACACCATAGATAACCGGCTGCAGCCACGAAATCCATTTTTCAATTTTCAGCTCTGCATTCTCTAATAGAAATTGGCTGTACGTGTACATTTCTCTTGCAAGCATCCCGCTCGCTTCACCATGCTCGATGACGGCTGCAAAATGTTTCTCGAAAAAAGGAGACGAGCTTACTTGATGTGCCATGCTTTCTCCTTTTCTTAGCTCTTCAATCATCTGTTCTGATATTTCTTGAAGAAAGGGTAAGTAGCTTTGCTGTTTAAAAGCTAGCAAGCTCTCGTACATCGATAATCCAGCTTGAAGCAGTCCGCTTAACTGAAGAGAGAAAAGGTACGTATGCATCAGCCGCATTCCTTTATATAAAAAAGGAAACCTGCTTATCACCCTCAGCTTCTCAAGGGTGGACTTTTTCCTAAAAAAGACAGCATAGTATCCGGTCAAACAGATACACACACTGCCGATGAGGAGGAGAGAAACATGCAGCAATTGAAAAAGTCCAAACATACCTTGAATCAGCCATGACATTCGGGTATCCATCGAGGAGTACAAGAGAGAAAATTGAGGAATGATCATTTGTTGAACGAGTATGAGCACGACCAAAACCGTAAAGATGAGGAAGATCGGGTAACGTAACATGCGTTTAAACGTGTCTACCTGTTTGATTTTTTTCTCTAAAAACCGCGCGCTTTGTTCAAGTGCTTGTGCTAGACTGCCATGCTTTTCGGAGAAACTTAATATGGCAATGACTTCCCGCTGAAATTGGAGTCTCTCCAGCACCACATAAAAAGGCTCCCCTTCAAGCAGCCACTGAACGCCCGGTGTTAATTGTTGCTGCTGCTCATTCGACAACTGGATATTCACCATCGTTAATGCCTCAATCACTGTATATCCAGCCTGAATCAATTGAGCAAGTTTTGATAGACATTCCGCTTGGTCCTTTTTAGACCATGCTTTAGAGGCTTGCTTCTTCATAAACCCAGCGATGATAGGTGTTTTTCGATAAATAGCCTAGTGCCACTCCTTTACGAATTAATCTTTGCAGTGTTTCATATGACGAGTGAGCATATTCTCCTTTAGCCTCCTTGATACACTCACCGAGCTCCTTTCCGAAAAGCAGTTCAAATACATTTGTTCGTCTGACCGGTCGATTTAATTTACAGTAAAGCTGACATGTTTCTCCGCAAAAAGGACAGGTAAGCTCGATTAATCGCTGCGCAGCAATCGCAACCATCGTTTGTTCGAGTTCATTCATCGTGACACCAAATTCAAGCATACGATAAAGGGCTCCTTTTGCATTTTTCGCATGAAGCGTACTCATCACTAAATGGCCTGTCAGTGCTGCTCTAATTGCCGTTCGGGCCGTTTCAGCATCTCTTATTTCTCCTAGCACAATCAGATCTGGATCATGTCTTAAAATAGCACGTAATCCTGCGGCATATGTGATGCCGGCTTTTTCATTCACTTGAACCTGTAACACTTCTTCATTTCTTGTTTCCACAGGATCTTCAAGTGTAATAATATTTCGGTTGAAATTCTTTTTTGCAAACTGGATTAATGAATAAAGGGTTGTTGTTTTCCCTGAATTTGTTGGACCGGTAAATAAAATCAGCCCATGCGAATGATTCAAAAATGATAATAACCTGATGGAGGCTTTCGGAAATAGTGACAGATGTTTTATTTTTGGAACATGATCCTGCGGCAATATTCTAATCACTAAACTCTCATCATTTACAGTTGGTAAGGTAGACATCCGAATAAACACCTGGCCGCTTCTTAGCATCACAGCTAGTGACCCATTTTGCGGCCTCCTTTTTTCCCCGATATCCATGGATGATAAAAATTTAAAATGAGCAATGAGCCGCTCGCCGCTTTTTTTATCAATGGTTCGCTGCTGAATTAAATCTGAGTCTACGCGGAAAGATACCGACGCTTCCTTTTCTTTTGGAACAATATGCACATCAGATGCTCTCATGCGGCATGCTTCTTCTAGCAGCTCTTGTCCCAAATATTCAATACCATACAAATGGTTCACTCCCTTCTCTGACCATATTGTAAGTTGGAGGAACCTGTCTGACAAAAGAGCATTTTATCATTTTAACGACTAAGCATGCGAAAAAATCATCAGCTTGCGATGGAAAACGTGGTTTTTTAAAAAAGAGCATATAAAAAAACCTGACTTTTACAAGTGCAGGTTTTTTGGTCATGTGGCTTCTTGCGGCTGTTCTTCAAAAATACGAAATCCTCTTTTTTCTAAAGCTTTTGCAAGGCTGTGTTCAGTATTTACTTTTGAGAAATCAATGCCCAATTTCACGACGGTTTGAGCAATTTCTGGGCGGATGCCTGAAATAATCGTCTCGATTCCTAGAAGCTTCGCACTATCCACCACTTTAAAGAGCTGATAAGCAACCATCGTATCAACGACCGGTACGCCTGATATATCAATAAACAAATGCGTTAGACGCAGTCTAGAAGCCTGTTCTAGTACGGATTCTAGAATAATTTTGGCCCGGTACGTATCAATCTCTCCGATGAGCGGCAAAATCCCAATTTCCTTTGAAACTGGAATAACAGGAGCACTCAGTTCCTGAATCATCTCTCTTTGTGCATTTAGCTGACTCAGTGTCACACGGTCGTATTCTTCTGATAAACGCTCGATCATATTATCAAACGTGGAATGAAAATGCTGATTCCACCCGCACACATCTTGGAGCGTCACTTCAAGCTCGGTTTCTAGTATGAATTTCTCGATTCTCGAACAGAAAATCTGACGGAATATCTTAAATTGTCCAATGATTTCATATAAAGGCACCTCGTGAACGGCTCGATCACGTGCAATATCAACAGACCATTTTTTTAAATGATTTTCTACTTTGTCTGACAGCGTCACAAGCGTTGCTGCAATGGTTTGAATAAACGCTGTGTTCTGTTCCTTCAGCTTCATTTCCGTTTCCTCTAAAGCATGTTTGGAATATAATGAGCCTTCTTCTGTTCTTGTTTTCAGCCATTCTTCGGTCATGACAGGGGCTTCTTTTAGGATAAATTCATATAATTGCTTAGATTTTTCATTTTTCATTTACTTCTTCCGCTCCTTTTTCACTTAAAACTAGTGACATACAACTTTTATGTATAAATGACCGCAGATGGTGAACAATATCATTACACGTTTGATATTGGGCTATAGCCAAGTGGTAAGGCAATGGACTTTGACTCCGTGATCGTTGGTTCGAACCCAGCTAGCCCAGTTCAGCACAAAAACGAAGACGGCTGAAGAATGTTTCAGCTGATCTTCGTTTTTATTAGGAAACTGATTGATGAATCGCTTTCTTTTTTGATATTTTCATGAGTTCTCCGGGATTATAGCCTACTACTAATTTATTTCCATCAATGATAATTGGCCTCCGGAGCAGTTTTGGTTTTTCAATGAGAAGCTGAAGAACCTCGTTTACTTTTAAATCATTAATATTTAAATTTAAGCTTTTAAAAGCCTGGCTTCGTGTGGCTAAAATTTCATCCATTCCTTCTGTTGTTAAGGAAAGAATCTTTTTTAATTCATCTAGGGTTGGCGTTTCTCTGAAAAGGTGACGCTCTTTAAAATCAATTTGATTCGCCTTTAGCCAATGTTTTGTTTTGCGGCAAGACGTGCAGCTCGGGTATGAATAAAAAGTAATGTCACTCATTAGTCTTCCTCCTTAGGTCGTTAACCTTTTCTCTTATGGAGTAAGTACCCTCATGTATTTCGGCATAAACACGTTTTGATCACTTTTTCAAAAAAATTTTTCTGTTTGTAAAATAAATGTTCACACGTTGTCAAAAATGTAAATGTTTACATAACAAGTGGTGATCAGCTATAATATGAATCAAAGGGGTTTTTTAAGGGGAGGGAAAGAAATGAATCGCATGTTCCGCGTGCTTGGCTTTTGGACGGGTATTTTTGCTGTCATGTTCTATTTAGGGCATATGAAAGATGCATCGCTGCTGTTCTTCGGTCAAACCGTTCTTTTTGTATTTTTATCCTACTTGAATTTATCCGAAAGAATGTATATTTACATTTTCGGAGCGTACTTGACGATTTTCTTTGCCGGATTTACATATTATTCGATCTTCATCATGGTTCCCGGTACCGGACATTAATTGAAAAAAGCGTCTCTTTAAAAAGAGATGCTTTTTTCATACCTGTGTTTAAAGAGAAAAACCATTGATAAACGGATTGTGCTCCTGCTCTGTGAGTACAGTGGTTTCACCGCCATGTCCACTTAAAACAAGAGTTGATTCTGGTAATGACAACAATTTGTTATGAATCGATTGAAGCAGCACTTCTTGACTGCCCCCTACTAAATCTGTTCTCCCGATGCCACCTTCGAATAACGTGTCACCAGAAATCACAAATCCTTCTTCCGCCGAATAGTAAGACACACTGCCTGGTGAATGCCCAGGTGTATGGAACATCTCTAATGTAAACGATCCAATTTGAAGAGTTCCTTCTGACGTAATTAATTTTTCTGCTTCTTTGACCGTAATTCCATTCCCAATCAATCGAGCTGAACCGTTTAATTCAGCGTTCGTCAGCCATTCCTTTTCATTCTCGTGTACATAGAGTGGCACTCCCCACTCTGCACGCACCTCATCTGCCGCACCGATATGATCAAAATGAGCATGTGTCAGTAAGACAGCAAGCGGTGTGAGCTGTTTTTCTTTTATATAGGAAATCAGCTTTTGTGCTTCACCGCCTGGATCAAAGATTAAGCATTCTCCGTGCTCATTTTTCCAAATATACGCATTCGCTTGTACATAGCCTAGTGGCATTCTTCTCCAATTCATTTTCATCACCTACTTTATTCATTCTTTTTTATTATGAAGGCTACACAATAAAAATTCAAACAATCGTCAACTGGAATCTACTCGACAAGCTTTATGAAAACGGTTAAAATGAAAAGAAAGGAAATCAAGGGGATTGATGACAAAGGGGGACTTTCACATGATGCTCGTCATTATTTTTGGTCTAGTCACGATATTAGCTGCACTCGGGATCTATCGCTCACTTAAAAAAGTGAACGTACTTGCCATCGCTTTTGCTGGCGCGACATTTTTGGTTTTTGGATGGTTTACTGTCATGACCATCATCTATAGCGGTTATCCAACCGCACATTAAAAGCCTGCAAATAGCAGGCTTTTTTTATTGATTCAAGTGCTTATTCACGCTTTCTATTTTACTTGTAAGCGTTGTGGTTTGATCCCGCCTGTCATCAATGCGGATATTGGTGGCTACGCGGTGCAATCCCTTTTCAAAAGGTGCTTCATGAATGCGCTGAATGACTTCAAATAAAACAGATAATTCACCTTCAATTAACGTATTCATTGGTGTTAATTGATAATTAATTTTCCCTTCTTTTTGAAAGCCTTCTAAAATTCTTTGTACATCTGCTACATAAGCACTGACACTTGGTGTTTCAGTACCTATTGGAATGATGGTCACATCTGCTATGGCCATGTTTCTTGCCCCTTTCCATTGAATCCTCATGTTTTCTCGTCCTCATTGTAACCTATTCACAATCAACCATGCCATGCTCACGTTGCATTTAAAGAAGGTTTGTCTCGTTCTATCGTCAAATCCGCCCTCTCTACCTTCCCAATCTTTGTGAATAGAAGCAGGCATATCCCTGACACAGCTTCAATGATGCCGCCAGCCGCAATGACATACCCAGACCCAAATAGTGTCGCCATATAGCCGCCAATGAGAGCGCCTAACGGAATCATGAAGAAGGAGATCATGTTGATAATCGCATACACTTGCGGCTGATCCTCTGCTTTTACTGACAATTGAATCATTGTATGTTCAGGCACGTTGACTGCACTAATGGCAGCCCCTAAAGCAAAGGCTGATATAAACACAAGTGGTAAAAATGCGTTCATGCCTGTGATGAAGAACGAGATTCCATCAACGATCCCGGCACCTATAAACAGCAGCCCATACCGGTTCACTTTTACCTTTGTCAAAACAAATCCCATCAAGAAGGCACCTAGTGCCGTTGTGACTTTAATAAATGAATAGATAACTGGTCCACTATTTAAATCCTCTGTTAAATAAATAACAGACAATGCTTCCCATGGTGCTGCAGCGAAGTTTGAACAGACACAAAAAATCGCCAATGGAAACAAAATATGATGACTTTTAACAAGTGAAAATCCCCGAATTAATCTTTTGCCGTATGATAACCCTTTTTTGGCTTTATCGATGATGACTTCTGTTTCATATGTAATGATTAATACCAATAAAGCGGACAAGAGATAAAGAGGAATGATCACAAGCATTGTATATCCTACCCCTACAAATGCAATCATGACACCACAAATCGTTACCGTCACAAGCCTGACCACATGACTTGCTGATTGGATGGTTGCATTCGCTTTTTGTATGAGGTCCTCATGGACAAGTTTTGGAATAATTGATACGGACGCCGGTTCGTAGGAGCCACCAGTCGCCGAATGAAGCAGCATACAGCCAATCACAAGTGCTAATGGCGTGAAATCATAAAAGTAACTGACCACGATCACAAGGATTATCGCTCCTCTTGTTAAATCAGCAAAACACATCCAAAATTTCAATTGATGCGGCTTCATCATTGGGGTAATCAGCGGCCCAACAATGGCTTGCGGAACAAAGCTGACCGCAATAAAAAAAGCTGTTCCAATTGCCCCTTTCCCGCCTAGTACTAAAAGCCACAAGATGGTGTTGAAAGATAAACTATCCGCTGTTATTTTGCACATTTTAGAAATAAATAAGTAAGTGAAATTCCTTTTCCACAGGCTTTGAGCACTCAATGTTCGACATCTCCCTAAAACATATCCTTTTTTTTACATCCGTACTTTTCACAATAGCTCACAAGGCGGCCTCCGTCAATTGCTCTAACATTATTTTTATTGACAATAAGAAATTGATTCACGTTCAAATGTAAAAAGCACCTGACAGGTGCTTTTTAACACTTACATGCTTCCCATAACAGCCGCTTTGTTTTCTCATAGATGGAATCAAATTGATTCATGGAAAGAGGATTTTTCCCTAATCCAAGCTCGACTGTATAGCCCTCATTGTGAAATTGATAAATAAACCAATCGCGATAGCCTGCATAGCTGTCAAGATATTGAACCGGTTTATAGCCGCTTACTTGCTCGAATCGTTTGACCGTTTCTTTTGAGATGGCAGGTTCGTGGCCAAGAAAGCCCCAGTATATCTCTTCTCCTTGTGTATGGAGAGCGATCAGCCGGTCAAAGCGTTTTCGTAACGCTAGATTTGCCATCGCTTTCGCTTCTGGTTCTGTTAACGGCTCGCGCCCTGGAAAATCCCGATAGGCCGGTGCCTTAGGCTGATGACGATAGTATTCGATCTCCCAATAAGCAGGAAATTGATTGTTCAAATCCACACCTCGTATATTTGCTTTCCACTCCTGATAATCAGCATATCCACCATGTAGCGATGTGAATTCTTCACTGCTGAGACCTAGTGACTCAGGTCCATTCCGAACGAGGTCTACGCCATCTGGATTCACCATTGGCACGATGGAGAGAGCTGTGGTTCGCAGAATATGAACGGCTTCATGATGTCTTGCTTGCACAGGATCAGATACAGCCAAACACAGCGATTTCAGCCATTTTATTAAAACAGACGTCGTGATCCATTCATTTGCATGAAAAGAGGCATTCAAATGAATAGAATGTAAATGCTGAACAGGCTCTGTTCGGATTTCATAAATTGGTGTATCAAGCACTGAATGACCTATTATGCTGATTTGAAGAAAAGGAAATGCGGCTTTCAAGCGGCTCAGCTCTTCTTCTAATTGAGCACTATCATATTCAAAGGTTCCATTGATCCAATCATCGGATTGCTGCAGCCTGTAAGGCGCAATAAATTTCTGCAGCTCACCTATGGAAGAAAATGAATGGATGCCTTCCGGAAGTCTATATCCCGGTAAAAGAAGGTGATCAGTGCTTGTTTGATTGGATAAATGAAAAGCCGCATTCCCTATCCCTAACTGTTTTGCCACATTATCCTTTCCCGCTTCATCCAGCTGCCATTCAATTTTCCCAAACGACGTTGTCTTCATTTACATCCCTCCTCTCATACTATATGAGCCGGCAGACAAAAAAAGAAAACCTCTGCATCTAAAAATAGCAGAGGTTTTCTCATATGTTAGGACGCCTTTTTCAGCTTCGTTTCATCTTCTTTTTTGGATGGAGAATGGTCCGGGCTGTTCCGGTCATAAAATCTAAGGAGATCACCGTAGATGATTTGATCAGAGAATTGGAGCTCTTGCTTTGCCTTCTCTTCATAAGACTGACAAACGGTCTCATCATCTCTTGGCTCACCCATTTCTTTATTGTAGCAAACTCCATCTGTGAAAACACTGTCCTTCGTAATAAAGCTGCCATCACGAAGCACGGTAAAGTCATTCTTATCTTTTGATAAAAGATCATGACCAAATTGAATCTGTTTACTTGTATCAATTCCTAAAAGATTGAGTATAGTTGGACGGATATCGACTTGACCGCCTACCGTATCAATTTCTTTTGGATGTTGATCTGTGATCCCTGGAATGTGTACAACAAACGGGACTTTTTGAAGCTGCACTTCTTCAAATGGCGTAATCTCTTTATTTAAAAATTGTCCCATTGCTTCGTTATGGTTTTCTGAAATTCCATAGTGATCCCCATATAAAACAAAGATGGAATTTTCGTACAAACCTGTTTCCTTCATCTTTTCAAAGAAAATCTTCAGCGCCTCATCTTGATAACGCACTGTAGGAAAGAACTTGTTTAACGTTTTGCTCTTAGAATCATATTCATCAATGAGCTTATCTTCTTCATCTAGATCAAATGGAAAGTGATTCGTTAATGTAATCAATCTCGTATAGAAAGGCTGCGGGATCGATTTCATCAATTCCGCTGACTGTTCAAAGAACGGACCATCTTTCAAGCCCCAGCCAACTGAGTTCTCTTCATTCACATCAAATGATTTAATATCAAAAAACTTATCGTAGCCAAAGCTACCGTAGATCAGGTCACGATTCCAGAAACTTTTGTTATTCGCATGAATAACAGAAGAGTGATACCCCTCATCCTTTAACAACTCAGGTGTGGCTGTATACTCATTGCTTGGGTTTGTGAAGAACACAGCCCCTCTTCCAAGTGGATAGAGAGAGTTATCAACAATAAACTCTGAGTCCGATGTTTTCCCTTGACCTGTTTGATGATAGAAATTAGTAAAGTTGTAGCTTTTCTTGATTAGTTTGTTTAAAAATGGGGTAATTTCTTTCCCATTTAATTTTTCATTGACCACAAAGCTCTGAGTAGACTCTAGGGAGACAAGAATGACATTTCGCCCTTTCGCTTGACCAAACGTTTTTTCATTACGGTCGGTTTGATTTGCGCTTACATAGTTTTCAATTTCCGTTAAGCTATTGCTGTCGGCAAGGGCTCGTTGAGCAGACTGCTTCGATTGCAACACTCCATCATAAATATGGAAATTATATAAGCTAATATTTTTCACCAGCATCTCACGGTCAAATGAGCGAGTGAGCAGTTCTGGTCTTTCTGTTTCAGCCAAACCAAGGTTAAAGAAGAAAGTGGCTGCCACAAATAAATAATAAGCTGCTCGTTCTTTTCGTGAAATGGTGACATCCGTTCTAAAGGAAGGCTGCTTTTTATAGAGCCACATTAAAATCATAATATCAACGAACATCAGAAAATCGACTGGTTCAATTAAAGAGGTAATACTTGACCCGAGGTCACCCATATTGTTTGTTTGAAATAGGACGGGGATGGTTAGAAAGTCACTATAGAATCGATAAAACACAATGTTAGCTAACAAAATGAATGTCAGGATAAAACTCATCACGATGATATATCGATTGCGATTTTTTTCTTTCATAAATAAACCGATACCGAAGATAAACAAGAGAAAGCTAAGTGGATTAATAAACAGGATAAACTCCTGCATGAAATTTTCTATTTTAATATTAAAGCTAGATTTATAGATAACATAGGTTTTGACCCACATTAACAATGTCGCAATCAGTAAAAATGAAATCGCCTTTAATCTTTTCTTTCGCATTGTAACCTCCTTATGCTCTAAGCATGCACTCAAGTTAGGGAATACCCTAATTATTGGTGCTTCTTCAAAAATAACTAAACTATATCTTATCCTGTATGTGCTGGAAAATCAATGTCTTTTTCCTCATGACAAACTTATGAATATGCTAAACATTTCATTTCATGCCCATCTATCGCTTTTTTTAATAAAAATGACATCATGATGACTTTTTTGTTTAAGACAGCCATTTGTTTTTTGCCATCCATGCACCACCGATGACTCCTGCATCGTTTCCGAGTGAAGCAATCACGACTTCGACATCATCAGCGCAAGGCGGAAATGCGTGATGTTTAACAACGCGCTCTACTTTACTGCGAAGAAGCTCCCCTGCTTTTGAAACACCGCCGCCAATGACGATTTTTGTTGGGTTTAACGCACTGGCAAGATTCGCTAAGACTAGTCCAAGATGAGTCGTCACTTCTTCTACGACACGTATGGCAAGATCATCTCCACTTTCAGCGGCCCTAAACACATCCTTTGCAGACAGCGAAGTGAGCGTGCCAAGTGAAGATGTATGCTGCTCCGTTTCTAATTTATCCTTTGCAAGCCGAACGATGCCAGTCGCAGAAGCAATGGTTTCAATACAGCCTGTTCTTCCGCAGTTACACGGTGCTCCTTGGAATGGAACGGCACAAATATGGCCAATTTCTCCGCCAGCCCCAGTCTCACCTTGAACAACTTCACCATTTACAATAATACCGCCGCCAACACCCGTGCCAAGTGTGACCATCAGGATATTTTTTGCGCCATCTCCTGCCCCCTTCCACATTTCACCGAGTGCAGCAATATTCGCATCATTTTCTATGACAGATGGAAGTCCTGTCTCTGCCTCCAGGTGATCTTTGAGTGGATAGTTTGTCCAGCCGAGATTCGTTGTTTTATAGACAATCCCAGATACTTTATCTACAGGCCCAGGTGCACCCATTCCAATCCCAATAAGCGCTGATTTTGGCATACTGATTTCGACCAGTTTGTGGTCAATTGATTTGGCAATATCGACTGTGATCGTCTGCCCTGATTTATCCGTAGGAATCTCCCACTTATGCTGAATTTCACCATATAGATTAATGAACGCAAGCTTAATTGTCGTACCGCCAAGATCAACTCCTACAAACCAATCCCCTATCATATGCCCTCCACCTTCACATTGTTTTTCGATTTAATTTGGCTAGTTCCATTTGAAGAATAGTCATTGCGTTTGACCATTCGGTCCGGTCAATAATGCCCGATGTATACATTTCCTTCAGTTCATCTGCCATAAATTCTAATTCCACTTCACGATCTCCGAAATACACATAATTTCCAAATCTCATGAGCAGCTGCTGTACATCATATAACGTTTTCATTATTTCCACCATTTCTTCTCATCAACAGATAGGATAAGCGTATTCATAAATGCGCTTTCAGTCAAGTCATTCAATGTGTTTGCGTGCTTTCAATATATTGTTTCAGTTTTAAAAATTGATCATTTTTTGGATCTTGGTCTAACCCTTTCTCGATTAGATCCTCCGCTTTCGCTGTCTCTCCTTTTTCTACGTACAACAACGATAAATGATACAGTTTATTTGGATCATCAGGATCTTTTTTAAGCGACTTTTGTAAAAATTCAATCGCTTTGTCAAGGTGGCCGAGCTGCGCTTCAGATAGTGCATATATATGGAGAGCATCAGCTGATGCATCCTTTTGGTGTACATGTTCCTCTAACCGTTTACTTGCTTCGTTATAGTTCTTCTCATCAAATAGACTTGCCGCCTCACTTACTGCCGCCGCTTCCTTTTGATCGTCTGAATGAAACCCTGTATACAGTCCAAAACTGCCAATCAACAGCAAAACAACACTAGCAACAAACATTTTGACAGGCTGCACCTGTTTAGGGAGCCGGACAGCTAAAGCGGCTAAAAAACCGCCAACCAGACCGCCAAGGTGCCCTGCGTTATCAATACCTGATACGGTGAAGCCTATCCCTAAATTGATTAGGATGATCACAATAATATTTGTCCCCATCGTTCGAAAGAATAGCTTGCGGTTAGAAATTGCTAAATATAATAGCGCACCTAAGCAGCCAAAGATCGCACCTGATGCACCGGCTGCGATGGCCGTATTAAAGACAAAGCTCGCAATGGAGCCAAAAATGCCGGAAATGAAATAGATGAGCAAAAATCTCCCTGAGCCATAAATTCTCTCAACAGCCGCTCCGACAGACCAAAGAGCAAATGTATTAAAGAGTAAGTGCGTCAAGCCAATGTGCAAAAACATTGGTGTAATGAGGCGCCACCATTCTCCATCTAAGATCAGCCCATTATTTTTAGCACCAAACGCTGTTAAAGTCGCGGTATTGGTACTTCCGCCAGATAGTTCAAGCAAAAGAAACATCACCACTTGAACAGCGATGAGCAAGTAGGTGAAAATCGGTCTGCCATTTTGAAAAACGGCCCGTTCTCGTTCACGCTGCTTTTCCTGATCATTAAATGCTTGAAGTACATTCATTTTAAGCTGCATGACATCCTCAGCTGTGTCTCTCTTCGCCTCTTCTACATCCAATGTTACCGAGGTGTTCAGCCATTTTTGCAGCTCGTTTACATCGTGCTGAAGAGTGTCTGCGTTCAGTAATACAGGTGTAACCGTCACCTTTTGTTTTTTCTGCGGCTGACCGTTTAAGTCTTCCCAATCATCTACAGGATCGTCAGCTGTAAATTGGAGCTGCAAGAGATGAAGAGACCGTTTACGCATCGCCTCTCTCAGCTGATTCACCCGATACGTCTGCTCTTCGATATCTCGAACAATCTCCTGTCTAAAATTCACATCTTTTCTATATAGACGGATGAGATCATACCCTGAGTTTCTTGGTGCTTCAAAAAATATTTCATCTTCTGGATACGGACTTTGAATCATCTCGTACCCTTTTTGCCTTAATTCATCAACAACTCGCCAAAATAGACTATCTATGACATTCATTCATTCGCGCTCCATTTTTTACATTATTATAACAAGAATCGTTCTTATCCGCATTTCTGAACAAAAAAATCCCGGCTTCTGCGGGATTAGAATGCTTGGCGAATAAATTTCGTCCGAAAATATGGGATTTTCATCAGCCACTTAATAAAAAAGTGACGCACTTGATTTTGACCTAAGATCAAATTCATCAGCCGATAACGATTTTGCACGAGAACGAATGCAAACAATGTGAACACAATGCTCCAAATCATTTTATTCATCATATTCCCTCCTATGTTCGTATCGTGGCTTAAATAGGATTTGTTTATGCATGAACGATCATTTTTATCGCTTACAATGGTTCTTTTCATTAGCCGGCTTTCACAATCTAATCCCTTGTTCTTTTGATTGAATATAATAGACCTCTTCACACTCTGATTGATCATAAGAAACGTCATTATTCACTTCCTCCCACATATTACGGAAGTATCTTTTCTTTCCACGAAATTTTTTCAAAACGGACCTCCTAGCAAAATGCCATTACATGCTGGTTTTTAATCAATGTGAAATCATATTGCGTTTCACCCTACCGTACCTGCAACTCTGATGAAACGATCTCAACACAAAAAGCCCGTTCTTTGGACAATCAGCGGACTTTTACTTTTGATATAACGTACCTTTTTCACTGACAATCATAGACACCGGTATGTCGTGTGCTTCAGCCGGCACATGCTCGATTTGCTGTAACGACAGACAAAGGGCAATGGTTACGCCGTGGTAGTCAGCTAAGTAGCGGTCATAATAGCCGCCCCCAAATCCAATCCGGTAGCCTTTTTGATCGAAGCATACCCCAGGCACAATGATTAAATCAATGGTTTCTTTATGTACAGCTGTTGATACTTGAGGGTCTGGTTCCAATAGCCCAAAGTAGCTGGATGTCATCTTTGTTTGCGGTGTATATTCATAAAACATCATCTCTTTTGTTTTCGGAAAACAGGTAGGGATACATACTGTTTTTCCTTCTTCCCACGCTTTTTCAATCAGAGGCATTGTCGGTATCTCTTTTCCTCTAGACATCGTCAAAGCGATCGTTTTCGCCTGTTTCCATGCTGGCAGCTGCAATAAGTACTCATGAAGTAAAGCCGTGCTGCGCTCAAACTCTTCAGCGCTTATCTGATCCAGCTTGGCTAATGTTTGAAGGCGAAGCTCCTTTTTCATAAAGATCATCTCCCATCATAAAAAAACAGCAGGAAAATTCCCTGCTGCTTACTTTGTTTCACGATGTAAAGTTTGTTTTTTATCACGTGAGCAATACTTTTTGAATTCAACGCGATCTGGATTGTTTCGCTTATTCTTTTTAGTAATATAGTTACGCTCACCGCATTCAGTGCAAGCTAGAGTAATATTTACGCGCATATTTTTCCCTCCAAACTAAAATCAATTCACATTCAGACCTAACTATAATACCACTTCTAGCTTAGGAATGCTAGAATGTTTTTTCACCAATTTCATTTTGAGTGCATTCACTTACATATCGCATGGTTATGTCATGAAAAATCGTCTGCTCCCCTATAAAACCTTATCCTTTGTCGTACTGTATACATGAGACCCCTCTTCTCCCCGCCTCTTTCATTTATTTTGACAGCGAAGCAAGGTTTCATACCCGTTTTACATATAAAAAGAAAAAAGATGAAAAAAAGGTGATTTTCTTCAGCAATTCCTTTTGAAACTAGCTTTTTTATGGTATAAAAAAGAAGGGTCGAAAACTGTCTGAAACAATCTTGAAAGCCTTTTATGGCTTTCAGCATAAAAATATGAATAAAAGGTGATGAAACATGGAAATTGCAATTATCGGATTGCTTGTTGTCAGTATTGTACTGATCGCATTCTCATATTTTCAAAGAGAGCCGATTAAAGAAGTCGAGCAGGAACTTGAAACACTTCAACTATCTGCAATGCAAGAAATCTATAAACTGAAAAAGAAAATGAAAGTGCTTGAAGAAGAATTACTTGAAACAAACATCGTCGTTCGCAAGCATTCAGAAATTGATCCATCCATCGCAAGACAGATCATTTCAAAGCACCAAAATGGCATGTCTCCTGAGGCCATTGCGCGCGCTGAGCATGTATCTGTAGAAGATGTCAACATGATCATTAAAGACAACGAGAGGGTGCTTGTATGACGAAAAAAAGCATCCAAACGTTTGCAGCAGGTATGATTCTTGCAACTGGGGTTCTTGCGATTGTCTTTTTTCTCACTGGGAAAGACGAGGCAGCAGCTGATACAACAACAAAAGAAACCCTCGCACAGAAAGTAACAGACACTGACGTGAAAAACTATTTAGACTCCAAAAAAGAAGTCACTGTCAGCCGTGAAACGTACCAGCAGCTTCTTGACTATAAAGAAAAAGCGCTGAAGGCAAATGAAGACGGCGATTCTAAGAGTGATAAACAAAAGCCTAAAGGCAAATCGATCAAATTCGTGATTAAAAACGGTATGAGTACAAGTGATGTTTCAGACATGCTTGAAAAGGACGGCATCATCAACTCGTCTAAAGATTTTAATGATTACGTAATTGACGCCGGCTACCATAAAGAAATTCGTGCAGGCAAGTTCAATTTAAAAACAGGGATGACGTTCAAACAGATTGTCAAAGCCTTAACAAAATAACAACAAAAGCCCCCTGGCGGCACTGACCTCCAGGGGGCTTTTCTTATCCAAATCGACCAGATATATAATCATTCGTTCTTTGATCGTTTGGCTCAGAAAACATCACATTCGTATCATTAACCTCAACAAGCTCCCCCATTAAGAAGAATGCCGTTCGGTCTGATACCCTAGCCGCTTGCTGCATGTTATGCGTCACAATGGCAATTGTATATTTCTCTTTCAATTTCATAATCAATTCTTCAATCTTTAATGTTGAGACAGGATCAAGCGCTGATGTTGGTTCATCCATTAATAAGATGTCTGGGCTTGTGGCAATGGCTCTTGCGATACAAAGACGCTGCTGCTGACCGCCAGAAAGACCTAGAGCGGGCGCACTTAATCGATCTTTCACTTCATCCCAAAGGGCAACATCTCGAAGCGCTTTTTCAGCGATTTCTTTCAATTGCTGCTTGCTCTTTACTCCGTGAATTCTTGGTCCGTATACGACATTATCAAAGATAGACTGAGGGAATGGATTCCCTTTTTGAAACACCATCCCGACATTTTTACGCAGCTCCACTAAATCGACACGGCCTTTTAAAATGTTGTCACCGTTATACATCATATCCCCGGTGATTTTCACACCTGGCACTGTTTTGACCATAAGATTTAACGTTTTAATAAAGGTTGACTTTCCGCAGCCGGATGGGCCGATAATCGCTGTGACTTCATGCTCTCTAATCGCTAAGTCAATATGCTTCAATGCATGATGCTGTCCATACCAAAGGTTCATATCATTCACACGAAACACTTCTTTTTTTGCTGTTTCAGTTGCTACTGCATTCATCAAATCCACCCGCCTTATCCAAATCGACCATTGATATAGTCTTCTGTTTTTTGCTGCGCAGGACGTGTAAAGATACGTTCTGTGGCATCATATTCTACTAGATCTCCGTTTAAGAAAAAGGCCGTACGATCTGATACACGGAGCGCTTGCTGCATGTTGTGTGTCACAATGACGATTGAATAATCATTTTTCAATTCCCCTAATAGTTCTTCAATTTTCGCATTTGAGATGGGGTCTAGGGCAGAAGCCGGTTCATCTAATAGCAGAACACTAGGTTTCATCGCAAGTGTACGTGCAATACAAAGGCGCTGCTGCTGACCGCCTGACAATGACAAAGCAGATCTGTGCAAACGATCTTTGACCTCATCCCATAGCGCCGCCTTTGTTAAGCTTTCCTCAACCGCATCATCAAGCACAGATTTTCTTTTTTCCCCGGCATACTTTAACGCATGGGTGATGTTATTGTAGATCGATTTAGGAAATGGATTTGGCTTTTGGAAGACCATGCCGATTTCTCTTCTTAAATTCACCACATTAATGCGGTCATCCAAAATATTTAACCCTTCGTACATGATCGCCCCTTCACTTCTCGCACCTGGAATTAAGTCGTTCATGCGGTTAATGCTGCGTAAAAAGGTAGACTTACCGCAGCCAGATGGGCCGATTAATGCGGTAATCGCATTCTTCTCGATCTCGAATGAAATGTGATTGACCGCTCTTTTTTCACCATAATAAATGCTTAAATCCTGCACCTGTAAAATCTGTTCCGCTTGAAGTGGAGCCTTTTTCGCTGCAATCTCTTTTTTTTCTGCCAGCATTTGAACCATATCCCCTTCACACCTCTCTCACATTATTTTGACGTAAGCTTTTTATGAATAAATGAACCAAGCCATCTAGCTGCTAAGTTGAACAATAAGACTGAAAGCACAAGTACGGCTGATGCACCATTTGCAATGGCTTCTGCATCTGGAATGATTCCTTGTGTATTGACGTTCCATATATGAACGGCTAATGTTTCAGCCGGTCTAAAAACATTCAGCGGTGACGTATCAGAAAAAGGACTCCAGTTTGTGAAATCAAGGCGCGGTGTTGAGAGACCTGCTGTAAAAAGAAGAGCAGCCGCCTCACCAAAGACTCTTCCTGATGCTAAAATCGCACCGGTGATTATAGACGGAAGCGCACCTGGAATAAGGACCGTTTTGACTGTGTGCCACTTCGTTACACCAAGCGCAAGTGATGCTTCCTTTTGATCCTTCGGTACAGAGCGCAGCGCATCTTCTGTCACCCTGACCATCACCGGCAGGTTAAACACAGTGAGCGCAAGAGCTCCTCCAATGATCGTATAGCCCCAGCCTGTTAAATTCACAAACATGAGTAAACCAAACATCCCAATGACGATAGACGGAAGTGAAGACAGCACTTCAATACATGTACGAATAAAATCTGTGACTTTGTTTTGAGGTGCATACTCTGCCATATACACTCCGCCGCCGACGCCAAGCGGGACTGTGATCAGCATCGTAATAAACAAAATATAAAACGAGTTAAACAGCTGATCCCTGATGCCGCCGCCAGAGCCAATCGCACTTGAGCGGGTTGTCAAAAAATCGAAATTTAATTCTTTTGCACCGTTGAAAATGATATAAGAAAACAAACCAACGAGAATCGCCGTAATAATGGCAGCACATAATCCAAATATAAATGTGGCAAAACGATCGGTCATTTTGCTATTCATTAAATCTTCCTCCTAGACGACAAGTATCTGATAATGAGTATGAACATAAATGATACAACTAGAAGGACAAGTCCCATTGACCAAAGTGTATTGTTCTCAACACTTCCATACGTTGTGTGACCCATGTTTAACGTAATAATGGTTGTTAATGTACCAGCTGTATCCATAATGCTCTCTGGTAAATTACGCGTGTTTCCAATGACCATCTGTACAGCAAGGGCTTCTCCAAATGCTCTAGCCATGCCGAGCACGACCGCTGTCATTAATGTTGGCAGAGCTGCCGGGACAAGCACACGTCTAATCGTTTGCCATCTTGTTGCGCCTAGTGCATACGATCCCTCACGTAAACTTTTTGGTAGTGAAGCCATTGCATCAGTCGCAATGGATGTAACGGTTGGTAGGATCATAATAGACAGGACAATCGTTCCTGCTAGCACGCTATGTCCTGAGCCGCTTGACTTGAAATGTCCGATAAACGGCACCAATACTGTAAGACCTATGAATCCGTAAACAACGGATGGAATCCCTACAAGCAATTCAATGACTGGCTGGAGGATTTTACGTCCCCAAGCAGGTGCAATTTCTGTCATAAAGATGGCGCCTGCGATGCCTAGCGGCGCTGCAATGAGTGCCGATAGGAGCGTGACGGCGATTGATCCAAAGATAAACGGAAATGCACCGTACTGCGGGTTTTCTGCTGTTGGGTTCCAATTGATACTGGTTAAGAACTCAATTGGGCTTACACCATTTACGATGAAAGATTGTAAACCCTTAATGCCAAGGAAGATGGTAATGGCGATTGATACAGCAATCATTAAGAATGCGCAGAATCTCACCAAAATACTTCCTCTTACTTCATCCATTTGCCTATTTTTCTTCGAGCTGATCAGTCGATCGCTCGCTTCTGTATGTTCTATCTGCTTCATCTTTTTCTACACTCCTATGAATGTCATAAAAGGAAAAGTGAAAAGCTCCACTTTTCCTTCATCAGCAATTCAAGACCTCTTACTTATCTGTTTGTTTGCCTGTTGCGTCTCTTTCTACTTTCATATTAGAAACTGAGATGTAGCCTTGGTCTTTGACGATTTCTTTTTGTACTTCATCACTCATGAGGTAATCTAAGAATTGTTTTGCTAGACCATCCGGCTCACCTTTTGTATAAGAATGCTCGTAAGCCCAAATTGTATATTTACCGCTTTCTACATTGCTTTCTTCCGGTTTCACACCATCAATGCTAAGCGGTGTAATTTTGTCATCTGTTAAATAAGAGAATGCTAGGTATCCAATCGCACCTGGTGTTTCTGCAATCAGTTTTTTCACTGTGTTTGAAGAATCTTCTGTGATTCCTTCTGCAGGTGTTGCACCATCAAGTGCATACTTCACAAATGTTGCACGAGTTCCTGAAGAGTCAGGTCTGTTCACAAGAGTGATTTTTTGATCTTTCCCGCCAAGCTCTTTCCAGTTTTTGATTTTACCAGTGAAGATTTTTTTCAATTCGTCCTTTGTGATGTCTTTGACACCCACTTCAGGGTTTACAGCTGCGGCCATTCCAACAACTGCTACTTTGTGGTCTGTTAAAGCTTTTGCGTCGATTCCATCTTTCTCTTCTGCGAATACATCTGAGTTACCAATTTGTACAGATCCTTCTGACACTTGAGAAAGTCCAGTTCCTGAACCGCCGGCTTGCACTTGAATATCGGCTTTTGGATGTTTATCCATGAATTTTTCTGCTGCCGCAAGAACTAAAGGCTGCATCGCAGATGATCCTGAGATGGTAATGGAACCTGATGCCTCATCTTTGTTTGAAGCATTTCCTTTACTGTCTTTTGAATCTCCGCTTGAGCTGCTGTTTCCGCATGCTGTGACGAATGCTAACAATGCGATAGTAAGGAAAGTAAGCAGCCATAATTTGTTCTTTTTCATTTCAAGAATACCCCCTGAATAATTTGTCCTACGAGTAATACATTAAAGGTTCTTTATTAATTTCGTTTAAATGAAATGTTAAGGTTTTGTAAATGTCGAAGTTTTGTAGAATTCTTGCGATGTTTTTTATGCATTTTGTCAATTTATCTCGAAAAATTTGAAGAAAACGTAAAAAAACGCCCACAAAAAGTGAGCGTTTTTACCTAGAAAAGGTCTAGTCATTTGTTTCTGCTTCATTTTCAATTTTATTTTTGTTCTTCGCTTGTGTATCATTGCTTTCCTGTTTTGATTTCAGCTCAAAGTACTTGTCTAGTACTTGTTCACCGATATCATTTGTAATTGGATAGCGCTGATTGTAGTCTTGATACACCCACGGTACAACGACGGAAATGGCCACTTCTGGATTATCAGCAGGCGCATACGCAACAAGAGTGGTGTTATACGTCGGTGTGCCGCGTTTGCTTTTAATTGGGCCGTCATAGAATGATTGAGCGGTCCCTGTTTTGCCAGCCGGGTTGTATTTTTTGTTGCCAAAGTTCGAATAGGCTGTCCCTCGTGGGTTCTGCATAACAAGCTTGAAGCCTTGCTGAACACGCTTGATCTCATCACTCGTCATGTCTAGCTTATTCAATACGTCCGGTTTGACGGATTCTGTCACAGCACCAATGCCGCGCTGCGGATCTGGCTCTCTCACTTCTTTAACAAGCTGCGGACGTAAACGATATCCGCCATTGGCAACTGTTGAAACGTATTGCGCCATTTGCAGCGGTGTAAACGTATCATACTGTCCAATTGCATAGTCAAGCAGGAGACCAGATTGTGTAGACGTTCCCCGGTAGCCTGTCGCTTCGTTTGGCAGGTCAATCCCTGTTTTGACCCCAAGACCAAATTTACTGAAATTATAGCGGAATGTATCAAAAGCTTTCGGATCGATTGGGAGCGGCTGGTTCTTACGATACTCCCCTTTTCCAACGGCAATCGCTGTTTTAAACATATACACGTTAGATGAACGCTCGAGTGCCGTTAAATCATTAATGAGTCCCATATTTTGATAGGATTTCTTGGGCGGTGACTGCGCGATATACAGCGGTTCATCGTACTGGGTACTTCCTATGTGAAGCACGCCTGTTTTATATCCCGTCAGTACAGTTGCCCCTTTGACAGCTGAGCCCATCGCATAAGATGATGTCATCGTTCCTAATGCGTAGTCATCAAATTTGTATTTTCCGTTTTTGTTTGAAATCTGTTTCCCCGCAACTGAGAGAACCTCTCCATTTCTCGGGTCCATCATGACAACAAACGCGCGATCAAGAAGCTCTGTTCCGCCTCTTTGTTTCGCACTTCTCAAATTCTTTTCAACGATTTTTTCAACCGCTTTTTGCAGCTGAATATCAATGGTGAGCACAAGATCTTTCCCGCTCTTTCCTTCTGTTAGCACTTTAGAGCTTGTCACATTGCCCTCTTTATCAGTTGTGCTCTGTTCTTTTTCCTTTTGGCCTTGCAGGACATCTTCATATTGATATTCTAGATAGCTTTTTCCTACACGGTCATTTCGGCTGTAGCCGAGCGATAAATAATGTTCAAGAAGTGACTGCGGAAGCCCTTCATCACTTGAGGATACACTGCCGAGCATACTGCGGAGCAGTCCTTTATACGGGTAGCTGCGTGACCAGTCTGTCGTGACATCCACACCTGGCAGCTCGTCCAAATGCTCAGAGACGTAAGCAATTTCGCTTGGCTTCACATCTTCATTTTTAATGAATTGAGGCGTAAGTGCATAGCCTGCATCCATTTGTCTTTTAATCGCAAGCACTTGCAAGTCTTTTTTCGTCAGTTGATTTAATTCCTTGTCCGTGATGCGTTTTAGTTGTAGCTCATATAGTTTATCATCAGAGACCTTATCGTCACCCTTTAATTCCGATTCCTTTTGAACAAGCTTTTTCGCTTCATTCGGATGCGTTAAGATCCAGAAATCTTTTTTGTCACGATCTGTGATTTTTTTCGTACTCACATGAATCATATCCGCTAATTTTGTTGCCACTTTGAGCCGCTCTTCTTGTGAAGTTGTCGAGGTTCTCGTATATGTAATGGCATTTAGCGCTTTATTGCTGACAATCGTATTATAGTTTCGATCGTAAATTTTTCCGCGCGGAGCAGATGAGCTGACATTCACATCTTCTTGTTTTTCTGCCTGCTTTTTATAATCTTCTCCATTGACAATTTGTACAAATCCGAGTCTCACAACAACACCGGTAAAAATAATAAACGCAGCTAAAAATAGTAAATTCAGCCGGAGTGGAAGTGTTTTGCGCCCTTCCTTTGCGTCTTTTTTGTTTTTCTTGTTTCTCATCACATCACCTTTTCTATCAAGAAAGAAATGGCACCCCTTTTTGTGTATAAAAGGTGCCATCATCATTTTAGCGGTTTTTCTATTATTTATCTAGAAATTTGATGTTCCATTGGTAAGAAATTTTACCTTTCTCCCTTAATAAGGTTCGTGTGAGAAACTGGCTTTTGACCGTCAGTCTCTTTCATATCAGCTGTTTTTTCTTTTAAATGAATATCTTTTACAAAATAATAAATGAGTGTGTGTCCCGCTCCAAGCACAACAAGAGAAGCAGGAATTCCGAGCTCATCACCTAGTAAGGTGACAGACAGAAGAAACAACACAATGGAACAAATACGGCCAGCATTTAAAAACAGCTCTCTGACCACAATATATTCAATTCGGGCTTTCCTTGCATACCTTGCATGACCGATGACATCGTATGTTAAGGATACATATGGAACAAGCAGAAGCGGGTATCCTATCGCAATGGCTACCGCATACATGAGAAGTGATACATAGGACAAGTGAAAGACGATTAAGAACAAGGCGCCGTATAAAATCAGCCCGCCAAGCATAATGGCTTTCTTTCGCCACTTTTTCTTAATCAAACGTGTAGCGAAGAAATAAGCGAAAAAGGCAACACCGGAGTTCACTAAACCAAACGTCCCGAGAGCAAGCTCACTGTTTGTTGCAATAAACACAAAGACACTGATTAAGAAGACAAAGACCCCTTCACGAAGCCCTTGAAAAAAGTGAGCTGTTGTAATCTTACGCCAATTCTCGTCGGCATGGCGTTCTTTCCATATTTGCTTGATGATAAATTTCCCTTTTGACTGCCTTCTCTTGAGGAAAAAGCTCATCACAACCGCGAGGGAAAACAAAAAAAGCGATAACGTGAAAATCACCGTATAGCCTGTATCATCCGTTAATTGAGAAATGACAATCCCCGCAATGAGAGGACCGATCATGCCAGCAGTAGATGACAGCACTCCGAGAAACCCATTAAAGAAATCTCTTGTTTCAGGCTCAGTGATCTCAAAGGTAAGTACGTTAAAAGCAAGCCAGTAAAAACCATAGCCGATCCCAAGGACACTCCCTAATAAAACAAGCCGCGCGGCCGCTTGCTCTCCTGCCATTAAGACAATTAAGTAAAAAGCGGCTAAAAAGATAACGCCGAAACGAAGGACAAACGCCCGGTCTATTTTTTTAGCGAGCCGGCCTGCGAATAAAAATGTAATGGGCTGAAGCACAACAATAGCCAGATTGTAAATCGCAAGATCCGTGAATTTCCCAGACTGTTTCCATAAATACACGTTTACAAACGTATTAGAAAGCGCAATGGCAAGTGCGTATAATCCGCCAATCGTGAGGAGGAGCATTAAATCTCTTGTAACATCCATGTCCCCGAACATTTTCTTTAATCTGCTCATATATTTCATTCTCCTTTTCTACACAATAGTCTGTCTCATCAAAAGGCAGATATGTAAAAAAAGGAGGGAAAATATAAAAAGACCTGCTTCTCTAAAGAGCAGGTCTTTTCAAATCGAATGATTTATTTAGCTTCGCTGTAAAGGCGAGCCACTTCATCCCAGTTCACAACATTCCAGAAAGCTGAAATGTAATCAGGACGACGGTTTTGGTAGTTTAGGTAGTAAGCATGCTCCCAAACGTCAAGTCCTAGAATTGGTGTTTTTCCTTCAGTTAAAGGAGAATCTTGGTTTGGCGTGCTTGTGATTTCAAGTTTGCCATTGTTCACAACAAGCCATGCCCAACCAGAACCAAAGCGTCCTGCAGCTGCTGCAGCGAAATCAGATTTGAATTTTTCAAATCCGCCTAATTCTTTTTCGATTGCATCTGCAAGTTCACCAGTTGGTGCGCCGCCACCGTTTGGTGAAAGAAGCGTCCAGAATAATGAGTGGTTAGCATGTCCTCCGCCATTGTTACGTACAGCTGTACGGATGTTTTCAGGCACAGAGTTTAGGTTAGCCACTAGCTCTTCGATTGATTGATCTTCAAGAGCTGATACACCTTCGATTGCTTTGTTTAAGTTTGTTACGTATGTGTTGTGGTGTTTTGTGTGGTGAATCGTCATTGTTTCCTTGTCGATATGTGGTTCTAATGCATCGTAAGCATATGGTAATTCTGGAAGTTTAAAAGCCATGGTTAAATTCCTCCTTAGAAATGTATGTACTGAAATGCTTCCTTAGGTCGTAAGCAAGCAATTCAACCTACTCAAAGAGTATCAAAAGAATTGGCTTGTTTCAATGTTATTGCTCATGATCTGAAACATTTCAGTGTTTATTTTGTATTTAGCCCTTTAGAAAAAGTTTTAAACTCCCTTTTTCTATTTAGCGAAGGACATAAAATAAAAAGATGCCCAGCATCAGCGCTTGAATCAATCCTTTGGCAAATACACCTGATATAAACCCGATTAATGAGCCTAATCCCACTTTCACACTCGTCTTCACATCTTTTTGATGAACAAGGAGCTCTGCAATGACACTTCCGATAAATGGACCAATGATAATTCCTGCAACGGGAATCACAAAAGGACCGACTAATAACCCAATGGTGCTTCCCCAAATAGCTGCACGACTGCCGCCAAAACGCTTGACCCCAATGAGGTTTGAGACATAATCTGCCGCAAATAATACCGCGGTAAACACGGCTTGAATGAGCCAGAACGTCAGTGTAAGCGGCTCGAAGCTGAAAAAGAAACCATATAGAATAAATCCGAGAACCATAAAGACCACGCTAGGGATAATTGGATAAACAAGTCCAACAAACGCAATGATAAATGCACAGATAACCAGAATCCAATACAGCACGTCCAAGTCACTGCCGCCTCCTTTTTATATGCTGTATACATTATGCCTCATTCCATCTATCTTAACCAGCGATGAAGGCCATACTTGTACTTGATAGATAGACATTGATACAATATGAGAAATAGAAAAGAATGTAGGAAGTGAATTGATTGAACGTATTTAAACTATTGTTAAAAGGCATTTATTCTCCAAAAGATATTGCTAAAGCACGGTTTACAGGGATTGGCAAAGCGATTTTATTCATTTTTATCCTTTCGATCATCGCAGCAGTTCCTCAGGGTTATCATATGAGTCAGGAGATCTCGAATGCGATGTCAGGATTTCAGCATGTGATCAAAAAAGATTTACCTGATTTCTCAATCGAAAAAGGAAAGCTTCAAGCGGATCAAAGTGAACCGATAGAAAAAGAAGAAAACGGCATTACGATCATTTTTGATCCTGCTGAAAAAATAAAAGCAAGTGAGCTTGAATCAAAGCAAACAGCCATCGCATTATTAAAAGAAAAAGCAGTGATTGCCATTGATGGCCAAATGACAGATATCCCGTATCAGCTGCTTGGTGGGACGCTGACAAAAGACGAACTTGCCCGCGTCACAAATCAGAATCAAGCGATTATTATCCCAGTCATCTGTGTGCTGCTGTATCTATCAACTGCGGCTCTCATGTTCATTAGCGCAACTTTCCTTGCGATGCTTGGTACATTTATTAAACGCATGCAGCAAAAAGAGCTGTCTTTCCAAATGCTTTGGAAACTCTCTGCTTATTCACTCACATTAACAACGGTCTTTTTCGCCATCATGAGTGCATTAAACACGCCTGTTGCGAATTCATTTTTATTAAATTGGGTCATTAACTTTATCTTCTTATACCTTGTCGTAAAGGAAATACCCGCTAAACATAAACCACTTGTCAAAAGTTAATGAGTAAATGAAAGCTCCCCCAACTTGGAGGAGCTTTTTATGTATGTTCATGCTCTATGATTCATCTGGATGAATCATCGCAAACAAATAATGATCCTCCCATACGCCATTAATCTTTACTTTTTTACGATTCAGTCCCTCATTTTCAAAACCTGTCTTTTCAAGCACACGAATGGAACCTATATTACCCGGCTTTACTCCAGCCTCAATACGATGAAGGTGCAGTTCATCAAAGGCATAATCGATGATTAAACGAATGGCTTCTGTCATATACCCTTTCCCGCCATGCTTTTCATCAAGTACATACCCCAGCCAAGCTCCTTCTATCGGGCCTCTTACGACAGAACTTAATGAGATCGTCCCAATTAAGGCATCTGTTTCATTTAAGAAAATACCATGCATGTAAGCTTCATCCCGTGCACATCTTTCCACACTGCGCTGAATTCGTTCAATTTGACGAGATAACGTGAAAAAATCATCTTTGACCAAAGGTGTAAATTGCTGAAAATATGAGCGATTCTCAAGTTCAAGTGTGAATAGTGATTGTGCATCATTTTCTGTTAGCGTTCTCACATATATATGCTGACTTAGTTTCTTCATAAACTCCCCCTTCTTTTATTTTATCATAATGGTCATAGAAGCTTGAAAAAAGCACCGCCAAGCGTAAAACAAAGTGTTTTTTCAATTCATTACAAGACTCACTAGAACTAACTAGAACCACGCTTTCCAGCTTTTCTCCTCATTTTGGTTCTATCATTTCAGGACATGCATAGACTGAAGTAAACTCTTAAAAGCGGTGAGTGAAATGCGGCGTATTATTTTTTTGCTAATCAGTTTGTTTGTCCTTTTTATTATCTTTTTTGATTTAAAAAATGGCACCATCCCTGTTGAAGAAGGTCCAGCTGTCCCTGCAAATGCCTTTCAAACACCTGAGAAAAAAGCATATAAGAATGTGACTGTGAAACAAGGTGAAACCGTCGTCTCTATCGTCCATACAAGCAAGCCACTTGATGAAGTCATTGAAGATTTTGAAGAGCTGAATCAAGGCGTCAAAGCAAACGAAATTCGGGCAGGCAGCACATATAAGTTTCCGGTGTATAAGAGATAAAACGTTAATTCCTTGTCATTCATACAAAGAGACTGTTACAATATGAACTGTAAAACAAGACGTACATGGCAAATGATTGCTTGTACACTAAGGAGCGATTGACAAGTGAGTGAAGTCACACATCGTACTAAAACGCGTCCCGTCAAAGTGGGACCTTTAACTATAGGTGGAAATAATGAAGTTGTCATCCAAAGTATGGCAACAACCAAAACACATGATGTCGAAGCGACAGTAGCTGAAATTAAGCGTCTTGAAGAAGCAGGCTGTCAAATCGTGCGTGTCGCATGCCCAGACGAGCGTGCAGCAAATGCGATTGCGGATATTAAAAAACAAATCAACATCCCGCTTGTTGTCGATATTCATTTTGACTACAAGCTTGCACTGAAAGCCATTGAAGCAGGTGCAGACAAAATTCGAATCAACCCAGGGAACATCGGAAGACGAGAAAAAGTCGAAGCTGTTGTGAAAGCAGCAAAAGAAAAAGGCATTCCAATCCGTATTGGGGTAAACGCCGGTTCATTAGAGAAAAAAATTCTTGATAAATACGGCTACCCAACAGCAGATGGTATGGTCGAAAGTGCACTGCACCACATTAAAATTCTAGAAGATCTAGATTTTCATGATATCATCGTCAGCATGAAAGCATCTGATGTTAACCTAGCAATTGAGGCGTACGAAAAAGCGGCAAAAGCGTTTGATTACCCTCTTCACCTTGGGATTACTGAATCAGGTACATTATTTGCAGGTACAGTCAAAAGTGCAGCTGGTCTCGGCGCTATTTTGAATATGGGGATTGGGAATACACTCCGCATTTCATTAAGTGCTGATCCAGTTGAGGAAGTAAAAGTAGCACGTGAACTGTTGAAATCATTTGGTCTTGCAGCAAATGCAGCCACACTGATCTCTTGCCCAACTTGCGGCCGAATTGAAATCGACCTCATAAGCATTGCAAATGAAGTCGAAGAATATATCTCCACGATTAAAGCACCGATTAAAGTAGCTGTTCTTGGTTGCGCTGTAAACGGTCCAGGTGAAGCGCGCGAAGCTGATATCGGAATTGCTGGAGCTAGAGGCGAAGGCCTATTGTTCCGTAAAGGTGAAATTGTTCGTAAAGTGCCAGAAGAAACAATGGTTGAAGAACTGAAAAAAGAAATCGATAAAATCGCTGAAGAGCATTATGCAAAAATGGAAGCTGAAAAAGAAAAAGCGAACGCATAACAAAAAACGCCTGACGTCACTGTCAGGCGTTTTCCTGTTCTTGTTAAAAGAACGGGGTGATAAATATGCCAAGGATGACGGAAACAATTCCGATCCCGATTGACCATGCGCCAAGCGCATGTGCTCCTTTTCTTCTTGCAATATAACCAACGACGATTGCCGCTACTCCTAATAGCACCGGCAAGACAAATAGTGAGATAATCGCAATTGCGAGTGCTGTATAGCCTATCCCCTTACTGCCTGAATCGTCACCTGCTTGGTCACGTTCTCGTCTGTCTACTCGATCTCTTGAAGCCTGATATGGCTCTGCAATTTCAGCAGCTGTTTCCTCTAGATAGCCATCATCATTACTAAAGTTTGTGTCGATTTCACGATTATTTCTTCTGAAATCTTCGTCTCTTTCCATGATCAATTCCCCCTTTTGGTTAATAGAAAGGAGCTTTTTTAGTATGAGCAAAAATGTCTGTTTCATGTTTGCTAAAACTTGCTGGAATTGTGAATTGATTATGTTACACTTTAAGAGTATAAAAATGAGGAGTGTGGGCATGTTACGTTTAGGAATTGATATAGATGGCACAGTGACGGCGCAGGACACCTTTGTTCCCTATTTAAATAAGTCGTTTCAATGTGCCATGACACTAGATGATATGACAGAATATGATTTGACGAAGCTTTTAAATATTTCTCAAGAAGAATTTTGGGGCTGGATGAATGAGCATGAGCCTCTTATATATAAACAGGCAAAGCCTGCTAAGGATGCAAAAGAGATTCTTGATCAAATGAAACATCAACACAGGCTGATTTATATTACAGCAAGAAGGCAGCATCACGCGGATATCACCTACGAGTGGTTTCACAAACACCACGTGCACTATGATGACATTGAGCTGGTTGGCGGTCATCATAAGCTCGAAGCTGTTCAAAAGCACAAGATTGATGTGTTTTTCGAGGATCATCATGGGAATGCTACGATGATTGCAAAAGAGGCTGACATTCCGGTTATTCTTTTTAACTCCCCTTATAATCAAATGCCCCTTGACGACAGGATTATACGCGTCAACAACTGGCAGGAAGCATCTCAATGGATCAAACAATACGAGCAGCGTTTGGAAACTGCTTATTAATGTAGAAAAGCCGATACTTTAATATATCGGCTTTTGATTGTGGACAAAGAATGCAAGGGTTTGTCTACATGCTGAAACCGATACGTTTAATGTATCGGCTTTTTTGATGGAACAAGCTGACCTTCTTTCATGAGAAAATGGTACAGTGCTCCCTTCATGCCTGCCTGATTCAAGTAGTAGCACGTTTCCAGCTTCACCTGAATATTCTTCCATGCATGCAGTGTATGTAAATGTTTCTCAATGCTTGATAGTAAATCCGGTCTTGCACTTACGCCGCCGCCTATGAGGATTTTCTCTGGATTAAGAACAGTTGCTACATTGTAAATGCCAATGGCGATTCGCTTATACCACTGATCCACCAGCTTCTCAATGGACGGATCGTGCTTTGCCTTTTCAAAAATTTCTTGACCGTCTATTTGAGTACTTTGCGGAATTCCTTGCTTTTCTTTATAGCTGCGAATTAATCCAGCCGTTGAAGCACTGCTGTTGAGTGTTGTAAATTGTCCATTTTCTGTCTCTGTCAGCATCATGCCAAATTCACCGCCGCGGAAGGAAGCCCCGCGCACAAGCTGACCGCCAGCGAAAAGACCACCGCCAACACCTGTCCCAATCGTCATACAAATAAAGCTGTCACAATCTTTCGCATGGCCACTATATTTTTCTGCAAGAGCTGCACAATTCGCATCATTTTCAACTTCAACACGAAGAGATGTTTTCTCTTCTAGCAGTGTTTTTACATTTTGGCCATTTAAGGCGATGATGGCTCCTGCAAATTCTGTATAACCTGTTTCACTGTCCACAAAACCCGGAAGACTAATAGCTATTCCGCTGACATCCGACGTTCTTTGATATTGCTTGACCACATCCGCCATAGCTTCTAAAAACGGTTCAAGCTGCCGGCAGTTCGTTTGATAGTCACCGCTCGTGACCAGCTCCCCATCCTGATCCATTAATCCATGTTTTGTTCTCGTCCCGCCTACATCGAACACGACATAATACGCCACTTTTGACCCCTCCCTTTACTCCAAAAGACGCAAATTGCTGCATCGTACCTTGTTCTCATTTTAATGAAACAGCCGCCCTTTGTAAAACGTTTTCAAAAAGACAAAAGAAAAAGCCAGCTCTGCGGCTGGCTTTTTCATGAGTGAACTTCCTTCGGTTCGCAGGAAGGACACGTTCCGTAGATTTCGAATTTATGTCCGCTAATGTGATAATCCTCTAAATCGGCGTCTAGCTTGTCCATAGGACAGGCATCGATCTCCTTTGTTTTACCGCATGCAAGACAAATAAAGTGATGGTGGTGATGAGAAAATGAGCATTTAAAACGAAAAAGCTTCTCCCCTGACAATTCCGTTGTTTCTAATATACCTAAGTCTTCATATAGCGATAAGTTTCGATATATCGTATCAAAGCTAAGACCCGGGTAGTCTTCACTTAGTGCCGTCAGCACATTTTTAGCGGTCAAATATTTATCAGAATCAGAAAACAATTGAAGCATATCTTCACGTTTGCTTGTATATTTGTAGCCTTTTTCCTTTAATAAATCAAGCGCTTCTTGTACGTTCATGATGATTCCCCCTTCTGAATTTTCCAATACTAATACATCCGATTAAAATCAAAATGGACAGCATCACAATGGTTCCGCCTGGCGCTAAATCTAGATAATAGCTTAAGATTAATCCGGCCAATACAGACAATTCACCGAACAAGATCGAAAGGAAGATCGCCTGTTTAAATCCTTTGGCAATGCGGATACTTGCCGCAACAGGAAGTGTCATGAGCGCGGAGACAAGCAGTGTGCCTACGATACGCATTGATGCCGCAATGACAAGTGCGACGACTAAGATAAAAATAAAATGAATCCATTTCGCTGAAATACCAGAAGCCTTTGCATGCTCTTCATCAAAAGAAAGTAAAAACAATTCTTTATATAAAAGCACGACAACTAACACAACAACGAGTGAAATCCCAACAATAATCCAAAGATCTAATCTCGAAACCGCACTGACACTTCCGAACAAATAACTAAACAAATCGGTATTAAAGCCATTCGCTAGTGAAATAAAGATGACGGAAATCCCGATACCACCTGATAAAATAATAGGAATCGCAAGCTCCTGATAATGCTTATACACGGAGCGCAGACGTTCAATAAACAATGAACCGGCAACAGAAAACGCCATCCCTAAGTACAGCGGGCTCACCCCTGTCAAGAGGCCAAACTTTTTATCAAGAAATAAGCTTGCTGCAATACCGGCAAGTGATACGTGACTGAGGGCATCTGCAATCAGCGAGAGCCTTCTCACGACGATAAATACACCAAGTAAGGGCGCAATAAAGCCGATCAGCATTCCTGCGATAAACGCATTTTGTAAAAATTCATAATGAAAAAATGGAAATAGCATTATTCATGTCCCCCATGATGGTGATGATCGTGATGAATCACTTGAATGTCATGTCCGTAAAATTGAGATAACGCTTGATCATCCATTGAATCAAACGTTTCTGCATCCCCGTGGAAATGAAGTGTCTGATTTAAGCAAGCCACATGGGTGACTTTATCAGAAACGGTGCCAACGTCATGTGTGACGAGAATTAAAGACATTCCTTTTTCTTTGTTCAATGTTTCAAGCAGCTGATAAAAGCCTTCTACTGTCCGCTGGTCTACCCCAACCGTCGGTTCATCTAAAATGAGCAGCTTTGGCTGACTGACGAGCGCACGGGCAATAAAAGCACGTTGCTGCTGACCGCCTGAAAGTTCACCGATGTTTTGGTGCTTTAAATCTTGTATGCCAACTGAGCGAATGGCATCCTCAACTTGCCATTTGTCCTGCTTGCTCATTCGTTTGAATAAACCAATTTTCGCCGTCAATCCACTTGCAACGACCTCGTAAACAGAAGCAGGGAAACCCGTATTAAAACTATTCGCCTTTTGAGAAACAAATCCAATTTGATCCCAGTCTCTAAATTTTGACGCAGGCGTGCCAAATAGCTTTAATTCACCTTGCTGTGGTTTAATGAGCCCAAGCAGGCATTTTAATAAGGTTGTTTTACCAGATCCATTCGGTCCAACAAGTGCTAGAAAGTTCCCTTCCTCTACTGTTAAATGAATGTGATCAATGACATTTCGCTGTCCATACGAGTACGAAATATCCTTCATTTCAATAATTGGCTTTGCCATGAATCTTTCCACCTTTAATCAATATAAAAAGAATGATTACGATTTATACAACAAAAAGAAAATGGCTTTTGCCATTTTCTCTGTCCATACATATATTTCATTATATAAAAGAAAGATTAAAAAGTAAAATAAAAGCTAATGAATGGCTGTTTTGAACTTACCGCCTTTTGTTTCATGCGTATCCATAATCGTAATAAATGCTTGACCATCAATTTCAAATACAATGGATTTTAGCTTTGTAATTTCAAGTCTTGTGACAACGGCGTAGATGACATCCTTTTCTTCATCTGTATAACCGCCTTTCCCTCTCAGCTTTGTCGTTCCCCTGCCAAGTCGATGAAGAATCGCATCTGAAATTTCATCATAATAATCTGACACGATAATGACAGCTTTTGTTTCATCAAGCCCTTGAATGACAGCATCAATTGTTTTCATTGCCAAATAATATGTCATGACAGAATACATAGCCTGCTCTGGTCCGAAGACAAAGCCTGCCCAAATAAAAATGAACACATTGACGATCATGACAAACTCACCGACGGAGAAAGGAATTTTTTTCGTCAGAAGAATTCCTAAGATCTCTGTTCCATCCATTGAGCCTCCATTACGGATGACAAGTCCAACACCAAAACCAAGTAATAGCCCGCCAAATACAGTGGCTAAGATCGGCTGATTTGTAAATGCCTCTACATGATGGAGTGAAGATTCAATCACGGCTAAGCTGACAATCCCAATCACAGTGGAAATGAGAAACGTTTTCCCAATATGTTTGTATCCTGATATCATAAATGGAATATTTAAAATGACAACAATCGTCGCAAAATTGATGAATGGGTTATCTGTAAAGAGATAATCCAAAATAAGCGAAATGCCGATGATGCCTCCATCAATAATATTGTTTGGCACTAAAAATAATTCAATGCTGACTGCTGCGCATGCAGATCCTACTAGAATCAGGAAAATTCTCAAAATAAAATGAGGCACTGATTCCTTTCTATGCTGTTTACTATTTGCCATACGTTCTCCCTTCTACACATGTTAAATTTTCAATAATCATTTTATTCACTTTACTATTTTATCATTTCACAGGGTAAAATAAAATTTTTTGCACATTTTCCGTTTTCGCCCATACATTGTTACAGAGGGGAGGAATGGAATTGATTTTAATTCAAAAAATTGTCCTGCAGCGGCTTAATCAGATCACAGCAAATGATCTGTTAAGGTATGCGAAACAGTATGGTGTCAGTTTAACGTCAAACCAAGCTGCCGAGGTGGCCAAACTCATGAATGGGAAAAACGTCAATATTTTTAATGATGCAGAGCGTAACCGGCTTCTTAAGCAAGTGGAAGCGATTACTTCTAAACAGACAGCTCAGACTGTCAATGATCTGTTTAATCAGTTTACAAGTTAAGCAAAAAAGGGCCGCATTTAGCGGCACCTCATGATGTTGTATGCTTTTTTACTGACCCTTAATTTTATCTAGTAAGCCTTCGTCAAATTGCTTTTCTTTCAGCATCGCAATTTCGAATTTGTAAGGTGGTTTTTTGTTCTTTTTATCTTCACCTACATAAGGCGTTTCTAAGATTTTGGGCACATCTTGAAGCTGCGGGTGATGCACAATATAGTTCAGTGCATCGAAGCCAATTTCACCAAAGCCGATATTTTCATGTCGGTCTTTTCTTGCGCCTTGTACGTTTTTACTGTCATTAATATGAAGAACCTTGATTCGGTCAATACCGACGATTCGATCAAATTCTTCTAACACCCCATCAAAGTCAGTCACAATCGGGTAACCAGCATCGTGTGTGTGACACGTATCAAAGCAGACAGAAAGTGCTTCGTTATGTGTCACTCCGTCGATAATTTGGGCAAGCTCTTCAAAGCTTCTTCCGCACTCTGATCCTTTGCCTGCCATTGTTTCAAGTGCAATTTGAACCTTTTGCCCTTTTACGATGACTTCGTTTAAACCTTCAATGATTTTTTGGATTCCTGCTTCTGGTCCTGCTCCGACATGTGCACCTGGGTGGAGAACAATCTGCCCTGCACCTAGCGCTTCTGTACGTTCAATCTCAGAGCGAAGGAAGTCCACGCCAAGCTCAAATGTCGCTGGATTGACGGTGTTCCCAATATTAATAATATACGGTGCATGTACGACGATATCTGTCATACCATGCTCTTTCATATGCGCTTGTCCAACTTCAATATTGAGGTCTTCAATTTTTTTGCGGCGCGTATTTTGCGGTGCACCTGTATAAATCATAAACGTATTCGAACCATAAGAGGCAGCTTCTTGACTCGCTGCAAGAAGCATATGTTTTCCGCTCATGGATACATGTGAACCAATCTTCAACAATGTTTCCCCCTACTTTCCATTACGCTTTGACTTTCTACGTTCCTGTCTCTTGATTTTGTCCATCTCACGTGTCATTTTCTTTTTATATCCAGGTTTGACGGCTTTCGGTTTTCTCACAAGACGCTTTGCTTTTTCTTCAATTTCATTAGGTGCTTTTTTACGTCTTTGACGCTTCAAGCGGTCATCTGCATCTCGCCATTCGCCATGAACAATGGTTTTGTTTTCAAACACAACGCCCATTTTCTCGATTTGAATGAGTGCATCCTCATCAGCAAGCTCATAAATAGTCATCGCAATTCCAGATGAACCAGCTCGAGCTGTTCTACCAACACGGTGAACATAAAAATCAAGATCAGATGGAAGTTCATAGTTGATCACGTGGCTGACGCCTTTAATATCAATTCCGCGGGCTGCAAGATCAGATGCCACAATATAAGTGAACTCTAAATCATCAATTTGTTTCATTACTTTTTTACGTTCGCGCGGCGTTAATCCGCCATGAAGCACTCCAACTTTCATTCCTTTTTCTTGTAGGAATGATGCGATTTCATCAACGGTTGTTTTTGTATTGGCAAAAATGATGCCTAAATAAGGCTGTACATTCGTCACCATTTCATGAAGCAATTTTAGCTTGTCACGCTGTTTAGATGGGACTAAAATATGCTGAATGTTTTCAGCTGTAATTCGTTTTGGTTCAACATGGGCATATTTTGGATTGTCCATATATTTTTTCAGGAACGGCTTTAGTTTTTCTGGAATAGTTGCTGAGAACACAAGCATTTGCAGCTGTTCTGGCATTTGTGAACCAATACGGTCCACATCTTCTAAAAATCCCATATCCAGCATTAAATCCGCTTCATCAATGACAAGAGATGTCGCTTTGTAAACATTCAGCGCCTGCTCATGAATGAGGTCAGCAATACGTCCAGGTGTACCGACGACCAAATGCGGCTGGGTTTTTAGCTTTTGAATGGATTTCTGCTTGTCCGTTCCGCCAATGTAAAGCTTTGCTTTCATCTCTTCTTCTGGAGAGGCATTCTTTAAAATCGTTTGGGCTTCTTTGAAAATTTGATTGGCTAATTCTCTTGTAGGTGCAGTAATCACAACTTGTACTTGCTCTTTGCTTGGATCAATTGAATGAATAAGCGGCAATAAGTACGCGTGAGTTTTTCCTGTTCCTGTTTGTGATTGACCAATCACGCTTTCTCCTTTTAACACAGCAGGGATGATTCTTTTTTGAATATCAGTTGGCTCATAAAAGCCCAGTTCATGAATAGCATCTATAATAAAAGGCTTTAATTCATATGTCGTAAATTTTGTTTCGTTCATGTTTTCACTCCTTAAGGCAATGCCTTTTTGCTCATCTCCTCATTATAGCTGATTTTCAGCAAAAAAACCATGTCCGCTTTTCTTACAGGAAACCAATTGATGCTTCCTTGCATAACCTATGAAGAGAAAGAGAATGCAGTAAGGGAGGTACAAGTATGTTAGGGCAAAAGCCTATGGGCGATTTTCAGCCGCACCGTCCCTCACGCCGGCATCTTGGAAATGGCGGACAACCCGGGATTTTTCAAAGAGGGCAGCAGCCTCCTATCGAACAGCCTTTTCAAGGGCAAGGCAATCAATTTCAGCAAATGATACCTCGCTCCCCGTCTGTACAGGGAGGCGGTATACGCGGAATGGGCGGAATGCCAGGAGGCGAAAGCCGTGCACTAGGCGGCGGCACAGGAATGAAAGGCATGCTCGCTAAATTTCTTCCTGGCGCAGGGGGAGCAGGGGTCTCTGGAGGTGGTGCGGGATTACAAGGAATCCAGAGCTTCACAAATCCTGCGACCCTCTCAAGCATGTTAGGAAATGTACAAAAAGTGCTCGGTATGGCGCAGCAATTTACGCCAATGATTCAGCAATACGGTCCTTTAGTAAGAAATCTGCCTGCGATGATTAAGCTGTACAGTCAGCTCGGCAGTGCGGATGATGAAACAGGCGAAGATGAAGAACCTAAAGAGATCGGCGAGGAAACAGAAGTGCCGCAAGAAGAAGCAGCACGAGATGATGAAATAGAAGAAAACAAAGAACCAGAGGACATCCTGGTCAAAAAAGCAGCTCCTCACACATCATCTGCTCCTGAAGCAAAACCGAAAAAAAGACCTGGCAGTTCTGTTCCAAAACTATATGTCTAGTGATCTTTTAACGGCGAAGTGTTCACTGCGTATAACAATCTTTGATATATGCGCTTACTTTGGCTATAATGGAAGCTAGAGAATGATAAAAAGCCGTTTTTTACGGCTTTTTATATTGTTCTTCTCTAGAAGCACTTCCCTACAGGAGGACGAATAAATGAATGTAATTAAAATTTCGCCGCGTGGCTATTGCTATGGCGTTGTGGATGCAATGGTCATTGCTAAAAATGCCGCACTTGATAAAAACTTGCCACGCCCAATTTATATATTAGGTATGATTGTGCACAACAAGCACGTGACAGATGCCTTCGAAGAAGATGGGATCTACACACTGGACGGACCAAACCGCATGGACATTTTAAAGCAGGTTGAAAGCGGAACAGTCATTTTCACCGCTCACGGCGTTTCACCTGAGGTTCGTCAAATTGCAGAAGAAAAAGGCCTTATCACCATTGATGCAACCTGTCCCGATGTAACGAAAACACATGAACTCATTTCAGAGAAAACAGCCGATGGATATGACATTATTTATATTGGGAAAAAGGGTCATCCTGAGCCAGAGGGAGCTGTCGGAGTAGCTCCTGACAAGGTGCATCTTGTCGAAACAGAAGCCGACATTGAGGCGCTCGATTTAACATCAGATAAACTGCTCATCACCAATCAGACGACGATGTCTCAGTGGGATGTTCACGATCTAATGGAGCTGATTAAAGAGAAATACCCTCATGTCGAGTACCATCAAGAAATTTGTCTTGCGACACAGGTACGTCAGGAAGCTGTTTCCGAGCAAGCTGGCCAAGCTGATCTTACCATTGTTGTCGGCGATCCAAAAAGTAATAACTCCAACCGTCTGGCACAAGTGTCCATGGAGATTGCTGGAACGCAGGCTTACCGTATTGGTGACCTAAGTGAGCTCAAGCTGGAGTGGCTGCAAGGCGTAAATACCGTTGCCGTTACTGCTGGTGCTTCAACACCAACACCTATTACAAAGGAAGTCATACGTTTCTTAGAAAACTACGAGCCGGATGATGAAGCAACTTGGAAGATTGAACGGTCGGTTCCTCTTTCGAAAATACTACCGCGCGTGAAAACAAAGAAATAAAGAAAACGTCAGAGCATAGCAGCTCTGACGTTTTTTTGTTTACATAAATTGAAATGGATTTGTGTTCGATTCAGAAACAAAGAGCTGTACATCATACTTTTTATCTGAACATAGCGATTGAAGCTTCGCCTTTACGCCCTCTTTCATAATCTTTTCTGCATAATGCCCTGGGTCCACTACGTTCAGCCCGAGCATCATGGCATCATGGGCGACATGGAAATAAAGATCCCCTGTCACATACACATCAGCACCCATTCTTTTCGCTTGATGAATGTATTTATTTCCGTCTCCGCCAAGCACAGCCACTTTTTTCACAACAGCGTCCTGATCACCTACAAAGCGAGCACCATTTACATCCAGCTTTGTCTTCACAAATCGTGTAAAATCTCCAAGGGTCATAGGCTCTCTTAGCTCCCCTATACGGCCAAGGCCTTTTTGAATAGGAGGAAGATCTGTCGTGTGTACACTATAAGCGACTTCTTCATAAGGATGTGCTTTGATCATTTCACGAATCACTTGTTTTTCTATACTTGCCGGGAAAATGGTTTCAATCCGCACTTCTTTGACAAATTCCAATTGACCGCTCTCACCAATGAACGGATCCGCATCTTCTGATGGCAAAAAGCTGCCTGTCCCCTCATTTGAAAACGCGCAATGGCTGTAGTTGCCAATATGGCCTGCGCCTGCATTTCCTAAAGCTGTACGGATGGCTTCTTCAAATTCCTGCGGGACATACAGGGCAAGCTGTTTGATTTGATCTTCATATGTCGGGACTAACACACTTGTTTCTTCAAGCTCTAAAGCCTCCGCAAGCAAGTCATTGACTCCTCCATCAGCCACATCTAAATTCGTATGTGCCACATATACCGCAATATCATGTTTGATGCATTTCTCAATGATCCGTCCAGCTGGCTGATCTGTCGCTACATGTTTTAACGGACGGAAGATCGGTGGATGGTGAGCAATAATGAGATCCACATTTCTTTCGATCGCCTCATCTACCACATTCTCTAATACATCCAAGGTGATCATGACATTGTTTACCTTTTTATTTAACGTCCCAATCTGGAGACCGATTTTGTCACCTTCTACGGCATATGCCTTTGGTGAAAATTGTTCAAATAATTGGATGATTTCATGTCCGTTTACTGTTTTAGCCAACAGTCAAAACCTCCTTTAGAATCTTTATTTTTACATGCAGCTCTTCAAGGCGCTCCTTATTCTCTTCTGCCCGCGCTGCCTGCTGAATTTGACTTTCTATTTTCTCCATATGCTGAAGCTCTTGCATCCACTTGCGCCGGAAGACGTCGTTTTGCTCTTTCGCAAGAAACGGACCAACTAGCATGCCTGTTTCAATCGACATCCCTTCATAGGCTTTATCTTTGTCGCCTTTTTCTGCGATCATGATTTCGTATATTTTGCCATCCTCTTCTAAAATGACTTCATCCATCAATTCATACCCCTCTTGATAGAGCCATAAACGAATGTGGTGAGCATGGATATTTGGCTGAAGAATGAGCCTCTCATGGCCTGCGAGCTTATGCTTGCCATCATTTAAAATGCTTGCGATGAGTGCTCCGCCCATACCTGCAATCGTGATAGCATTCACTTCGCCCTTTTCAATAACTTCAAGGCCATTGCCTTTTCTGACCGAGATCTGGTCATCTAATTCAAGTCTATGTACTTGCTGCTTCGCCGATTGAAGCGGTCCCTCAGTAATTTCACCAGCAATGGCTTTTACTGCTTTTTGATGCAGGATCGCATAGCATGGCAAATAGGCATGATCTGAGCCGATATCAGCAAAGACGGCCTCATGCGGTAAAAAGTCTGCGACTCTTTTTAATCGTTTTGATAAATTCATTTCATTCATACGTATCACTACTTTTCTTTAATGTTCATACTTGTCTATCTTATATAAATTATGGACTTTTTAAAAGTCGTTTTCAAATGAAAAAAGCTCTTCTGATGAAAAAGAGCTTTTTGCGTAACATTATTTAATTTTGGATACCCATTCCGACATTTCATCGAGCTTTTCATTCGGGATCAGCCCGCCTGGCATCCCGTTGCCGCCTTCTTGAATTTTCTTCTTGATGTCTGCCACTTCAAGCTTGTCTCCAACGCCTTTTAATGCAGGACCTGCGCCGCCTTCATAGTTTTCCCCGTGACAGCTCAGACAGTTTTGCTTATACAATTCTTCCGGCGTCGCATTCGCTGTCTCTTCTTGTTTTTGCTCCTCGCCTCCAGAGGCGATTTTGTCTTCATCTTTCAACCCCTTCATTGATAAGAAAAAAGTGAGTCCAATACCTAAAATGGCAATCAATAAGAATGGTATAAGTGGATTCCGTTTCATTTCTTTCATCCTCCCCTTTGTGAAAACCCCTTTGAGACTATGCAAACAATTCTAATTCTACTTTAATTTTACAAAAAGTAAACGAATTATGATACAAAACTTTGGTCAAGTTCACAGATTAGACAAAAATGATGCAAGATGAGAAATGAAGCCTTCAGCACATTTTGATGTATTTTTTATACATCTTTTCTCTAAGAACGTTGCAAATTCATTTGTTATTCAGTAAAATATAATCAGATTGAAAAAAGCGTTTTCATTTTTGATGAAGAAAGAACGGATCTCTTTCAAGATCCGTCCAGTTTCTACTCTAAGAAGTCTTTTAATCGTTTACTTCTGCTTGGGTGTCTTAATTTACGCAGAGCTTTCGCTTCAATTTGGCGGATACGCTCTCTTGTGACGCCGAACACCTTTCCAACCTCTTCTAACGTACGTGTTCTTCCGTCATCTAGTCCGAAGCGTAGTCTCAGTACATTTTCTTCACGGTCCGTTAGCGTGTCTAATACATCTTCAAGCTGCTCTTTTAACAATTCGTATGCAGCATGGTCAGATGGAGATGTCGCCTCTTGGTCTTCAATAAAATCACCAAGATGCGAGTCATCTTCTTCACCAATAGGTGTTTCTAAAGATACAGGCTCTTGCGCAATTTTAAGAATTTCTCTTACCTTTTCTGGAGTTAAATCCATGTCTTCAGCAATTTCCTCTGGCGTTGGTTCTCTGCCTAGGTCTTGCAGAAGCTGTCTTTGAACACGGATCAATTTATTAATGGTTTCCACCATATGAACCGGGATCCTGATTGTTCTGGCCTGATCGGCAATCGCACGCGTGATCGCCTGTCTAATCCACCAGGTTGCATATGTTGAGAATTTGTATCCTTTGCGGTAATCAAACTTCTCAACTGCCTTCATAAGACCCATGTTTCCTTCTTGAATCAAGTCAAGGAACAGCATACCACGACCGACGTAGCGTTTCGCGATGCTGACAACGAGACGAAGGTTTGCTTCCGCTAATCTTCTTTTTGATTCCTCATCGCCTTCTTCGATCTTTTGAGCATACGTAATTTCTTCTTTAGCAGATAACAAATTGACGCGTCCGATTTCTTTTAAATACATACGAACAGGATCATTAATTTTGACACCTGGTGGTACGCTTAAATCATTCAGGTCAAATTCCTCTTCTGCTTTAGCCAGCTGCTGAACATTTGGGTCTTCTGTCTCTTCGTTTTCACTGATGAGCTCTACACCCTGTTCGCCTAAGTATTCATAGTATTCATCCATTTGGTCTGATTCAATTTCAAAGCTAGACATACGCTCTGCAATTTCTTCGTATGTTAAAACGCCCCGTTTTTTACCCGTTTCAGTGAGCTTATCTCTCACCTGTTCAAAGGTTAATTCAGTTTCGGTTTCGTGGGCTTGTTTATCAGCCATTATGGATCCCTCCTTCCAAAGCTTGCAACGAATTCTAAAGTAACTTGCGATTTGCTTTCGCTCTGCTTTTCTCTCTTTATCAAACAGATGAGCAAATAGGAATAAAATAAATAATGATGAAGGCAAGATGCTTGCGGTCTTATGCTCCTCCCGTAAAGGATTCATTGCCAGCCGTAAGTCTTGTCATAAATATTAGACGTATTACTTCAGCGAACGGTTCAACTGAATAATTTCTTTTGCAAGTGTTGCCGCTTTGAAGAAATCTTTTTGCCTCTCCGCTTCTGCACGTTCTAGTTCTTTTTCCTTTATCATTGACAAATTCCGATGATTCAACACTTTTTTTACATAATCACTTAATTCAGCTTCACTTAGTTCGTCTCCAACTTGAATCATGAATATATCCGTCAGAAGCTGATTGATAATATCATCTTCTATACGGTTCATCAGATGCTGCGGCGTTGGTTCTTTGCCTTCTTCATACAAAGCATAAATGTACGTGGCCAGCGCCCTGTGAGAATCTATATTAAATTCAATACCTACTCTGTCAAGTACTTTTCGGATCACGTCATCACTTTTTAACATATGAGCAAGCAGCATTCGCTCTGCATTTTCATATGCTGGCCGCAGACGCTTTCTTCTTACCTGTGTTGACAGATGTGCACGCCGTTTTTCAAGCCCGCTTTCTTCCTGTGTGCTTTTGGCTTCTTGCCGCTGCTGTTTTTCAAACAGCTCCAGTTGTTCTTTTAATGAATCAAGTGAGATCGAGAACTCTCCAGCAATCTGTTTCATGTAAATCTCTTGTTCCAAGGAACCGTTTAACCGGCTAATTTCTCGGAGTACCTGCTTCATATAAGTAAGCCGGTCTCCTTCATCAGATAAATTCTTTCCTCTACGGAAAAAGTTCATCTTAAAAGTCATTAATGTCACACTTGCATCTATGATGTCATTCCTAAATTTCTCGCCGCCATATTTACGAATGTAATCATCTGGATCAAGTCCATCTGGTATCATGGCAACGCGAACTTTACATCCTCTTTTTCCAAGCAAATCTGATGCTTTCATGGTGGCTTCATAACCGGCCGTGTCAGAGTCATAGCAAAGAATGATCTCTTCTACGTTACGTCTGAGAAGTTTTACGTGCTCTTCTGTTAGAGACGTACCCATTGTTGCAACACTTTCGCCGACACCTGATGTGACAGCTGAAATGACGTCAGCAAATCCTTCGAAAAGAACCGCCCGTTCGCGTTTTCGTATATGCATACGCGCGTCATGAAAGTGATAAAGCAGCTTACTTTTATGAAAAAGTGGCGTTTCAGGACTATTCATATACTTAGGCTGCTGATCACCAAGCGATCTTCCGGAAAAAGCGACGACTGTCCCATGATGATCATGAATGGGAAACATCACACGATCCCTAAAGCGGTCAAAAAAGCCTGTTCCGTTTTCACGTTGAATCAAAAGACCAGCCTTCTCCATCATCACAGGATCAAACCCTCGTTTTTCTAAAAACTTGGTCACGAAATCCCAAGAGTCAAGAGCATATCCGATCTCAAACTTGGCAATTGTTTCATCCGTAAAGCCTCTCGCCCGTAAATAATCGAGTGCGTTTTGACCTTCCTTTGTATTTACCAGCAAATGGTGGTAAAATTTCTTAAGAAGCTCATGCGCTTCAATCATTTTATGATCTGCAGTGTCCTCTTGCTGTGAGGAGCTGACCTGAGCATTTGCTACATGATCAGGCAAATCAATATGGTACTTATCAGCAACATGTGAAACGGCTTCAATAAATGAGTAGCCTTCCATTTGTCTGAGGAACGAAAATACATTACCTCCTGCACCACAGCCAAAACAATGGAAGATTTGCTTATCTGCTGAAACAGAGAATGAAGGAGTATTTTCACCATGGAATGGACAAAGACCGAAGTAATTTCGACCTTGCTTTCTAAGCTGTACGTATTCTCCAATCACTTCGACAATGTCTGCGTTTTTTTGGATTTGCTCCAAAAGTTCATCTGGTATACGTTTGCTCATCCTATAACACTCCGTCGTACATTATTCGCCTTTTAATTCAAAAATCCTTCATGATTCGACAGGATTTTTTGTAGCTGCGCAATAAATCGCTTTTTATCCTCTTCTAAAAGCTTTTTGGGACCTTTTCCATATACACCTTTTCTTCGCTGTTTACTGGAAACATGTCTGCGTTCCAAATCAAAATCAATTGTTTCGTTTGTGTACATCCGTCCTCTTTCAGACAGTACAATGACCTGTCTTGGAAGCAGTAAGGAGGCAAGACCAATGTCTTGGGTGACGACAATATCATGCGCGGCAGCTGAGTTCGCAATGACTAAATCCGCTGCTTCCTTATGTGTATCTACAAACCGCCAATCTTCAAGTGGAGATCTTTTGGTTTGAAAATGCTCATATGAAGCAATGAACGTCACAGGTACTTGAAATTGAGATGCGACAGAAAGGATTTCGTCTTTTACAGGACAAGCATCTGCATCGACATAAATCGTCCTCTCTTGTTTATGTTCATTCAGGTGACTAATTCTCCATCCCTCCACCTTATTCCTGCTTTAGAGAAGCAAAAAGACCATACTTTCCCCCCATATAGCAAACAACAGTAAAACTCATTTTGTCGAAAAGTTATGTTCAGAATCACTTGACTTCTGCCAATATTAGTTTATTCGTTCTTGACTTAACTTAAACCTAAAATCAATCATTTTATCACAATTTTTTATTATAATACAAATGCAGCAAATATGCCATTGTTTTTGTTTACCCGTTTCCCACCATAGGAAAAACCCAGGAGGAGCATCCTGAGTTTATTCGGAACCTCTTTTGGTCAGCATTTGATGAATGACATTTGCCGTTTCCTCAACTGCTTTATTCGATACATCAACGACTTGACAGTTAATGCGGTCCACCACTTTTTCAAAATACTCTAGTTCTTCTTTAATCCGCTCAATGTTCGCATAAATTGCGCGATCATTTAAACCTAGAGATTTCAAACGCTCTTTACGAATATGATTTAGTTTGTCTGGACTGATTTTTAGACCGATGCATTTTTTTGGATCAACTGAAAATAACTCCTCTGGCGGATCTACTTCAGGAACAATTGGAACGTTCGCTACCTTCAGCCGTTTATGCGCCAAGTATTGAGATAGTGGTGTCTTAGATGTGCGTGATACACCGATGAGCACAATATCAGCCTTTAGAATGCCTCTTGGGTCTCTGCCGTCATCATACTTCACTGCGAACTCAATGGCTTCAACCTTTTTAAAATAGTCCTCATCTAATTGACGTACACGCCCCGGCTCATGTTTCGCTTCATTTCCATAAGCAGTCTCCATTTTATCGATGAGTGGTCCGATGATGTCATAATAAACGACTCCGTTTGCTTCTGCCTCTTCAATTAAGAATTGGCGCATTTCTGGCACAACAAGAGTAAAGCAGACGATTCCGTTATCTGCTTTCGCCAGTGAAATGACTTCTTTAATCGTACCGACATCCTCTACATACGGAATTCTTCTAATATTTGAATGGTCTGATGAGCCGCCATCAAATTGGCTAAGTGCCGCTTTGACCACGAGCTCTGCCGTTTCTCCTACTGAATCTGATACCACAAAAATTACGCGATTACTCATAACATCCCCTCGCAGTCTTCTGTAATTAGATTATTTCATTCTCCGATAAGCTAACAAGTATTTTCGTCATGTTTGTTTTCGTAATTCTGCCGACCACTTCAAAGCCTTTATCCGTATCTTTTATAACAGGAAGTGCATCTATCTGCTTTTCAATCAAGTGCTTCGCCACATCCATAATGAAATCTTCCTTGCGGCAAACGGTGATGTTCGGCATTCTTGTCATAATAATATGGACAGGGATAGATGGAAGCTCCTGTTTTCCAATACTTGCGCGAAGGAGGTCTTTCCTTGACAACACGCCTGTTAAAATAGAGTGATCATCCACAACGAATAATGTGCCCACATCCTCTAAAAACATCGTACAAATCGCATCATAAACTGAAACATTCTCATGTATCACCACTGGAATGGATTGAAAATCTTTTACTTGAAGTTTTTTCAGCTTATCTGCTAGAAGCTGCGTGCCTGTTTTTCCTGTGAAAAAGTAGCCGACCCTTGGTCTTGCTTCTAAAAAGCCTGACATCGTTAATATGGCTAAATCCGGTCTGAGGGTCGCCCTAGTTAAGTTCAGCCGATCGGCGATATGCTCTCCAGTGATCGGACCATTCTCTTTGACAATCTGTAAAATCTGCTCTTGCCGTTTATTTAACTCGATTGTACTCACCACCTTTAAATAGAGAGAGCGAATCTTTACTTTATGTATATCATTTTCATAACTCATCATATTATAGCGCATCTTTGTCCGAATGAAACAAAAATCCACTCAAAAACCGTGAATTAAATGAGTAAAAAACGATTGCCCTTCGAAAAAGGCAACCGTTCTTAGGTATTTATTTTACAATTAAATTGTTCATATTCGCAAATGATTGAATGACTTTGGCTAGTTTGACCATTTGCGCCAAACGATTTCGCTTCAGCTTTTCATCATCCGCATGTACCATTGTGTGATCGAAATAATGAACAATCGGTGTTTTTAACGTATCTAGCGCCTCAAGTGCTGCGCTGTATTGCCCTGCTGCTACATGTTCCTTGACAGCTGTCTCTACTTGTTGATACGCCTCATATAGCTTTTGCTCATGCTCATTTTCAAACAGCTCAGGCTGAATCTCTGCATCTTCCCCTTTTTTACTGATTGAAATGACGCGTCCTAATGCTTCTGCCGTTTCTTTGAAGCTTTCTTGTTTCACGCTCTCTTCAAGAACAGCTGCTTTTTTCACGACTGCATAAGGTTCAATATTTTCAACATCCAGCACTGCATCCACAACATCATGACGGATATGCTCTGCTTGGAGGACATATTTTAAACGGTGTGTCAAAAATTCAATCAGAGCAGCTTCATGTTCTGCTTCTACTTGAGCAAGTGCCAAAAGCTCTTTAAATGAAATATTCCAATGACGATCGAGCAGGATTTGAACGATACCGCTCGCTTGTCTTCTCAGTCCATAAGGGTCTTGAGAGCCTGTTGGAATGACATCAATTGAGAAGAAGGAACAAATAGAATCCAGCTTATCTGCTACTGCCACAATCGCACCAATCAAAGTGGAGGGCGCCTCATCACCGGCAAAGCGCGGCATATAGTGCTCGTTGATGCTCTTTGCCACTTCTTCATGTTCGCCAAGTGCTTTTGCATATTTCTCGCCCATGATTCCTTGTAATTCTGGGAATTCATAGACCATTTGAGTCACAAGATCAAACTTCGAAATACTTGCTGCTCTTGCCACTCGTTTTGTCGTTTCGTCATCTGCACCGACATGCGCTGCTAGACGGGTCGCAATGTCTGTCACTCTCTTTAGCTTGTCGCCAATTGTGCCAAGTTTCTCATGGAATACAACTTTATCAAGCTTCTTAATATTGTCATCAATGACTAGTTTTTCGTCTTCTTTATAGAAGAATGCAGCATCTGATAAACGTGCACGAAGTACTTTTTCGTTCCCTCTTGCGACATTTTCAAGCGCCTCACTGTTTCCATTTCTGACCGTAATAAAGTGCGGCAATAATTCCCCTTGCTCATTTTTCACAGGGAAGTAGCGCTGATGCTCTTTCATTGTGGTCACTAATACTTCTTCCGGCAATGCAAGGAATTCTTCTTCAAAGGAACCAGAAAGCACCGTTGGATATTCTACAAGATCGTTGACTTCTTCTAGAAGCTCAGGATCAACAGGAATGACCCAGCCTTTTTCTGAAGATAGAGCATTTAGCTGCTTAGTAATGGATTGTTTTCTTTTATCTGAATCTGCAATGACAAATTGATCGCGCAATGTTTGCTCATAAGAAGCAGGCGAGTCGATGGTGGCTGCCCTACCAAGGAAACGGTGTCCTCTTGTCTCACGGCCGCTTTTCACCCCAGCAATTTCAACAGGTACAATCTCCTCTCCAAATAAACAAACAATCCATTTAATCGGACGGATATAGCGTAAATCTTTACTTCCCCATCTCATGTTCTTTGGAAAACTTAATGAGGCGGCGATCTCACCTAACGCTGGCAGAAGGTCTTTGACTTGCTTTCCTTCTTGAAACTTTTGGACATGAACGTAGTCCACTCCTTTGATCTCTTTAAAATAGAGATCAGCTGTTGAGGCACCTTGTCCGCGGGCAAAGCCTTCTGCTGCTTTTGTCCAATTGCCTTCAGCATCTTTCGCAATCTTTTTAGCTGGGCCTTTTGCTTCTTCTTTGATGTCTTCTTGTTTTTCTGCGACACCTTTCACGAGTACAGCAAGACGTCTTGGTGAGTTGAATAAAGCAACATCTTCAAATGAAATATTTTGCGTTTCAAACCATGCTTTTACTTTCTCACCTAGCTGCTTTGTGCTTTCCGGCATGAAACGAGCCGGCATCTCTTCTAAGCCAATTTCGAGTAATACATCTTGTTTATTCATGAGAAGCCGCCTCCTCTTTTAGCATAGGGAATCCCAATTTTTCTCGTTCTTCATAATATGTTTTGGCTACTTTTCTGGCTAACTGGCGCACTCTTCCGATATAGCCAGTTCGCTCGGTAACAGAAATCGCGCCTTTTGCATCGAGCAGGTTAAACGTATGAGAGCATTTGAGCACATAATCGTATGCTGGGTGAACAAGCCCTTTGTCCATTTGGCTATGCGCTTCCTTCTCATAGGTCGTAAATAACTCAAACAGCATGTCAGTATTAGATGTTTCAAATGTATAAACAGAGTGCTCATATTCAGCCATTAAGAATAAATCTCTGACCGTAAATCCGTCTGTCCATTCAAGATCGAAGACATTTTCTTTGTCCTGGATGTAGGAAGCAAGACGTTCAATACCGTATGTGATTTCAACGGAAACAGGCTTACATTCTAAGCCGCCGACTTGCTGGAAATACGTGAATTGTGTAATTTCCATCCCATCAAGCCATACTTCCCAGCCAAGTCCTGCACAGCCTAGAGATGGGTTTTCCCAGTTGTCTTCCACAAAACGAATATCATGTTTCAGCGGGTCAATACCAAGTGCTTTCAATGATTCAAGATACAGTTCTTGAATATTGTCAGGTGACGGCTTAATGATCACTTGAAATTGATGATGCTGATACAATCTATTTGGGTTTTCTCCATATCTGCCATCAGCCGGGCGTCTTGAAGGCTCTACATATGCTACTTTCCACGGCTCTGGGCCAATGCTTCGCAGGAACGTGTATGGACTCATCGTTCCGGCACCTTTTTCTGTGTCATACGCCTGCATTAATACGCAGCCTTCATTTGACCAATGCTTTTGCAGCGTCAAAATCATGTCTTGAATATTCAATGATCGCACCTCCATCTTTTCTACACCATCCGCTATGATATGGCGGGTGGGGATGAGAACCCCGCAAAAGAACACAAAAACTCCCGTCTCTATGCTCGCAAGGCTCCTTGCAAACATAGGGACGAGAGTTTTTCCCGCGGTTCCACCCTATTTGCTGGTGTCGTAGCATCCAGCCGCTTTGTTTTACGTTGCTCAAGAATGCCTTTCGTTACGCCTCCATCCTTAGCTCACACCGCCCTAAGGTCGCTTTTAATGAATTCTGCGTAAGTACTTCTTTCTGTCAATGCAACATATTTTATCTTAGATGATCTTACAAAAAGTCATGGGAGATGTCAACTTTTGTTTTCCCCGCCCATTAGCTTTTTCATGGATTCCATCTGATTCATGAATTTTTTTGATTTCAAATAAAGGCCTGAATACTCTTCATAGTAGTGATCGAGCACTTGACGAATTTCTTGTTTCGTCTGCGGTTTCACATCAACCTGACCGAGCCTTGATAAATCAAAATAATGAAATAAACGGAGCAGCCTTGCAGCTGCTGGGGATAAGGGCAGTTTATACGGATCTTTAGAAAAGCAATTTTGGCAAATGAAGCCGTTATCTCTAATAGAGAAATGAAACTGCCCTTCTTTTTGACCACAATGGACACATTGATCAAGTTCAGGCTTCATTCCCATTACTGATAACATTTTGACCTCTACGATAAATAAGATAATATCAGCATCTGTGCCTTCATTCAGATGACGCAGAGATTGAAGCAGGAGCTCAAACAAATAAGGGTTTGGCTTTTTTTCTTCTGTGCCTTTATCGAGTAACTCTGTCATATATGCGGCATATGCGGTCAAAAATAAATCCTCCCGAATGGTTCGCATACTTTCAATCATTTCGCCTTGCTGGAGCGTTCCAAGTCCTGTTGATGATTGGATCAGAAAGGTTCCGTATAAAAACGGCTGGCTTATGGCTGACAGGCGGCTGTTTGATTTTTTTGCACCTCTTGCCATCACGCCAATTTTCCCATGTTCTCTAGTGAGCAGCGTGACAATTTTGTTTGTTTCGCCATAATCTGTTGTTCTAAGGACGATTCCTTCACTTTTAATGAGCATTTGTCTACACTCCGAGCATTGGAGGGGGTCAAGAATTATAAGATTGGAAAATCAAATCGTGCTATCTCTTCTTCAAGTACATCGGGTCTTTCCAGGTTCTCCTTTTCTAACTCTTTGAAAAGCAGATACGTGTCAACGCTTCCTGTTTGTGAAAATACGTTCCATGTAAAATTCAACATAAAAACCCCACCTTTCTTTATTAGAAGCAGCAACGCTACATCCAACATATTAATTTTATCTTGACCAAGCTACCTCCATTTCATGATAAACAATTTTTACTAATCGAACCGCACCATTGTCAGATTTTATGACAACAGCAGCGATTTTTTAATATTCGTCTTCTCTAAATCCGAAGTCACGAAGGTGAGTGGATTTATTACGCCAGTCCTTCTGAACCTTTACCCAAAGCTCCAGATACACTTTTGAACCAAGAAGTGCTTCAATATCTCTGCGCGCTTTTTGTCCCACTTCTTTTAATAAGCTGCCTCGTTTACCAATGACGATCCCTTTTTGTGAATCACGTTCTACGACAATGGTCGCCGCAACATGGATCTTGCCATTTTCATCTGGCTTAATGGATTCGATCGCAACTGCAATACTGTGCGGGATCTCTTCTCTCGTTAAATGCAGCACTTTTTCACGAATTAATTCAGAAATAATAAACCGCTCTGGATGATCTGTTACTTGATCTGCCGGATAAAATTGAGGGCCCTCAGGAAGATAACCTTCAATCTGCTGAAGAAGCGTGTCAATGTTGTTTCCTTCAAGAGCTGAAATTGGCACAATTTCCTTAAATGGATAACGTGTGCGGTATTCATCAATTAAAAGGAACAGCTCATCTGGGTGAATTTGGTCGATTTTATTGACAACTAGGAATACCGGTGTAGATGTTTGCTTGAGTCGTTCAATGATGAATTCATCACCCTTGCCATAGCCTTCCTGTGCATTGATCATAAACAAGATCAGGTCGACTTCCTTCAGTGTATTTGTAGCCACTCTCATCATAAAGTCACCAAGCTTATGCTTAGGTTTATGAATCCCTGGTGTATCGATAAAGATCGTTTGTGACGTGTTTGTTGTCAAGACACCTTGCACTTTGTTTCGTGTCGTTTGGGGCTTATCACTCATGATGGCGATCTTTTGTCCAATCACACGATTAAGAAAGGTTGATTTTCCTACATTTGGTCTTCCAATAATTGATACAAATCCTGATTTGAAGCTTTCGTTAGTCATTTAAATCCTCCGGTGAAAATGCGCCTGGCAATAGTTCGTTTACTGTTGTTTCGTATATATGTCCTTTTAAGTTCGTTAGAATCACTGGCATATCAGGTGCACACAGCTCTGAAATGACCTGTCTGCATGCGCCGCACGGCGAAACAGGCCGGTCTGTATCAGCCACTACCGCTAGCATTTGAAACGATGTGATGCCTTCTGAATAGGCTTTAAAAAGTGCTGTTCTTTCCGCACAATTACACATGCCATATGCTGCATTTTCAATGTTGCAGCCGCCATACACTTTTCCATCATTCGACAATAATGCTGCACCGACTTTGAATTTTGAATAGGGTACATATGCAAAATCTCTTGCTTTAACTGCTTCTGAAATCAACTCTTGTTTGTTCATTCCTAGTTCCCACTTTCAGAAGAAATGGACCCACTGTCACATTTATATTTTACATAATTCACGTGACATTTTCACGCCCATTTCTAAAAATGTTAATAAATAGTAATATTGTTCTATTGCATGATCTTCGGTAAGAAGATGATCACCCCAATCATAACCGAAATCGCGGCGTAAACGCAAACAGCGCCTGCTGCAGCGTCCTTCGCTCTCTCTGCAAGAGGGTGCTTCTCTTCTGTCATCAGGTCCACTGTATGTTCAATGGCTGTATTGACAAGTTCAAGCGCAAACATCCCCCCGCATAAAAGCAAAACGATCATCCATTCGTATGGTTCAATGTGAAACCAAAAGCCGCAGATCACCACGATGATGGCTGCGACTGTGTGAAATCGAAAATTCCGTTCATTCAAGAAAGTTCGCCATATTCCTCTAAATGCATAATAAAAACTCCGAAAAAAACGGGCAAGCGGCCTTCTTTTCTTACGAAGATCTTGAAAGGCCATAATCATCCAAGATCTTTGTCTGTTTGGCGAACATTTCTTTTTCATCTTCTTCTGTCATATGATCAAACCCGAGCAAATGAAGGAACCCATGAATGGTGAGGAATCCAAGCTCTCTCATAAAGGAATGTCCATATTCCTCTGCCTGCTCTTTCGTACGGTCCACACTAATGATGATGTCGCCGAGTACAGGCGGAATATCATCAGCACCAATGATTTCAATTTCCCCTTCTCCTTCTTCCTCAAGTGCAAAGGAGATGACATCCGTTGGTGCGTCTTTCCCGCGGTATTCTTTATTGATTTGATGAATCTCTTCATTCGAGACGATCGTCACTGATACCTCCGCTTGATCTTTGACCTCAAGGGCATCTGCAGCGAACTGAAGAAGCTTTTCCACTTCTTCAAGCTGCTCTTTTGATACTTGTCCTGTTTCATCTATTAAATCGATTAACAATGTCATTTACTTCACCTTCTGCTTCGGGGCATCTGGATATTCAATCCGAGAATGAAAAATCCCCTTTAATGTTGTACAAATCGTTTGACCAATAATATTTAATTCTTTAAATGTCAGATCACATTCACTAAATTGCCCATCCTGCATTTTATCTGAAATAATGCCTTTGACGAGCTTTTCGATTCGCTCTGGATTTGGATTATGCATCGATCGTACTGCCGCTTCAACGCTGTCCGCTACAGAAATAATTGCCGCTTCTTTTGATTGCGGTTTTGGACCAGGATAACGGAATTCTTCCTCTGTCACCTGATCATCACGCTCTTTTGCCTTATAGTAAAAGAACTTTAACAGTGACTTCCCGTGATGCTGTTCTGCAATATCGACAAGCTCTTCAGGAAACTTCTTTTCTCTCAGCATATCAGCTCCATCTGTCGTATGGGCAATAATGATATTTTTACTTAGCTGAGGAGAAAGCTTGTCATGCGGATTATCAATGTTCATTTGGTTTTCGATAAAGTATTGCGGTCTTTTCGTTTTCCCAATGTCATGATAATAAGCGCCGACCCTTGCTAAAAGACCGTTTGCGCCAACTGCTTCACATGCAGCATCCGCTAAATTTGCCACCATGACACTATGATGATATGTACCTGGTGTCTCTGTTAAAATCTTTTTGAGCAGCGGATGATTTGGGTTTGATAATTCAATCAGCTTCATTGTTGAAAGGATGCCGAACATACTCTCAAACACAGGCATTAACCCGATGACCAAAATAGATGATGCAAACCCTGACACAAACGCCATCATGAGGTTCACACCGATTTCAAGCCCTGATGGTGAGGAGTTTTGGATCAGCGTAATGGATAGAACCACAAGGACATTCACCAAAGCGACCCAAAGCCCTGCCTGCAATATTTTTGAACGTGCATTATGCTTTCTCAAAAATAAAATGCCCGCCATCCCGTTCACAAGGTAATAAGCACAGATCACATAGTTAAAGACGCCGGTTACCCCTTGATTAAACATCATACTGCCGCAAAGAGCAAATACAAGGCCAGAGAAGATCGCTAGCCGCTCATTGATAAGCAGCTTGATCAGCATCGTGCCAAGTGCCACTGGTACCACATAACCTATTGTCGTATACTTCGTTTCCTGGAAGAGACTGAATACTTCCATGATGACTAAAATAATGGTGAAAATAAGCGAGTAGAGCAGCAACGACTTATTCTTATGAACAAGCGATTTTTTCCTCGTTTCAAGTGAATGAATAATCGCTGCTAAAAACAGACCAATCAATATCATAAGACCGCTTACAGGCTTAATCAAATTGGAGCTGTTTAAGAGGCCTGTCAGTTCTAATTTACGATACACTTCCCGGTCGATAAGTTCTCCTTCTTCGACTAAAATTTGCCCTTGCTTAATCTGAACCGGCTGAATATTATCAGCTGCTTCTTGTCTTTTCTTCTCTGTAGCCACTGGATCAAATACATAGTTTGGAATGATCGCAAATTCACCGATTTCTTTTGCTGCATTTAAGTATTTTGATGGAATTGAATTATTTTCAAGCTCTGTTTTCACTTGTTTTTTCTCATCTTGTAATTTCGCTGCTGTGATTTCTTTACTCATCAGTGAATTCACCACTGTGATGATGGAATCCTTAGTAAAAGAGAGATTTTCGTCACTTGCCTGAAGCAGTGCTTTGATGGATTGGTCTGAAACAGCCTCCTGCATATCTGATGTGAGTTTTTCTTTGACACGCTTGACCATTTCTTTATCTGATGGCGGATTCTCTTTTTCATCAGCTGCTTTCTTCTCTTCTTTAATGGCTTCAAAAAGGGAGGAGATGAGGTCAACACGATTGTCAGAATACGCTTTTTTGAGTGTATATTGATCCTCTACTTGATCTGTTGCTTCTTGCTTCTTTTCTTCTGTCGCTTCTTGATCATCGACGGTTGATGGAGAATAGATGGTCTGTTCGCTCACTGAAAATAAATCTAAGTCGAGCGATTCAGGCTTTACATGGAAGAAGAGCACCACGAATAGAATGGCTGCTAAACCAGCGTATAGCAAAACATTTAAATAACGTGAGCGCTCCATTTTCTGAGGTTCTTTTTTAGACAGCAGTCTTTTGCGCTTACTGTCTTTCTGATTCTTTCTCAAGGAAAGTACCTCCTTTTTTACTTTAAACCACGATCGAAACAAAATGACCCGATGAAGACGATCGGGTCACTAAGTTCATTTTTGCTTTTCGTATGCTCCGATGATCTTCGCCACAAGCGGGTGTCTGACCACATCTGTCTGGTCTAGCTCAATAAATGAAATGCCCTTGATCTCTGCAAGCATGTCCTTTGCAGCTGCAAGGCCAGACTGCATGCCCTTCGGCAGATCAATCTGTGTAATATCTCCTGTAATGACCATTTTAGAGCCAAACCCAAGTCTCGTCAAAAACATTTTCATTTGGGCAGGCGTCGTATTCTGCGCTTCATCTAAAATAACAAATGCATCATCGAGTGTCCGCCCTCTCATGTAGGCAAGAGGCGCTATTTCAATCACGCCGCGCTCGATTAAACGTTCCGTATGATCACTGCCAAGCACATCATGCAAGGCATCATATAGTGGTCTTAAATAAGGATCTACTTTTTCCTTTAGATCACCTGGTAAAAAGCCAAGACTCTCTCCTGCTTCAACAGCTGGTCTTGTCAGGATAATCCGTTTCACATGTCCATTTTTCAGTGCATGTACCGCATTGACGACTGCCAAATACGTCTTCCCTGTTCCAGCTGGTCCAATTCCAAAGACCAGATCATCTTTTTTCATCGCCGCAGCATATTCCCGCTGGCCAATGGTTTTTACCCTGATTGACTTCCCTTTAGCATTTTTCGTAATTTCATCTTCATACATATTTTCAAAATAATTGAGCTTGTCTTTTTGCGCCATTTTAATGGCATAGACGACATCCCGTTCAGAAATCTCAATTCCTTTTCGGATGAGATGTAAGAGAGATGTAATCAGACGGCTCGCTGTATCTCTTGATGCTTCCTGACCAGAAACATACACTTTTTCTCCGCGCGTAATAATGGAGACATTCAGCTCGTTTTCCATCAGTTTCAGATAAGCATCTTGATTTCCAAATAAAGCAATCGCTTCGTTTGGGCTATCTAATTTTTGTTGAATTTCAAGTAAATGTTCTGTCATTCTCTAGTCTCCCTGAACAATAGGTGTTGGTTGAACAATATCTTCTATTACTTGGTAAAGGATGATTAACTTAACTTTACCATTCCCTGTTGTCTCGTGCAAAACTTTTTCACTTTTCACCTCTCCTGTTTGACCTAGCTTCTCTTCTAATTCTTTTTTACCCATTTTAATCCCTGCTTGAACCGCTTCTTTATTTGTGTATGTCCGATTTATTTTTTCACTTTCGCGTGTCATTTCTTTTTCATAGGAAAATGGGAGCTGGAAGTTTAAGAAATGTAGTGGGTGAACTTCTGTTTCTGTTTTTGGCTGCTTAAAATCATCCTTTTTAAAGGAAATGCCCCAAAATGGCATTGAACCTCCAAATGCGGAGAGCTTGTGCTTTGTCTTCATTTTACCCGTAAAGACATCAAAAGATGTTCGAAGAGGGACAGAAACTTCAGAACGGTACCACGTTTCACCATAAATTTTCGCTCTAGCACCCACCGTTTTTTGCTGGTCTTCGCTGCCGATGAGACCAGAGACGAGCATCTGCCCTTTCTTCACATGTTCGTCAACCGCGGCAAGCGGCTCCCCTTTTTCCACATACATTCTCGTGATGACAGCCTTCTTCTTGGCAACGATGTGCTGAGGACTCGTATATTTCTCTTCTTCCGGCTCATTTTTTTCCACAACTTTCATTTGAAATGTTGTACCGTTTAGTTCAACGCCGACCCATGTAATGCTTTGAATATTGGCGGTCAGTGATTTTTGAATTTTCTCAGGTGTTCCCATTAGAAACTGAAAACGGCCTTTTTGCACTCCAATCTCGTCTAAATGCTTTCTCATCTGATGTTCAGTTTCTGGATTGGCTCCTTTAATATCAATTTTCCACACCATGTTTGAAAGCGCCAATATCGTCGCTAGAAAACACACAATCCCAAGGGTAAACCCAATATTCTTCCTTGACCATAGGAGAAGAAACGGAAATCCCTTCTTTTGATGAAATGAACATGTCACTTCATGATGTCTTTGTACTTTTCTGAAGGCATGTACATCTGATAAGCGAATAAATAAGCGCACGCTGTCTTGACGGCGGCTCACTTGAAACATTGTGATCCCCTGTCTCGTGCACTCATTGATGAGCCGCTCAATGCCGTTTCCCTTGATCTCCACTTCCACTCTACCAATAAAATAGGCGAACCATTTATTCTTCACACTTCTCCCCTCCGTCAGTTAAGAATCAATATAACGGACCTCATCGATTTTCCCTTCTAATAAGATCTCTTCTGGCAAAATCGTTTTAATCACAAAATCTTTCCCTGAAATAATGCATTGTCCTTGTTTGAGCATCAGCCTTACCTCTTGATCACTGAAAAGCAAAAGCCCTTTATGGTTCTCTATGTAAATGTGGAGTCTGCCAACCATCGTAATACGGGGAAGATCCATCATGACGTCTGGAGGGATTTCAAGTGTTCTTGTCAGCCATGCTTTAAGTCGATTTTTTCTTTTTCCCATTCAATAAGAACCCCTTCCCGCCCCATGTGTATGAGATCAAACTGAAAGATGGTGAGACTGATGAGAAAGCCTCTATATCATCCTATTCCTCAGCGGTTCAGATCATGCTAATGAATCCCGCAAAACAGCCGTTTCATCATTTTTACTGCGAGAAATCTCCATCAGGAAAAACAAAAAAGCCCCTTTATATGGGACTGACCCCCGTTTTTGAGACAGGGATCAAAACACCTTTATACAGCCAATTGCCGATAGTTTATCGGTGATTGGTTGTTTAGTTTCGTTTGAATACGAATGTTGTTATAATAATAAATGTATTC